>JAIEPU010000139.1 GCA_019748235.1 bacterium
GGGGATCTTCAGCTAGTTACCGTGGACGGCCAAACAATCTCGCATCGACTTGCACGATGGATCGAAGAATGGTCCGCTCAAACGGCCGGCTCACATGGGTACGGAGAAGTCGGTGCGGTCGTCGGCGCAACCCATAAGGATGAGATCGCGGACTTTCGGGAGCGACTGGCCCACGCCCCCCTCTTGCTGCCAGGATATGGAGCACAAGGAGGTACCGCTTCCGACATTGCCGCTGCGTTCGATGAGAACGGCCTCGGAGCGGTTGTGAACAACTCGCGCGGACTCACGTTCGCTTACAATCAGGAAAAGTACGAGGGCCTTCCTTGGCGAGATGCCATTCGTGCGGCCACCGAGGCAATGATCAAAGATCTGTCGGAGAACACGCCGGCGGGCAACCTTCGTTGAATCCTACCCCTTCCGTTCGAAGTAGAAGAAATGGCGGGAAGCGTGCGCGCTGCGATATGCGTTTGTCTTTGGATGCGATTCTCTTTCTGATTTTCTCCCCTGGTGCGGCAATCGCGGATTCTCTGTAGAATGTCGTTCGGCTCACGCCGTCTTTACCCAACTCCCTTTACAACGTGTTCAGGAGACGTCCGGATGATTCGTGCAGCGATTGTATCGCTCGTCATGGGTGCTGCCTCAGTGAGCCTTGCGGCCGAGGAAGTATCGGTTGGATTTGGCAAGGCAGACATCACCCCCAAAGTGGGTGGCGCCGCCAAGGCCGTCTGGATCGCTGGCTATGGCATGGGTCGTGAGGCGATTGGCGTCCATGACGCCCTTTTCGTTCGGGCTCTCGTTTTCAAATCGGGCGGTAAGAAGATCGCGATGGCGGTCGCCGATCTCGTCGGACTGCAATACCCCGTTATCCTCAAGATCCGCGAGAAACTTGCTGATTTCGATTACGTGCTCGTCTCTAGCACACACGTTCATGAAGGTCCCGATGTCGTCGGGTTGTGGGGAGAGAAGCCGCTCAAGAGTGGTGTGGATCCCGAATACATCGACCTCGTCATCGCGAAAACGGTCGAAGCCATCAAAGCGGCTGAAGCTGCCGCCGTGCCCGCGTCGGCCACCTATGGAACTGTGGTGGATGAGGAGCTACTTCGCGACAGCCGCAAACCCTATGTCAAGGATGGCATCATTCGCGTTGTTTTGTTCAAGGACGCGAAGGGGAAGAACTCGTCTATTCTTCTGCAACAAAACAGCCATCCCGAATCACTCACCGACAAAAATCAATACCTCACCACTGACTTCCTCTACTTCACCATCAAAGCACTCGAGGAGAAATATCATTGCCCCGTCGCGGCATTCTCGGGCGCAGTGGGGGGACTCATGACCGTTCCCAACCGCATCAAGAGCGACGAGGGGAAGGAAGTCAACGATGGCAACTTCGAATATGCCGAGATCTACGGTAACAGGCTCGCCAAACGAGCTATCGAGGCCATCGAGTCAGCGAAGCCGATTTCAATTTCACCGATCAATGCAGCCGCTCAAGTTTGCTATGTCCCGATCGACAACAATGTCTTCAAATTCGCATTTCGTAGCGGCACGATGAGTCGCGATGCCTATGTTTGGAATGACGATCCATGGAGCGAGAATCCCGAGCCAATCGAATCCAAGAGTAAGATCGCCAACAAGCGAGGGGCGCTGAAGACTGAGGTCGGGTACATCAAGATCGGCGACATCCACGTTGCCGGGATTCCTGGCGAAGGCTATCCCGAATCGATCTATGGCAAGTTTCAGGAACCGGTCGAGCCGAACGCCGACTTCCCCAACGCACCGCTCGAAACACCGGTGGTCAAGGCATTGCCCGGCGAGCACATCCTTGTGATCGGCCTTGCGAATGACGAAATCGGTTACATCATTCCGAAGCGGCAGTGGGATTTTGTTGCTCCCTTCGCCTACGGGATGAACAAGTACCAATACGGAGAGGTCAACAGTGTCGGCCCGGAGTCGGCTCCGGTGGTCTATGGATCGCTTGAAAAGGCGGTCAAAAAGGCAACGCAGAAGTAGAGCCGCTTTGTATCGACGCTTTCGTAATCACGAGAAGGCTGGGCCAAGAGGTCCAGCCTTCTTTCGTTGAATGAACGGTTGCCCATCGAGAAGTATTCGTCATCGCACCGCTTGGCGGGCAGAGTAACAACTACTCTTCTTCCTCTCCGTCATTCACTTCGCCGGGAACCGTGCCCTGAAAAGTAAAAAGGGGTTCTGCGATGCCGGTGGCATCGATCTGCCACGGCGTCCATGCGAGCACGACTTTCGCAACGGATAGGTCCGCCTTTTTGGGGCGAAGTGGAATCGATTCGAGCTCGATGTTGTCCACGGGGTAATCGGACTTCACTTCATCCATTTCGGCGCTCAGTTTCTCATCGAGCTCCTTGAGTTCATCCTGCAAGTTCGCCAAGTCATCTTCCGCGCGCGCAACGTCCGCCCGCTCCGTCATGACACGTCCAGCGGATCGGGCGCTCGTGGAAGCACGTGTCACGGTGGTCACGCTTATGGTCTTTCTTCCGAGCACTGCCGCCAAGATTGAACTTCCGAATGACAGGACCGCTTGAATGATCGACTGATTCGCCTGTCCCTTCTCCTTGTCGATTTTCTGCTGCGCCTTTCGAATTCGTTCCTGAAGCCGTGCCGCTTTGGGAGCGTACTTCGTTCGAATTTTTTCAATCGCTTGATCACGCGATTCGGATAGTGCCTGTCTGACTCTTAGCCGGAAATCTTTCTCTGACTCGGTACCTTCCGATGCGAGTTTAGCAGGCTTGTACTTGTACTGAACGATCGCCAGATGCTGATACAAAAACTGCTTCAGCTCCGTTCCCCAGCTTGAGTAGTTCCTTGGATTCGACAATTCCGAGAGGAGCGGAACGAAATGAACGGAGTCTTCGGGCTTTCGCCCGAGTTCTATTTCGATATCGCGGGCTAGCTTCGCCCCTTCCCAGGCATGATGTGACATTTCATCGGAAATGATGACGTTAAGCACATATACCTTTTCCCACTTATCAATCCCGGCCTTCGTACTCGCGTAATGTGCCTGGCCAATTCCAAGAATCGCAGGGCGATAACAGACCTTTGTCCCCTGCTTCGATGCACTGGCTGGGAGGAAGTACTCTTCGATGCCGGGGGGCACCATCGGACGTTCCTGCTGCACCGATGTGCTCGAAGAGATAACCTCGCGAGGAGCAGCGGACAAATGCGCCACCGAAGCAGTCGCGACTTTATCCTTCATCAGTTGTTGGATTTGCTCCCGTGTGAGCGGACCACGAAGGTATGAGAGCGCCCAGCGGGTCTGCAAAAGTGCGGGGCCATCCTCATGCACGTTATTCACGAGAAAAGTACGCGCCGCAAGTCCGGAGAGCGTTTTGTCGATGCTCGCGCGATCGAACTTGAATCCGGCCGAGTTCGATGCACCTTCCAATCCATCCAAGACTCGCTGTTTGTCTCGTTCGGTTTGCAATCGCCCCAAAAACCATGTCCCGGTATTCGCCATTCCCTTGTAATCGAGATCGACAGGGTTTTGCGTCGCGAGAACGACACCGATCCCATAAGCGCGCGCCTGTTTCAAGAGCGTGAGCATCGGCGTCTTCGAAGGAGGATTCGCCGTCGGCGGAAAATAGCCGAAGATCTCATCCATGTAGAGAATCGCCCTGAGACTACTCGTGCCTGGCTGAGTCCTCATCCAAGACAACAGCTCATTGAGCAAGATCGTGACGAAGAACATACGCTCGGCATCCGACAGATGCGCGATCGACATGATGGAGATGCGCGGCTTTCCCTCGGAAGTGTAAAGAAGCTTGCTGATATCGAGCGGTTCCCCCTCCATCCAACCGGCGAAGGCGGGCGAAGCGAACAAATTGTTCAGGCGAGTCACCAAAGCGAATCGATCAGCAGAGGGGAAGAACGATTCGAGATCGAGGAACCCGACCTTGTCGAAGGGAGGGGATTGAATTTGCCTAAGTAGAGTTGGGATCTCAAGACTTTGTCCCGATCGCCACGCGCGATCGACGATGGTCGACATCAAAATATGCTCACGGCTTTCGAGCGGATCACCCGTCACTCCAAGCAGCGCCAGTAAGCCGCCGACCGCCGCGCTAATTCGCTGCCTGAGCGCATCGCCGTCCTGAAGCACGGAAGCCGGGGGAGCAGCGAGAGAATTCACCAGCGACACAGGATGACCGGCATTACTTCCAGGCGTGTAGATCGCCATGTCAGTAGCCGCTCGAAGTCGATCGATCCGGTCAATGGGCTGATCCCAATCGGCAATTCCTTTCTTCCATTGGTCGGCAGTCTCTTTCGCAAAATCATCGACTGACTTTCCATGACGAGCGGCTTCCGCGGGATCGATCCAAGGCCGAAACGACTCCCGCGCAAGCCCTGGAAACATGAGCATTAAGTTGCCGATGTCTCCCTTGGGATCGATGGCGATCGCGGGAATTCCATCGATCGCGGCTTCCTCGAGAAGTGTGACGCAGAGCCCCGTTTTGCCGCTTCCTGTCATACCGATGACAACGGCATGCGTGGTCAGGTCCTTCGAGTCGTAAAGGTAGGGAGTGGTCGTCGCTTGGCGGCGTTCCGCATCGTATTCTCGTCCCAAATAGAACACACCCAGCTTTTCGTAGTCGATCATGCCATCTTTCCGTTGGAGCTTTGTCGGAGGCGAAAGCTTACGCGAAGAACGTTTCGCTTCGCACTCATTTCACTCAAACATCGTAGTCGTCGCGACACGAAAACCGCTACTGGACCGTGGTTGATTTACGTGCCGATCCACAAATCGTGATCATTTACTTGCGATTTAGAAAGGTGATGGAGAAATGGCCCGGCCATTACTTCGCAGGAGGATCAGGCGGCGTGAAGAAGATCTCCACACGGGAATTGGTTCGCATGCTGGCATCATCAGTGCCATTCACCAGCGGTTGCTGACCTGCATAGCTAACGACGCCGACGCGAATCGGAGAGAGTCCCGACTCCTCGAGGAACTGCTCAACGGAAATCGCCTGGTGAGCGGTCATATGCCAAACCGTCGGATACATCGTGACTAGGTTCCGCGGCACGCTCGCATTTGGTGGAGCATGAGCGACGATCAGATAGTTGAACTTCTCCGCATCTTTCGAATTCAGAATACCCGCCAGTTCTTTGAGTGTACTGCGAGCCTCGTCACGCAATTCATCTCCCTGCGAGAAAAGCTCCGCGCTCGTGATGCGGACGACACCTTCCTTCGAATCGAAAGTCACTCCCGAATGATGGTCGGCCAGCGCGGCCAGCGACTTCTGAACCGTGTCAGGAATCGCTGGCCCTACTCGGACAGTGCTCGATACATTCTGGATGGCGTTATTAACGGCGGACTCCGCATCGCCCGCATTCATCACGACCGAGGTCAGTTCCTGATGAAGCTGCTGATTCTCTCGAAGCAGATTATCCACTCGCTGCTGAAGCAGCGTTTGAATGTCCTTCTGTCCCTCGAGTTGCTTCTGATACTGCGCGGCCTGCGCGATCGCTTGATCTGCTTGAGTCTTCGCCTGCGTCAGTGTTTGCTCGGCACTATCGAGTTTATCCTTGAGTTCGCGGTCGGCTTCGCTGGCCTGTTTATTGAGATCGCCGAATCCGCTGAATCCACTTCCCCCTTTACCCCCGCCTGTGCTCTGGCAACCAGTGAGAATTCCAAGGGCAATTACCCCGAAGAGGAAAATGGATAGGGAATTCGGGCGAAGTAGAGATTTCATCCGAATTCCTCCTTCCCTCGATCGACATCGGTCGAAAAATCGAAAATAAACCGATTCGGAGCGGCGAATAGACCACTCCGCCGTTTCCGTCAACATCAGATAAGGGATCAGATGAAAGGACTTCGCGGAGCCGAGTATCGAATTCATGCCGGCTTGATTAGACGATGTCACACCGCCTCGATTCAAGATGAGGTGCGGGGTTCCATCATCTAGGAAACGTCAGGCGCGCTGACTGGTTCAAACAAAGAAACACAAACGCCGTCGATAGAACCGAGGGCATTCTCAATCAAGGGACGAACAATCGCCCAGTCGAGACCGCCATTGCCACAACCGAGTGGCGGCAACGCGATGGACGAGATTTTTCGAGCCGCAATCTCTGAGCGAAGCGAGTGTAGGCCGGTTTCAATATCTTCAAGGCGGGAAGGGCTTCGCCAATGCCTCTTCGTGGGAAAATTGATGATATAACGAGGACCCGAGTTCGCACCTGTTTTGAATACGAAAACAGAACCGGGCACAATTTGCCCGCTTTCACAGGCTCGCTTATAAGCTTTAAAGTTATCGGGAAACGCCTTCTTGAATTGCAATGCGATCCCTTTGCCCATCACTCCCACAGTGTTAACCGCGTTCACTAAGGCTTCGACATCGGCTTCCAGCAGATTTCCATGCGATGCTTTGATCATGATCCATCCACGACGAACATTTCCATTCGTCGCAGTCAATTGTCTCCAAAGGACTCGTTAGTACAGGATACCCTTGCCGAAGCCGTAAATCGTCTCGATGATCGTAGCGCTGAGGGAATAGGGCTCGTTGTACGACCATGCGTTTCGGGTGATTTCGTACATCACCATCATGACGACGGCGAAGACGAGCGTGGTAGCCGAAAGGAATCCGACCCAAACGCCGCCCCACGGAGCAGGTTCCGCGTTGACGACGACATGCTCGACATCTTCGGAGCCGTATGCTTCGTCTTCATCCTCGTCATCGAAATCGTCGCTGCTGTCTTCCTCATCATCTTCGCTGACGGCAACAACTTCGCTACCTGACTCCTCATCGTCATCGAGTTCGACATCATCAATAGCGAGTTCGAAGTCGCTGTCGGAAATCTCATCGGACGAATCTTCTTCCACCGCGGACATGCGAGGAGCGGTATCACTCGCTTTGAAACCGGGAGTCTCGTCCGATCCGAAGATGTCGTCGTCACTCTCCAGGCTGACGTCGAATTCGCTATCGCTGGAGTCGGTGTCGTCTTGTCGAAGCTTGATACCGCTGTCGGCGGCTTTCTTAAGCAAAATGCCGCTATCGTCCGGACGTGCGAGATTGATTCCGCTGTCGCCCGCCCCCGGCGTCACATCTTGCGCGAGGCCAATGTCGTCATCGAGATTCAGATCAAAGTCACTGTCTGAATCGTCCCCCGCCTCTTGTTTGATGGTCGGAGTCTTGTCCGCGAGATCGAGATCCGCAAGGTCGATGTCCTCTGCCCCATCGAGCTTGAAGTCGATACCCAGATCGTCATCATCGAACGAAAACTCGTCATCCTTCTTGGCCGCAGCAGTGACCGAAGGAGTTCCCTCCGGCTTCACCGGCGGTTCGCTCTTTGCTTCCTCCAGCAAAAGATCATCGTCTGAATCGTCGAATAGATCGAGTTCGTCCTCGTCCGAGGCCAGAGGAATCAATCCAGAATCCGATGCCGGTGCTACCGGGGCCGACTCTGGTTCCGGTTCAAACGTCAACTCCTCCGTCGGCTGAGAGGCCAAGGAGAAAACTTCGGTCATTTCGGATGCGGCGGCAGGATTATCCTGAACAGGAGCCTCTTCCGTGGCCTCGGAATCCGTTCGAGGTTCGTCGATCGAGTCATCGAAGAGGAAATCGGGCTCTTCCTCCTGTGAAACCGATGCGGGTTCCGCCGGAGTCGATTCAGCCGATGATTCGGCTGTCGCCGATTCGAGGTCCTCAATGAACAGACGGATATCGCTATCGCTGGGGGCTGGAGTGGAGGCTGCGGACCGCTCAAGTGAAAGCGTCTCGCCACTATCTTCATCTTCGAGCAAAAGGTGAATGTCGCTATCGCCGGGAGACTTTGTGGAATCTCCGGTGGCGAATTTCGGCTCGTCGTTGAAATCTGGTACGAGCTTGATGTCGCTGTCTGATCCCGAATCTTCGCCAGAGAAGATCAGCCGGACGTCACTTTCGCCACTCCCCTTCAGACCAGAATCAGCCTGAAGTTCGCGACCGATGGTGCTGTCGCTGGGAGATTTCATTTCGACCGAAGGAGTGCTGTCTTCGAATAACAGGTCCAGATCGTCATCGGAGCCGGTCAGAATGTCGACTTCGCTTAAAAGTTCTTGGGTCCGCTTTAGCTCGTCGATGTCTTGAGTCCGGAACTTCCAACTTCCCCCGTCGGCAAAGGCGCGAATTTCGTTCCGACGAACCATCTGGTTCAATTCGTCGGTCGACTTCCCGAGAACCTCGGCAGCCTGTTGCAGGGTGTAATAACTCTGAACCATGAAGGACTCCCGGCACACGTCACTTGCCCACAAGTCCTTCGATTCAAGGACTAGCGAGAATGGGCCAACTTTTCGATGTCGGAGACGTGCGGCTCCTCGTTGTTGAATTCTAACAGTTGTTGGTCGGCACGAAGGTGTCGGGCCGCCGCCAATTTAAGCTTTCCTTTGCGGGGATCGAACTGGTAGACGCAGAGCGTCCGCTCCGAGCCATCCAATAGGTAAACTACTTGCGATCCGTCCGCAGCATTCTGCACGATGGCCGTCGAAGAATCCTTCTCCGCGGCAGACTGAGCCTGCACTGTTGGAAGAGAACCCCATCCCAACACAGCAAAACTCACCAACCCTCCGACCAGAGCACCTACGATGAACGTACTTCGAGCCGCCTCAAACGACTTCCTAGTCACCATCCTGCCGCCTCCTTGCGGTTCCATGCTAAAAACTAAAGGCCCGTCCCTACCTAAGCCATTGCATCTAATGATCATACGGTAAGTGTGGGCGGGCCCGAACGGCGAGACACTCCTGAAATATACCGGAGTCCCCCCCCTTCCGCAAGCAATCAACCACCATAAGTCAGTGAACTGACGTGAGATATCACGATCGTTCCGAAAAATCCGATCTTATCGATCAAACTGATTTGAAACTGCTCGCTTCCGGCGAATTGTTTCAAGGAATGGCTGGACTTATGGAAAGGGGGGATAGTGATGATTTTCAGACTTATAACTCTTGATCGAATAGTTTACCCAAAGCACCCAAAACAACATGAGCGGGCCGAAAATAGGTCTTCAGGAAATCCAGTTAAATCTTGCGAGTCGTAACCACTCTATCTGTTGCGAGATCCGTAGCGATTTTAATCAAGATGCCCAATTAACCAGAACCACCCGCACCACTTTATATTTCCTTTCTTCTTTTTTAGCCCCAAATCGCCATCTGCCGAAAACATGTCGGACAAGGTGATGGTTCCACCCCCAGGGAACCCCTCGTCACGAGAAGGATCTCGATTAAGGTTCAATGATCTCAGGAGGAGTCAGATGAGACAGAGATGGAAATCCGCCATCGGTAACTTGGCGGCGGCCCTCTTTATCGCAGTTCCCGCGATGGGCCAGGATGTCGAGCCGACGCCGGCCGCTGCCGCGCCGCAGACACCGCCGAACCCAACAGCCGTTCCCACCGATCCAGCCTTTAGCGAAGAAGACCCGAAAACCTCTGAAGCAGAGGGCGAAGCTGATGAGCCTTCGACCCGCTTTCTGCAGTCCGCCTTGATCGGCGATTGCTGGGCGGAACGAAGCGGTCTTTACCTCTACGGTTGGGCCAGCATCACCGCGAACTGGAACGACAACGGCACGACCCTTAACTATCCGGCCGCACCGTTTCTTCACGAACAAGGCCTGAACGTCCAGCAGCTCTACTTCGTGCAGGGCCGCGCGACGGATGCCGACAAGTTCCTCGACTTCGGTTACCGGGTCGACATGCTCTATGGTCTTGATGCCCGCATGACGGGTGCCCTTGGCCTGGACGCTCGTTTCGGTGCACCACAAAACGGTTCGCCCTACGCTACGGCTACCTATGTCACCAATACGGTGAGCGGCAAAGACCACGTTCTCCGAGTCGATCCGGCCACGGGAACGATCCTCAACAACGACGCCAATCAGTTCGCCTTGCCTCAGTTGTACGGCGAAATGCACCTAGGCGTCGGTCGTGGAGTCGATGTCAAACTTGGTCACTTCTACACACCCGCGGGTTACCAAGTCGTTACGGCTCCGGACAACTTCTTCGTAACGATGCCTTACACATTCCATTACGGCGAACCATTCACCCACACCGGCATCTTCGCGTCGACGTCCTTAACGGACTCGATCTCGGTTGGTGCTGGTGCCGTTCGCGGTTGGGATAACTTCAAGGACAACAACACCGCGTGGAGCTTCCTCGGTACCTTTGGTCTCAAGATCACCGAGAAACTCAACTACACCTTGGTCATCGTGAATGGTCCAGAGCAAAACCAGACCCCATACGTCGCGGTGAGCGAACAGCGCCGCAACCGCTTCCTGCAAACGTCGGTGTTGCAGTGGCAGATGACCGAGAAGTTGCGTTCCGTGCTGCAAAGTGACTACGGTCATGAAGAAGCGGGTCCGGACAACGGAATCTCGCAGGGAACTTGGTACGGCACCAACGGTTACCTCTTCTATGACCTGACCGACACTCTCGCGGCTGGTGTCCGCGGCGAATGGTTCCGTGACCAGAACGGCACCCGCGTCATCCCGCTCACGGGAGTTCTCACGCCGGGTAACTGGTACGAATGGGCCCTCGGCCTGAACTGGAAGCCTGCTGCTCCCGTCTTGATTCGACCGGAACTCCGGTTCGATTACTTCGACAGCACGGTTGCCGGTCAGAGCAACAACGCCTTCGGCGCCGGAACCTCTCCGCGTCAGATGACCGCGATTGTTGACTTCATCTTCAAGTTCTAATCCGACCTCCTCGGAGATCGAGAACCAAGGGGGTGACGGGACCCGGATTCATTCCGGGTCCCGTTAACCACGTCTTGCGGATGAACGTTAGCTAAGACACAAAAATGGTATGAGATGTGATTACACGGATGAGGGTGTGATCGCGTACTTGATCCCTCGCCCTTCCGCCATGTCGACAAGTGATTGTTCCAGTCCTTCCAGTGAGCGTTTCGCTTCGATCATCTCCTCGAGCCTCATGCGGGGATCACTCAACAGGTCTGCTGCGGCTCGAACGTCCTCGGGAGCGAAGTGAAAGCTGCCGAGCACTTTGAGTTCTTCGTAGTGAAGCTTGTACGTATCGATTGGGAACGTCGTTCCCTTCGGCAATCCACCAAAGAGCATCACCTGACCGCCCGGCCTGACGGCATCGATCGCTTGCTGCCAACCCTCCGGCCGACCCGTGCACTCGATCACACAATCGAATCCACCACTCGATGCGATCCAATCTTCGACAGGCCGTTTCTCGACATCCGCGACTTCTTCCAGACCGTAACTTTTGGCCAAAGCGATCCTCTGCGCTCGGCGTCCCGCACCGACGCGCGACGCTCCGGTGAAAAAGGGGAGTGCCTGCAGGAAAAGAAGCCCCATCGATCCAAGGCCCAGCACGAGCACACGATCGACACCACAAAAGTCCATGATTCGAAGCGTGTGAACGACACAGCTGACAGGCTCGAGGAATGCGGCCCGAACAGCCGACATCTTGTGCGGCCTTGGAAAGACGTTGGCTTGCACGACCCGAGGAGTAATACGGAAGTATTCAGCGAATGCACCGATCACGAGTTGCTCGGTCAGCCGCTCACATAAATTGAAGTGAGAAGACTTGCAGGCCCGGCATTCGCCGCACGGTCCACTATGCACCCCCAAGATGGGCATCCCGATTTCGAGATCCTCCACATCCTTTCCGACTTCAGCGACAGTCCCGGTGTATTGATGGCCGAACCGCCCAGGCATGGGGATGAAGGGATGACCGCGACGATATGCCTTGAGATCCGTCCCGCACGTCAGCGCACATTCCACTTTGACCAGGATTTCACCGGTGCCGATCGAAGGCCGATCCACTTCGCGAACTTCAATTTTACCCGGCTCCACGAGGTAGGCTGCTCTCATCAACTCTGTCCTCTTCCTCTCTTTCAGCATTGCACGAACGGCCGGCACTTATTGTTTCGCTGTATATCAGTCACACGACGAAGAAGCGAATCATCCCGCACGAGGTGATCAGGACTCCGCCAATGAAAACCGGAACGGAGGTGAAGCCACCCTCGTTCCGGTTCGAAAATCCGCGGTCACTCGGACAGAAGAAATTACTTCCCTCCACCGACCTTGGGCGACCCGCCGGCAGGTTCGGCATTCGACTTACTCGTTTCGAGGTACGCGAAGAGATCCGCGATATCCTCGAGCGACAAATCTTTGAAGAGGCCCGGAGGCATGAGGGAGACACTTGACGGCTTTTGCTCGTCGATATTGTCCTTCGGGATTTCCAACCGCTCGCCGTTATTGAGCCATAAAACGACTGCATCCTGACCTTGCTGTGCCGCGAGCATACCGGTTTGGACGAGGCCGTCGTTTGTCACGACCGTCACCGAACGGTACTGATCGGATACAACTTGTGATGGGAAGAGAACCGCTTCGGCAATTTCCTTCTTCTGGAATCGCTTTCGCAATGTCGTCAGATCAGGCCCAATCCCCTGCCCTTCGGAACCGAACTTATGGCACTTGATACAGAGCGCCTTGGCATAGATTTCCTTTCCTCGTGCGACGTTTCCTTGCTGACCGCGCGGATTCGTCTCGAGGTAGTTCAGAATCTGATCGATCGAGAACTTCGATTCGTTCGCCGCCAACGTTGGCAATTCCGGCTTCGGTTCATTGGGATAGTTCTTTGAGAACCACTCTTGATAGAACGAAATTCCCTTCGTCGGACTATCCTTTTCCGGCTTGACCTCCGTCAACTTGGCCAGCAGATCATTTGCCGGTTTACCCGCATTATCTCCGAGCTTCAAAGCCGAGATAATCACGAGCCGAATCTCCTCCGGAGTCTGAGCCTTTCCAGGAGTTCGATTGAGAGCACGAATCAGGAAGGGAAGAGTGTTGTTGCTAGCGATTGACAACGCTCGGATGTAGTACGGTCGATTTTCCTCAGTCGCCTTTTCAGCGAGCTTCGCAGCGATCTTGTCCCGCTTGTCCGGGAAATCATCGAAGAGCTTGCGCAGGATCGCCTGGCTTTCCGGATTCGAACTCTTTCCTAATGCGTCGAGCGAAAGTTCGTAGATCTCGACGCCGTAGGGTCCACCCTGCCCGGACTCCGTTTCACTCAGAACCTTTTGAATCACCTTTGTGAAATCGGCGATCTGGTCTGGGTTATTTCGGCGAAGGAGAAGCCTCGCCGCGTACGGATACTCGTGCCAATTCGCGATGAGATCGCGTCGTTCCTCAGGGGTTAGCCGAGAGAACGTTCCACTCACGATGTTTTCGAGATATGGCGTGAAGCTGTGACCGCCATCGAGCTTGCTCGATCCGTTGTACCAACGGATATAGCGGGTCTTCAGATCGGTCGTCCAACCTTCGTCCAAATACTTCAAGACGAGCGCGAGATGCACCTGCATCTCTTGATTGGTTTCCTTTTCGAGAGCAGTAACGATTTTCTCGGCCGCCCCCGGAGTCTGAAGCTTTGCAATCAATTCCAGCGATTCCATGTCGATCGGAAGGTTGCCCGTCGGATAAGCGTCGAGCAGAATCTTCCCGAGCTTTTGACCGGAAGAACCTCCAGCCCCGGCAATAATCGCGATTTCCGCCAAGCGAAGGGCTTCGATCTTTTGCTTCGTCCCTTTTTCGATGAGCGCCGTCGCACGATCGAGCATCTCATCGGGTGCGATGGCATTGTTTCCAACACGATGGAGCGCGAGCAATCCATGCAACTGGATCTGATCGTTCGATGAATTGCGAACGAGCTCTTTCCAAGTGTCAACGGGGACACGTTCGAGCGCAAGCCGCGCATGAAATCTGAGGAATCGATCGTCGCTTCCGAGCATCTCCACGAGCGTCGAAGCGGGCGCTTCCTGTTCACTCCGCACGAACGCTTCGCAAGCGCGCCGGCGAACCCTCAAGTCAGCATCTGAAAGCAACTTCTTTAGTGCATCTGCTGATGCCGGAGCGGTGTGATAGCCGAGCAACCAAGCCGCGAATGCTCGAACTTTCGGGCTTTCGTCACCTGCTGCGTTCACGAGCAAATCAAGCGATGGCGCCGGTCCCAATTGCGACAGAAGTGTCAGCGCTCGGACCTTGTCGGAAGGACTCCCCTTCGCGATGACCGCTTCGAGTTCGGGCTTCCACTTTTCGCCCGACTTTGCCTTAACCTGTGAAGCGAGTTCACGCGCCCAGGCGGCGGAGAATTGAGGAACCTTCAAGAGATCTGCAACCGACTCCGCTTTCGGAGCTTCAAGCTTCTTCCCTCGGGCGAACACGCGATAAACGCCACCTTCGGTTCCGCGACCACCGGTCGCGAGAAGGATCGATCCATCGGGAGCGATCTCAATATCCGACGCGTTGAGCGGATTACCCGTGACGATGGTTTCAGCCTTTGATCCGTCGAAGCTCGCTCCCTTCGGATCAAGGTGCACCGCGATAAGCCGACCCATCGACCAGTCACAGATCAAGAACGATCCCTTGTACTTTTCCGGAAGCTGATTGTGCTCGTAGAAGATAACGCCGGTCGGTGAGCCACGTCCGATATCGACCGTCGCGGGAAGCGAATCAAAGTAATGAGCCGGCCAGTTTGCCGCGCCGCTTCGCCAACCAAATTCCGCGCCCGACGTGCAGTGATTGACGCGAACAGGGCGATACCAGGGCTCGCCGATGTCCCATTCCATGTCGCTGTCAAACGTGAAGAGTTCACCATCTTCGTTAAATGCGATGTCGTACTCGTTGCGGAAGCCTTGTGTTTCCATCCACCACTTTTTGCCATCCTTGCTCAAGCGCCAAACCGTGCCGCCTGGCGCTCGAATACCCACCGCATGCCCCCGCGCATCTTCGAAGCTCGGCGTGAGAAGATAACCCTCCGTCTCCTTTTCGCAGGGAGAGTTTGGCTGACGCTTCGCTTTCACCCAGGAGTGATTTCCCAAACAGTTGTAGAGTTCGCCGTCCGGTCCTAGGACAACGGTGTGCGGTCCATGTTCTCCCATACCACCACGATACTTGTGAAGGGTCTCGATGCCGTCCGCCTGGTCATCCTGGTTTGCATCAGGCAGACGATACAAAGAAGCGCCATCGGGCCCATCACCAATGGCGTACAGATCGGTCCCAACCACCAACAGCCCTTGGCAGTTCTTCACCCGATCGGAATAGGTGCTCGCTTTGTCGAACTTTCCATCCTTGTTCGTGTCGGAGAGAACGATGATCGGTCCTCGTTCCTGCGAAACGATGAGGTTACCCCGGTTCCCCCAGGTCATCGCGATGATGGAACCCGCCAAGTCCGGTTCGACAATTCGTTCGATCTCAAATCCATCCGCCAACCAGTAACGATCGAGATAGCTTTCAGTGAACGGAATGTCCTTCCAACGCGTTTGATCATGCTTGCCGAGCGACTTGGCCGTCTTCCAACCTTCGGCGGGAAATCCTGGCTTAAGCCATGCATCACCCGCGGGAACCTTGTTCGTTCCTTTCCATTCGGGGCCAGAGTCAACGGGCGTCTCCGATCCTCCCTGGCTTCGAATGACTCCGTCAACGAGGAGGCCGGCTGGGCCCTCTTTATTCGTCGCTTCGATAGCGAAGACATTGGGGCCTTCCTCGACGATGCCGTTCAAGTTGAAGCGGTGACTCTTTCCACTTCCACCCTCGCCAACTTTCTTGCCATTCACCCAAAGGACGAAGGAATCGTCAACCGCCAAACGAAGTTGGCATGTAGAGGGATCGGTGATCTTGATCTCTCGGCGAAACCAGGTTTTGCCCGCCGGAGCACTGGCCTGCGGGTCACCCTCGTCGAACCAAATCCACTGTGCATCGACACCACCGTCGGCGCTGGCCCAACCAGCGACCATCAATGTCATCAACCATGCCAAGCCGAACCGCATGCAATGTTCCTTCCACCCAAGAATCGATGATCTGCCGGCCTCGTCCGACAAAGACGGACAAACTCGCGCTTTCCAGCAAGCAACGACTGTTACGTTCGGAACGAGGGAAGAGATAATTGGTCCCGGACCGGCAGCATCACCTCGTACCTGTTTGTAACCGATGCCCGGCGTGAGAACAACTTTCCGATGGAGAGATGTTGGGATTGATTATCCCGATGAGAAATGAAACACCGGACGGTGAAAGGCACCGTCCGGCGAGAAACGTCGCAACAACGACGAGGCTTGATAAGTGCGGATGAGTTTTCACCCCGCCGCGAATGGATCAAAGATGATCTATTTTGCCTTGCGAAGCGACTGTCAAGCAGCCGCCAGAACTGTTTTCGTTCGACGAGCACGCCGAAGGAGAATCTCGGTGGCGGTGACGAGGCGATCCGCCCCCCGGCCATCGATCGACATTCGTCCCGATCGGCTCATCGCCTTTCGCTCAAAATTGTCGGCCAGGATTTCGACGGCTGCCTTGGCGACCCGATCTGGCGAAACCTGATCGAATGGCCCCAAATACTGCGCCGTACCAATCTCCTCAAGCCGCTCGGCATTCATCTCATGCCGCTTATTTCGCGGAATGACGATGGTCGGAATTCCGACGCAGGCCGCTTCGATGGGAGTATTTCCCCCACCGGTGACAAGCAGATGCGATTTCGTGATGCGAATCGCCAAGTCGCGTGCATCGGTCGTGATCGTGAGTCGGCCCGGGAAATCCTCGGCGACGGCGCGAAGTTCATCACGCCCTTCGGAGCTCGCTGCGATCACCGCGTCGACCTTCTCGAGTGTCTTCTCTTCCAGAAGCCCCCGAGCAATCTTCGCCGTGTCGCGCGCCACTTCGCCTCCGCCGAGCGAAAGGAGCACACGGGTTGCTCCCCCCGGTTCGGTCGCTCGGACATTGCGTGCCCGACGAAATTCACTTCGGACAAGGGCGTATCGAGTTCCCGCGAGAACTTGCGTTCCCGGATAGAAATCGATGTCTTTGCTATCGAGTCCGAGTGTCGGATTCAGGACGATATCGCTCGGGAATCGGATCGAGGCCGATTCGTCGATCGAGATCACCAAAGGCACCCGGTGCGAAAGCAACGCGAGGTATTCTTCATCCAGTTCAGACGAATCCGTCACGACCACTGAAGGCCGCTTGGTTTCAATTTCTCGTAGGAGTTCCCCTCGACCCGCGGACGTTCCCGCCAAGTGAGACGAACGAACCACACCATGACGATGACGACGAATGCGATCAGGCCACGCATTGTTGTCCACATGGGTGATAAAGGTCATTTGGTATCGCCGCCGTTGAAGTGCATTGGCCAAAGCCAGACACCGAGCGATACGCCCCATTCCATCGACGGCAGAGCCGTCTACTCGTAACAGAATCGATCCGCGATTCATTCGTTCTTAGCCTCGTGCGAGAGTCCATTCTTGCACTACCCTCGACGAATCAAACGCCTCGATTCGTCGAGCTCGGCTAGACCGTTCCCAACCTAAAACATCGGTCCCCCGACCGATCCGACACTCCGCACTCGTCATGAGTGCCCCGTGTCGGAGAGGAACCCTAAAAGTGGCGGATGAACCTGTCAAGCACGCTCAAAAGAAATCTTTAACTTCTTTATTTTTCGCGCGAAACCGTGTGAAGTTAGGCAGTGTCAACAGGGTGGCACGAGTGAAAACAAGCTCACTGACACCCCATTCTTACCCGGCTTATCCAGCCATCTGCGTCGACCCGTAGTTTTCCACGAAAAGATTCCCAACAGCCCGCCGTTTGGGTGGTCCGTTCCCCCTTCGTACAACACCGATCGATCTATTTTTCAGGAGTCAGTCATGGACGAGTCGTCACTTCATTTCTTCCGTCAACTCCTTGAGACACCGAGCCCCTCGGGCTACGAGCAGCCGGTGCAAAAACTCATTCGTGAATGGGCAGGAGAATTCGCGGACGAAGTTCGAACCGACGTTCATGGCAACGTCATCGCCACGCTGAATCCCTCTGGTAAACCTCGCATCCTTCTCGACGGGCACTGCGATCAGATCGGCATGATGGTGCAATACATCGACGATAACGGCTTTCTTTATTGCTTGCCGATCGGCGGATGGGATGTGCAAATTCTTCTTGGCCAAAAGGTGACGGTTTGGTCAGCCGGCGGACCGATTCCAGGCGTCATCGCGCGAAAGGCGACACATCTTCTCACGGAAGATGAACGTCGAAAGATTCCCGAATTTCACGAGCTCTGGATCGATATCGGCGCAACAAACGGAGAAGAAGCCCGCGGGCTCGTGGCTATCGGCGATCCCGCGACCTGTGAGCTCGGCATGCGCACGATTCGAGGTCAGCTCGTCTCCGGCGTGAAGATGGACAACACCTCGGGCCTCTTCGTCGTCTTTGAAGCTCTGAAACGGCTGAAAGGGAAAAAGATCGACGCATCGGTCCATGTCGTATCGGCCGTGCAGGAAGAAATCGGCCTTCGCGGCGCTCAGACCGCTGCCTACGGTGTCGATCCAGATCTCGCCATCGCGGTCGACGTGACCCATGCCACCGACTGCCCCACGATCGACAAACGCTCGAATGCCGTCGTCGGATTGGGCAAGGGGCCGGTTCTCTTTCGAGGCCCCAACATCAATCCGGTCATGTTCCGCAGAATTCAAGAGATCTCGAGGGAAAAGACCCTCCCCGTTCAGATCAAGGGGGCGAATCGCGGAACATCGAACGACACCAACGTGATCCAACTCGTTCGGGGAGGGGTCGGAACGGCGTGTCTGGGGATCCCGAACCGGTACATGCACAGCCCGGTCGAGATGATCTCCCTCACGGACCTCGACACCGCCGCGTCATTGATCGCAGCCTTCGTTGAATCGGTTCGCAACGGGGACGATTTCACTCCGTGAGCGGCCCCGATTTCCTCTAATCGTCTGGTGTTGTGGCATTTAGAGTGCTGATTTACCTTGCTCGTTAGTTTCCTGACGGAATCGCAAGGCAAGGAAAAGCATTGGCCCGGCGATTCCAGAGACATAGGAAACACGAAGAATCGTGGACTCTCCTCGGGGACCATTCCCGAGGCGGGTCATCGATCGGTGCTTAGCCGAATGCGCACGCATCAGGCCTGGCACGGGATTTGGGTGGTGGGCAAGGTCGTCGCGCTCCGGACAGGGAGTCGGAGTGGCGGCGAAGATGCTTAAGATCGAGGATTCGATGAACAAAGTTCCCATTACGGTAGCGCACGGCGATGGAATCGGCCCCGAGATTATGGCGGCCACGCTTCACATCTTGAAGGAAGCGGGAGCCGCTCTCGAAGTCGAGACGATCGAAATCGGCGAAAAGGTCTATTTGGCCGGCAATTCCGCCGGTATCGCACCCTCCGCCTGGGATTCGCTCAGACGAACCCGAGTCTTCTTGAAGGCACCGATTACCACGCCGCAGGGTGGCGGCTACAAGAGCCTCAACGTCGCGGTTCGAAAGACGCTGGGCCTCTATGCCAACATCCGTCCCTGCGTTGCCTATTACCCTTTCATCAAGACCAAGCATCCAAAGATGGATGTGACGATCGTTCGCGAGAACGAAGAAGACACTTACGCCGGCATCGAATACCAGCAGACAGACGATGTGATGCTGTGCCTCAAGCTCATCTCTCGCCCAGGCTGTGAGCGCATCGCTCGGTACGGCTTCGAATACGCGAAGATGGCGAACAGAAAGAAAGTCACCTGCTTCACCAAAGACAACATCATGAAGATGACCGACGGTCTCTTCCACAAGGTCTTTGATGAGATCGCCAAGGAATATCCGGACATCGAGAACGAGCACTGGATTGTCGACATTGGCGCCGCCAAGCTCGCGGACACGCCCGAAGCGTTCGACGTCGTCGTCATGCCGAACCTGTATGGTGACATCCTTTCAGACGTCGCCGCTCAGATCGCCGGATCGGTCGGGCTGGCTGGCTCCGCGAACATCGGCCATAACTTCGCGATGTTTGAAGCCATTCACGGATCGGCTCCACGCCGCGCGGGACAGAACCTCGCGAATCCCTCGGGTTTGCTGCACGGGGCGATCATGATGCTCGTCCATATCGGCCAGAGCAAGATTGCCGAAAACGTACACAATGCATGGCTTCGCACGATTGAAGACGGCATCCACACGTACGACATCTTCACCGAAGCAACAAGCAAGGAGAAGGTCGGCACGAAGGAGTTCGCGGAAGCGGTCGTCAAGCGACTGGGTCAGAAGCCGCAACAACTCAAGGAGGCCAAGTATTCCGACGCGGCCGACAGCATGAAGGCGATCGAAGTCACGCCGACCAAGCGAGCCGTCAAGACTCTCGTGGGTGTAGACGTCTACTTGCAAGCCAATGACATCACTCCCGAGGAACTAGGCAAGAAAGTCACCACGCTCAACGGCAACGGTCTCGTCTTGAAGATGATCACCAATCGTGGAGTGAACGTGTGGCCGAACGGTTTCCCAGAAACCTTCTGCGTTGATCACTGGCGATGCCGTTTCAATGCGGAAAAGGAGGGAGGCACGGTCTCGCACGAGCAGGTCGCCAGCCTACTCTCTCGTTTCGCGGGAGCTGGACTCGACTTCATCAAGACCGAGAACCTCTGTGCCTTTGACGGCAAGCTTGCCTTCTCAACCAACTGAGATTCGTTGATCATTCACGACAAATGGAAAGCACCCAGGCAACTTTTAACGATGGCCTGGGTGTTTTCGTTATGACTTGGTCATCCTGAGTCGCAGGGTGAAATCGAAATTCCTGAACACCTTTTTCCAACCTTTTGTTCCGTCGCTTTGACGACGCTTCTTTTTTGTCTTACGTTTGCTTTAGCTTCCCCTCGATTCTTCGCTCGCCGACATCAGCCCCGATGCTGAGCAAGCATCAGCCGTTGGCTGATCAAGCGACCGTATGCAACCCGTCTCTTCAGCTCATGAACGGATATCGCTCCCCCACGAGCGAATGAGGCACGAGCGATTCGAATGTGGCCCACGCGGCGTTGACGTCATTCGTTCTCGTACGTCACTGCAGCTAGCCGCTAAGATCGCGATCGGCTCTAAGGAGTGCGAATCATGTCTTGGCTTTGGAATTTTCTGAAGGAAGAGGATGGACCGACCGCGGTGGAATATGCCGTGATGTTGGCACTCATCCTTATTACTTGCTTCGCGGCAATCGGATCGATCGGACAAGAGACGGTCGAATTGATGGATCCGCAGGGAAAACTATCGGGAACATTGCACTCGGGAAGTTAACAAGCCGCTTTGTTTATCTTCTGCGGTCAAAAACTGCCGAGTTGACCCGTCGATTTGAAATCCCGTTTGGATCACGCCTCTTACTGAACCACTAGCGATTCATTCAGGACATCTTCGTACACAGATCGAATTTGACGCGTCATCGCACGATGATCGAAACGCGTTCTGCAATGTTCTCGGCCCAATTCTCCGAAGCGTTTTCGCTTGTCCGGATCGATCGCAAGTTCTCGGATCGCGCCAGCCAGACCAAAGATGTCTCCCGCTTTCACAAGGCATCCCGTCCGATCGGGTAACACCACTTCCGGCGCGCCGTCCACGTCGTATGAGATGACGGGCTTTGCCGATAGAAGAGCTTGAGGCAATACGCGAGCGAGTCCTTCTCTATAACTTGCATGAACAACAATATCAGCAGCCGAGAGTAGTTCTGGTATTCGGCTCGAAGGCACTAATCCGGTAAAGACAAATCGATCGCTTAATCCAACCTCTTCGATTCTCGCCTTCAGCCTCTCTTCCCAAATGCCTCCCCCGACAAAAACGAATCGAAGGCTGGGGAGGGACGCTGTAATGTGACGGGCCGCATCAATCACGTCGTCATGCCCTTTGAATTCAAAGAGCCGCGCGATCTTCATCACCACGACATCGTCTGGCCTCAAGCCCAGTTCGCTCCGAACCTGATGCCGCAGTCGCTCGGCCTGAAGGAAAGGCTCGATTTCCATTCCGCTATAAATCGTAACGTACTGCTCGGGTCGACCGATCCCCACAGCCAGGGCTTGGCGGGTCATAGCGTCGGCGACGGAGATAATTCGGTGACAGCGATGAGCTGCCCACTTCTCGGCTCTGATGTAGAGTCTATTCTTCAAGGGTTTTTCGAAGGGGTGAAAGGGAAGCCCGTGAACCGTGTGAATGACGGCGGGAGTCTTGACGCTCCACGCGGCCCCACGACCAATGATCCCCGCCTTCGA
Organism: bacterium; assembly: GCA_019748235.1. GTDB lineage: Bacteria > Planctomycetota > Planctomycetia > Kolteriales > Kolteriaceae > JAIEPU01. The sequence continues at coordinate 22,014 of JAIEPU010000139.1, forward strand.
ACTATGAGTATGGACGACATCCGCCCGAAAGTCGCGGATGATTCGCTTCAACTCGAAGTAGGCGAGCCCATCATTCCAAGGATCGATTGCCCGTCGTAGTCGGCTGGTAAGGTGGACTCGAACATTCTTCTGGCGTGCCCGCTCGAATAGATCTCCCTCGGGTCCCTCCGCCGGCCCAGTCACGAGCAAGACGTCGTCGCCATAGGTCTCCTGCAGATCTTCAACGTTGTACAGGGTATTCTCCTGTGCGCCGCCGAGAATAAGTCGCGTGATTACGTGAACGATCCGCACGCCGCAGCCCACCTAGTTTGACTCAATCACTCGAAGCACGAGCTTTCACAGGAACAACGTATCCCATGCCGCACATCTCCACTCAATTACTCATTCCACGGAATCGCTACGACCCGCATAACAGTTTCTTTCGTCAAAATCAGAAGAATTAGAAAATCCGCCACATTCTCTGGGCAAAGTTTGCCGATGGTAACGCTAACGGGTGCGTCTCCGCGCGGCGTCGGGTGTTTTTGCTTGGCTCTGCCGGAGACTGACGGGACGCCAAACGGCCTGTCGCCTGGTCTCGCCTGATAAGGGCGAACCAACGGAGAATGTGGTTCATGGCAGCAAAAATGATGTGGTTTCGCAGGACAACCTCGCTTCTCTGCGTGGCCTCCGTCCTGAGCGGATGCCATAAGCCGTACATCATGACCCAGGTGGATTATGAGTACTACAACACGCCGAATCCTGTCACCACCGCCCCTGTTCCCGATTCTCCCGATGAATTGACTCCGGGCGGAGCTCCTCGCTCCGTTGCCGACCCTACCCGCAAGAAGGATTGGATTCTCTCACTCGAAGAATGCAAACGAATCGGCCTGCAGAACAACAAACGAATCGCTTACCTTGGCTACGAACCAGGAATCGCCGGCACACGCGTCGATACAGCTCTCTCCCGCTTCGACGCGTTCTACCAGATCGGCAATCAGTGGTCGTACGCGAACACCCCGCTCGCAAATAACATTCAGGTGTTCGGAACCGGCGCCAATGCCATCACCACCAAGGCAGCCGGTACCTCGGCGGGTGGCTTCGGAACCAATACCACCGACGGTGGCGCGACATCTGACGTGCCGAACTTGACTTCGACTCCCGGTCAGGATTTGATGTCCATCACTAAGCGAAACGCGACCGGTGGTTTCACAAAGATCTACTACGATCTCGACTATCAGAACAATAATCCCGTCGGTGCTTTCATCACCATCAACCCGTACTGGCGATCGACCGCCGGTGTCGGCCTCGAGCAACCCTTGCTCCAAGGTGCGGGCGTCGAATTCAACCGTGCCCCGATCTTGATCGCTCGCGCGAACCATGAAGAGCAGATCAAGACCTTCGAGGTCGAAGTACAGACGATGCTTCGCGACCTCGAACTCGCTTACTGGGATCTTTACAACTCGTACGAAGTCCTTTATTCGCGTGAAGCGGGTCTCGAACAGGCTCTCGCGACTTGGCAGATCGAACGGAACAAGGAAATCGCTGGGCGTTCGACTCCAGCGGATGTGGCTCAAACGCGTGAACAGCTTGAACAGTTCCGCGCTCAGCGAATCACCGCCCTGAACGACGTGCTCCTTCGTGAGCGCGAACTTCGCGAGCTGATGGGTCTTCCACCCGACGATGAATTCCGGATCATCCCGAAGGATGAACCGAGCTTCGCACGCTACGACCCGAATTGGCAGCTCGGCGTTACCGAAACCATGCAGTTCCGTCCCGACCTGGAGGCGGCCCGCTTCGCGGTTCGTGCGGCAGAGATCGAAGTCCTCCGCCAGCGAAACGGCTTGCTCCCCGACTTGACGGTCAACGGTACCTGGTCCATCCAAGGTCTCGACAGTCAGTGGGATCAATCGATCGACCGCTTGACTGATCACAAATTCGATGCATGGACGATGGGTCTACGCTATCGCCGCCAAATCGGCGAACGAGCGGCCAATGCCGGCGTCCGCCGTGCTCAACTCACGGTGAGTGAAAAGCGAAATCAGCTCCGGAACTTGGAGCATCAAGCGTTGCACCGGCTCGCCGAGTCGTATCAGAACATCATCAGCAACTATCAGCTCATCCTAGCCCAAAAGGATCGTCGCGAGGCGGCCGCCGCCCAGCTCCAAGCTCGCGAACAGATCTATCGTCAGGGTGTTTCGACGATCGATCTCTTGCTACAAGCCCAGACACGCTTCGCGGATGCTCTCCGGGACGAAGCCCAGGCACTCGTGAACTACAACAAAGCCCTCGCGGAATGGGAATTCAATCGGGGTCGTATCTTGACCAACGACAATGTCGTGCTGGCGGAGCAACGAATCTCGCTCGCCTCGGGCAAACTCCGATCGGATCGAGCGAAGTGGTGGCAGTGCAGTATTCCTCTTCGGATTCATCCAGGGAGCCGCGTCCACGGCGATCTAGGCTGCCCGCCTGACGATCGTCCGCTCTATCCGCACGACGTCTGGCAGGGTGTCGAGGAGATCGACAACGACTCGGCAAAGATGAATGAGGAGCAGCCCATTCCCAACATCGACGAGAATCCGGAACCGGGCAAACTCCCAGCGGAATCCACCATACCGGCTCCCATGAACTCCACCGAGGAACCTCCCGCCACGTTGCCGGAACCGCAAAAGTAACGATGGAGATGCGATCATTCTGATCACAAGGATTGATCGTAATCACCTCTTAGGAAAACTCCCTTTCCGTCTCGCTCCTGCTAAAAAGGGTGAGACGGAGGGAGTGATTCGTGAGTGGTGACGATTCACAGGATATTGTCCTCGGCCAGCAAACAGACTGGGATGACATCACCCAGCGGCTGATCGGCATGTACGATCAACCCGCTTACATGCGCCGCGCCCTTCGGGTCGAAGACGCCTTGCGAGGGCTCGAGCAACGACTCGCCAAACAACGAGACCAGCAATTAGAACCCGTCCGTCGTCACCTTCGCCTCTGGCTTTCACTGGTCGAAAAACTACCGGCCACCCCATTAAACCTCAACGAAGGCCAGCGTCACACGCTCGACGACATCATGCGCGAGGTATTGAAAGTCCGTCGTCCACTGGCCGGTCAACTATGGCTCCCTCGTTGGAACAAGATCCTCGCCGAGATCGAGCGGTCCGTGAATAAGTTCAACGAGCGCTGGGATCAGTTCCTGGCGATCGTGGATCTCTCTCCGGTCAATCAGCGCATCGACGAGTACAACGCGAACTACCTGCTGGAAAAGGAGTGTGCCTTTCGATCAGCTCGGGCAGCGGCGCGCGGCTATCAACCTCTTTCCCATGTCAGCCGTGATTGGCTTCGTCAGCTCTTTCCACCACTTCCGAGTTTTGATCGTCGGTAACTATGCCATTCTTCACGCAACATTCCTGGTTCCTCACCGGTCCGACGGCTTCGGGAAAGAGTCGTGTTGCCATCGAACTAGCGGAACGGCTCCATGCCGAAATCATTGCCATGGATTCCATGACGCTTTATCGCGGAATGGACATCGGTACCGATAAACCGACGATCACCGATCGAGCGCGTGTACGGCACCACTTGGTCGATGTCCTAGATCCCTCCGAGTCGGCGAGCCTCGATCAGTATTTGAAATGGGCCGGATCCGCCGTCCATGAAATTCGCTCACGGGGGAAGACGCCCTTGTTTGTCGGAGGGACTCCCCTTTACCTGAAAGCTTGTCTTCGTGGCATATTTGAGGGGCCTCCCGCAGACTTCGATTTTCGGGAACGATTAGAGAAGGAAGCGAAGGCGACCGGCGTTGAATCGCTGCACGAACGCCTTCGCATCGTCGATCCGAAAGCGGCAGGGAAGATTCTTCCCGGTGATCTCCGCCGAATCATCCGCGCGATGGAAGTTCACCAAAAGACCGGACGTCCCATTAGCGATTGGCAACAGGAATTCGACAAATCCGCGGACCCAAGGCCGGCCGTCGCCTGCATCGTACGAAGCCGCGAGGAACGTCGGCGGCGAATTGATGAACGGGTCCCTCACATGCTCGCTGCCGGATGGATCGACGAGGTGCGCCGACTCACCGCGCCGGATCGCCCGCCGCTGAGCCGTGTTGCCGCGCAGGCCGTCGGGTACGAAGAGATCATCGAGCATTTGGCGGGGAGATTATCACTCGATGAGATGGTCGGCCTCATTCAAACCAGGACGCGCCAATTCAGCAAGCGACAGATGACTTGGTTCCGCCACATTGAGGAATGCACATTCTTCGAGACAAGTGACGAGGAACCTTTCGAATCATTGCTCAACAGACTAACGTCGTTTTTTGAGAAACATCCCATCAAGAGTTCCATCCAGCCGCTTGCCCCCGAGCCCACTCCTGACGCACAATAGGGGCATGCAACACTTTTTCTTCGAGGCACGCATGCCGGTGATTCGCGCGACACTTTTGATGGCGGCATTTCTGCTTTTGAGCCCAGCAAGTCATGCGGCCGATCCACCCGTGAGCTTTCAGAAGGAGATTGCTCCGCTCCTCGTCGATAAATGTGTCGGATGTCACAATGCCGATAAGGCGGAAGGGAAATATTCGCTCGCGAACTATTCGCTCCTCTTGAAGGGTGGAGAAAAAGGAAAGGCAATCGAACCAGGCAAGCCCGAGGAGAGTCGTCTCTCACGAATGTGTCATGGCACCGAGAAGCCCTCCATGCCTTTTGAAGACGACAAGCTTCCTGACGATGTGCTGTCGAAGCTTGACAACTGGATTCGAGAAGGAGCCAAGTTCGACGGTCCCAATGTGGAATTACCCCTCGAAGAGATGGTCGCCTCCGCTAGTCCCACTCCCATCAATCGAGACAGCACCGTTCCGGCCCCCGTCTCCGCCCTTTCCTTTCGGCCAGACGGGGGGCTATTGGCGGCAGCGGGATACTATCAAATCACTTTCTGGGAGCCCGCCACTGGGAAATTCGTCGGACGTTGGCCCACCGACGTCGAGCAGATCAATGACCTGTGTTACACACCCGATGGAAAGAATCTGATCCATGCGGGGGGAACGCCGGGGAAGCGGGGAGAAGTCGTCGTTTGGGACATCGAGAGTGGCAAGCCGCTTCGAAAGCTGATCGAAACAAAGGATGCCATCTTCGCCGTTGCCGTACGTCCAGGAACCCGTGAAGTGGCCGCCGGCGGAGCGGACCGGATCTTCCGCGTTTGGGAAATCGATACGGGGAAGGAACTGTTCGCGGTAGAGAACCATGCGGATTGGATACTCGATCTCGCCTATTCACCCGATGGAAAGAAGCTCCTGACCGCCAGCCGGGACCGATCGGCAAAGATCTGGGATCAAACGACGGCGGAGCCACTTTTAACATTTGCTCAACATACCGATGCCGTCTACGCCGTCGGTTCGAATCCAGAGGGAACGATTGCTTGTTCCATTGGCGCGGACAAGCAACTTCGTTTCTGGCAGATGGAAGGGAACGGCGATCAGAAATCCGCGCAAAACGCTCATCAAGAGACCGCATGCCGGCTACTCTTTGCTCCGAGTGGGAAAATCGTCGTAACCGTGGGTAACGATAAGAGAGTCATCGCTTGGAATCCGGCCGACGGAAAAGTCATTCGTGAATTCAACGGTCATCAAGATGTCGTTTACTCCGTCGCTTTAAGTGCGGATGAGAAGAAACTCGCGACTGGAAGCTGGGATGGCGAAATCCGAGTCTGGAATGTCGAGAACGGCGAACTCGTAACTCACTTCGTTGCCGTTGCCGGAAAAGCTGTCACAGCGAGCACAAGTCCATGAGTTCGATAGCGAGCGAGATCGCTCGTCGTTTCGGAGAAGCAGGACATCATTGGCTAGCGAGCGTGATCGACCTTGTTTACCCACCTCTCTGCGCGCTCACCCGTGAACCAATTGCGACCGGTGACTTCTCCGGCCAGGCGAAACAACGACTCTTGAAATTCAGTGGCGGGAATCGATGTTGGCGATGTGCCTCTGAAGTAGGCCCTCACTTAGAGACGAAATCGGAAGGTTGCGATCTCTGCCGTGATACCTCATTTGCATTTCAGCGCGTCCTTCGTCTGAGTCTTTATGAGGACGAGTTGGCGGCTGCCTGCCGTCGATTGAAGCATGTCTCGGGATATCGGCTGGCAACGGCGCTCGGAAATTTGCTGGCTGAATCGCTTGAAGGGGAACTTCGCGAATTAAATGTCGATTATGTCGTTCCCGTCCCCCTTCACTGGCGGACGGAGTGGCATCGACGGTATAACCCCTCACAAGTTCTCGCGAAGCAAATTGCCAACCACCTCGATCGGCCGCTCCTTTCGCACGCAGTCATTCGAACTCGTTGCACGTCTCCTCAACACTTCCTGAGCATGACCGAACGGCGAACGAATGTGCGCAATGCGTTCAAAATGAGCGGAGATTCCCGAGTGAAAGGGGCTCGGATACTTCTGGTCGATGACGTCATGACGACCGGAGCAACCTGCCATGAATCAGCCCGAGTTCTCCGAGCCGCGGGTGCGAACGAGGTCTTCGTCGTCGTTCTGGCGCGAGGAGGCCCGAGACGCGATCACGCGCTCCCCCCTATTCCGTAGAATGGCAAAATGGCCGGTTCCATTGAAGCGAACCAGCGGCTGGGTTGATCGGTGATTGTCGTTCCTGGGAGTGTTCGCTTGAAACGAACTGTTCGCATCGCGACGCGTGCCAGCAAACTTGCCCTTTGGCAAGCCGAGTTCGTGCGTGATCAATTGAAGTCGCACTACCCAGAAATGGGGGTCGAACTTGTCACGCTCACTTCGTCGGGAGACGTTGTGCTCGATCGCCCTCTCTACGCCGTCGGTGGTGTCGGCATCTTCACCAAGGAGATTCAGGAAGCTGTCCTCGATGGTCGGGCCGATATCGCGGTGCATAGTCTGAAAGATCTACCGACCGTATCGCATCCTTCTCTCTGTTTGGCTGCGGTTCCCACACGGGGCGCCGTCGGCGATGCCTTTCTCTCACCGAAACATTCGAACTTCGATTCACTCCCCCCCGGAGCCCGGATCGCAACGAGCAGCCTTCGCCGGCAAGCACAGCTTTTGCGCCGACGCCCCGACCTCAAGATCGAAAGTGTGCGAGGAAACGTCGAGACTCGCATCCGAAAAATGTACGAGGAAGGCTTCGATGGGATGATCCTTGCCGTCGCCGGGGTAGAGCGTCTTGGACTGACCAATGAAGTTCGAGAGATTCTCGCGGAGAGTTTAATTCTCCCAGCCGTGGGGCAGGGCGCTCTTGGAATTGAATGCCGTTCCATTGATGAAGAGATCCTTTCGATCCTTCGTCCGCTTGAAGATGTTGACACCCGAGCGTGTGTGGAAGCAGAACGTGCTTTCCTTCGGACTATTCAAGGTGGATGCCAGGTCCCTGTCGGTGCATCGACGAGCATTTTTGATGAGACACTGCATCTCCGTGCGATCGTGTTGAGCCCGGATGGTCAAAAGTGGAACGAAGATTCGATCGCCGGCGCACCCGCGGAGGCGGAACTATTGGGGCGTGAACTGGCGGAGGAAATGATCGCCGACGGGGCGGCCGAGCTTTTCAAGTAGGCAAGAAACGAAGACGGGTGGCCCAATCGACCACCCGTCTTGCATCGTCACATGGTGATTTAATGGCCGGTGCCGTACTTCGTATCGAACATGAAGAAGTCACGAGGGCTTCGAACGATTTGGTACGGTGGATAGTACTGGAACCCTTCGAGGTAGCGAACCGCGTCCTCACGATTCATGCCAGGCAGCATCCCCGCGCCGCCTTGGCCGTAACCGCCGTGACCGCATCCACCCGGACCACATCCACCGCCGGCGCAGTCACCGCCGTTACACTGATTGCATTTTCCGAAGAGCCAGCAATCGTTGCAGCCCTGAGGTGGACAATTGCAGTCCGCACATCCACTGGCGAGATTGCCGCACAAATGTTTCGGCTGCACCCGATTGACGATCACCGCCGCCCGAGCCTGAGCAGCCGCCATCCGTCGCTGATAATCGTCTTCCACCGTTTGGGCGGTCTTGCAGCAGCGTAATCCAAAAATCTTACACGTGTATGGGTTGTATCCGCCCCCCATCCCCTGATGGCCGTACGGCCCGACGCCAGGAGTTCCAAAGTAAGTGCGAGTCGTCTTACCTCCGTGCTGCGGATTGAATCCGTCCGCATGGGCGACGACTGCCATCGTCAAAAGCACGGCTGGAGCGACCCAAGCCATCCGATAAATGATCCCCATGGATTTCTCCTGCTCCATGCTTTGCCTTGTCCCGCCGCTTATCCAAACGTCAATGTTTTGACGGCGGCTCATTTCTCCCTCTCGTTCATCGCCCGAAAAGGGTTTCAAACTGCCGCAAATCCGAAGAGTGTTGCTTATCGTGCGATCAGCTCGATCCGCAAAAAGGATCCTCTCGGCACGCGCGGCAAACTTTCGCTATCTTCACAACACGCATAGAACTGCCGAAAAAATCGATGTTCATGGACGGGTACCGAACGATTTCTAAGTGGAAAGACGAGAGTGGACTGCCCATTTGAGGTGCATTCAATCGGCAGTTTGAATCGGATCGGATTCTGATCGACTTGCCCAGACCGTCATGCCGGGCCATTCGGCCCCCAAGCGTTCCGCAAGAGTTTCGAGGGCGAATCGCTCCGTCGCATAATGCCCCGCCAGAATAAGCGAAGTCTCCGAGTCGCGGGCTGATAAGGCATCGTGAAATCGAGCCTCTCCCGTGATGAAGACATCGCATCCTTGCCGGGCAGCTTCCGTGTGAAATTCGGCCGCCGCTCCACATCCGATACCTATTTTCCGGCAGATTCGATCAGCGGGGCCGACAAATTCCACCAAGCGAGCTGCTAGTGCTCGTTTCACGCGAAGGGCTAGCTCACGAAGCGAGATACCATCGGAAAGTTCACCGACTCGTCCCGCGCCAACAACATCATCCAACGAGTGAAGCGGATACACGTCAAACGCGGGAGTCTCATACGAATGAGCCGCGATCATCGATTGAATCACATCGTCCAGGCGGCTGGCTGGCACGACGACTTCCATGCGATGCTCGACCACTTCCTCACGGCGTCCGACTTGGCCGATCGTGGGATTCGCAGACTCAGAACCAAAGAAGGTCCCGGTCCCATTCATTCGAAAGCTGCACTCGCTGTATTCGCCGATCCGTCCGCCCCCCGCGCGAAAGATGGCTGAAGAAACTGCTTCCAGGTCCGAAGCCGGGACGAATACGACCAATTTGTGCGCGGCCGCAACGGGAACAGGCTTAAGTGGTTTGATGTTCTTCAAATCAAGTCGCTGAGCGATTTGTTCATTGATCCCATTTGCCCCGCTGTCGAACGATGTGTGTGGGCTGTACAGCGAGATCCCGGCGCGCGCGAGTTGATAGGCCGCGCCTTCCGTCCCCTCGGCAGTGAGTCGACCGATCTTCTTGAAGAAGACCGGATGATGCGAGATGACAAGGTCAACCTTTTCTTTGATCGCTTCTCGAGCGACGTCTGGAGTCAATGTCAGGCAAGTCATCACACGCTCTACTGCCGCTGATTCGTCGCCGAGCAACAATCCGACATTGTCCCAAGACTCCGCCAATCGGCGCGGGAACCAGTCATCCAAAAGCCTGGCGGCATTTCGAACGTTCATACAGATGATCTCTTTGGTGATGTTGCTCGATTCAGATTCGACGACCGTGATGTTCTATCGACGACTGGTGAAATGTTCGCTATTGCGACGTCTCGCTTTTCACAGAAGGAAGTACCATGCCGCCGCCAGCACCGCCAGTATTGCGACTCCTCCACCCGCAAGCGCGATCAGAATAGGTGGAGAAAGTTTGATTGAGAATCGAGATTTCTTCGTGCCGTCCGTCAATTCTGAATCAGATTCCATCTCGATCTCTTCGTCCGCATCTTCTCCCGGAGGAGGGGGAGGAAGCGGTTCTCGCATCAAACTGCCAGGCGCGATTTCCATCGTCGGCTTTGAATGCTTTTCCGCGAGGCGGACATCGCTTTTCGGTGTTGGCTTACTCGCGGGAGACGGGGGAACCATCGATTTCGCGTTATGGGCGTGGGCCAAGTGGATCGGCGTCTCCGATGCATCCGCCGAACCATGTTGACCGTGTCCGTTGAGCATTGCGAACGTGCCGGAAAGCTGAGCGGAGACAGAATTGATGGGAAGGAACCGTCTGATCGCGGATCGAAGTTCCGTCATGGAGGCGAATCGATCTTTTGGTTGCTTGGCGAGCATCTTGCGCAGAATCGCGTCGAGATCTTTTGGTACATCCGGAGCGCGATCGCGAATTGTCTTGAACGGTTCTGTTTGATGGGCGTGCAATTTCTCCATTACCGTTCCCTTGGGGAACGGCGATTCGCCGCACAGCATAAAGCAAAACGTTGCGCCGAGGCTGTAAATGTCGGCCCGGCCGTCAACATTGTGACTATCGATTGCCTGCTCGGGCGCCAGGTAGTCGGCCGTCCCCAAAACGTTCTGCTCATATTTGATCGTCAAGGGATCGAGTTCTTTCTCTTCGAAGAAAACCGCGAGCCCAAGGTCGACGAGCTTTATCGTTCCGTGATGCTCGATGATGATGTTCGAGGGCTTGATATCCCGATGAATCAAACCGCACGATAACAGGTGCTCAAGCCCCGCCGCCGCTTGATAGACGTAGTCGCACGCTTGCGGCCAAGGAATCGGCCCATGCTTCTCGACATACTGCGCGACGGTTTCTCCCTCGGCATACTCGAGCACGATGTAATAGAAATCGGAATCTTGATCGATGTCGTATGCACGAATCACATTCGGATGATGAATCGAGGCGATCGCCCGTGCTTCGCGAAGGAAGCGAGCAAGAGAGGCGGGTTCCGCACACTTGGCGGTCGGCAAGACTTTGAGCGCGACCTTCCGGCGCATGATGATGTGTTCGGCAAGGAATACGCGCGCCATCCCCCCGATGCCAACTTGATCGAGAATCTTGTACTTCTTGTTGACCCAGAATCCCTTCGAGCGGCCTTGCAAAATCTGATCGGCCTGGAAGCGAGTCAGCACGTGTTCACGAACGAGTAGGGCCGCCAGCCGCGATGGATCAGTGATCGGCGTGGAAGCCTCCGCGAGCTTCTGCGTTAGTTGCTCGAAGCGCGCACTCTCCAGCAGGTTGCTCTTTTGAAGCAGCGAGAGAAATTCATCAGCCGTTCTCGGCCGCTGCATAAGGGTTCCACCAGAGAGGACCGCCTCTTTGATGCGGCGTTCGACGAGCCGCCACATGAAAGAGGCCTATTCGCAGTATAACGCAAGACCTTAGTTACTCGGGGGATTCTTCGAATTGCGCAGAGGGTCGCGAGAATGGAAACGAATGATGATTGTCGCTCACGGAGTTATGATTGATCGGCAGGCCGAATAATCGATCTCGTCAGCACATCCGCTGAAATCAGCACATTGAGCCCCCCCGAACGAAAACCTTCCAAGTCCAGAGAGACGAATTTGAAACCAAGCTCTTTGAAACGTCTGGCGATCGTCTCTCTGACGGCGGCATCCATGAAGCGAGCAATCTGATCGGTAGGGACTTCGATTCGTGCCAAGTCACCTTCATGGTAGCGAACCCGCAATTCGACAAAGCCAAGTTCACGAAGGAGTTTCTCTCCCTCTTCGACCCTTCGTGTCCGCTCCGGCGTTGCTTCCACGCCGATTGCGATGCGGCTGGAAAGGCAAGGAGCCGCAGGTTTATCCCAATTCGAAAGACCCCACTTCTTCGCAGTCTCGCGAACCATCAATTTGGTAAACCCAGCCTCTTGAAGAGGATGGCGGATGGATCGCTCCGCGGCGGCAATGAGTCCCGGCCGGTAGTCCCCCATGTCGTCGAGATTCGCGCCGCTGCAAATCACATCAAATTCAAGATCGGTGCGGAGACGTTCAACCTGATCGTAGAGTTCACTCTTGCAGTAGTAACATCGCGTCCCGTCATTCGCGACATAATGCGAATCATTGAATTCATTCGTGTCGACGACTATATGCCTGATGCCGATCTCGCGAGCCATTTGCCGTGCTATATCGAGTTCGGATCGCGCGACACTCGCGCTCTTCCCAGTGACGGCGACAGCATTGTCCCCAACCGCCAATTGCGCCCCTTTAGCAACGACCGTACTGTCGACACCCCCACTAAACGCCACCGCGACCCGGCCGTAACCACGAATCGTGGTCAGCAGACGATCGATGGCATTCTCCAGTGGTTCGTCCATTGTCGACATGAAAGACTCTTTTCAAGAACACGTGAAAGCGCTCGCCCCACACTTTCATACTACAGGACGGGTCACACATAAAACGAGGATCAATGATGAATGGAGATACTTCCTAATCGGACGATCTCGATTCTCCGAAGGACTTCCTCCACCGTTTCCGGCAGATGGGCAACGGCAAAAGTCACTCCGATTCGGCTCAATTCACGGGACAATCGCTCGTACGATCGAAAATATTGATCCGTCAGAAAACTCGAATGCGACATCGGCGTGGGGAGTGAATCGCGAAGTGGGAATGTCCCGCTCCGTTGAGACGGGACAGCCAACTCCGCCGGCCAAGGAGCGACGACAAGCACTTCGTGATGTTTGGCTCGCGCCAACTTCATTGCTTCGAGCAATGGTCCCCAACTCGCCTCGTGATCAAAGAGATCAATGAGAAAGATGAACATCTCGTTGTCGTGAGCGTGCGCCGTCGACCGCAATAACGATCGCGCGGTTTCGGCGATTTTCTCCTCGTTCGCAAAAATGTACTTGCCCCGATCATCATAGAGCGGGCGGCGAAATGGAACGCGATGCTCTACGAGGAATGTTTGCGTTTCACGAGAGAACGTTTCATCGTGATGAATCATCATGGCCAATCCATCGGCTCCGAGTCGGCGTACGGCTGCAACCACGGAGGAGACTTCCTTACGCTGTCGCCGGCTTTTCATGGTCGAGTGCGCATCTTGAGATCGCTTCCCCCAAGTCCTGCGAATGACGAGTATGATGAGAGACACAGCGGCCCCAACGACCGCGCTGGCAAGGGCAGCGCGGACGCTCCAACTTTCCTGGCGAGCTAATGACCATCCTGAAATCAAAAACCCGACGAGGAAGGGGACGACATTCAGAATAGCCATCCAACCCAATCGCCATTCATAGAGTCGATAGCGCCGATTCCATCTTGGGTCGAGTAACTCCGGATAAAGATCATGGCAGGCTCGATGGGCCGGCTCGATCAGAAGCGGAGCGGGGCACTCGGTTGGCTGGGGGGGCTCCATGGCGACTTTGCAAAGTTCCTGTAAGAGACGTGTCTCTTGGCGGCGACCCGGAGCGGGCGGAAGATAGAATGGACTCTGATGACCGATCAGACAAAGGCCTACCGGATCACGGCGCTCCGCCATCCTGCGAATCAGTGTTGCTCCTATTTGAATCGCTTGCTCGAGCGGAGTCGCTCCGGGCCAGCCCAACCGCATGCTGGCGGAAGTGTCGATGAATAAAGTCGTGCGGACGGGAACTTCACTCTCATAGTCTTTCGTCGTGAGCTGATCACGCCGAGCCGATATCTTCCATGCGATACGCTTTGGGGGATCGCCCATCTGATAGTCGCGAAGATTCAAAAGCTCACTCCCCGAGCCCGACTGTAAATAGCGGTGAATTCCATGAGCCGGGATCCGATTGCCTCTTTTCTTCAGCGGTCTGTGCTTTTCATCGGCAAGGAGAGCGGGCATAACTGTGACGATATCCACCTGTCTTTGGAAGAGCCTGATGGAAAAGAAACCGGCCGTATCGGTCAGTTCCAGTTGAACGCCCTCGAAGCGCAAATAGCCGGGAGAAAACGGGCGAATCTGATAGCGAATTTCGAGAGGATGCCAACTGTCTGCCGACGTTTGGACCGTTCGATCTCCCTTATGCTCAATTCCCGGCGGAAGTCGATCGATCGCGCGAACCGTGGGCAACCCTAGAATTCCGGTCGCTTCCAAACGAAGCACCATCTCCGCCGGCTGATCTTCCCAAAGAGTTATCCGAGCGCACGGGCGGCCATTGACCAATCGCACCAGACGAAGCTGACGAGCGACGAGATCAGCGCGAAGCTGAAGGAGTGACCATTGGCAGGCGAACCATAGGAGAGCGATGGACGAGAATAGGGTCAGGCTGAACTGGGCCGGCAATGAAATCGAGATGACGAGCGCGCCCGCGGAGAAGGCCAGAAACCAAAAGCCTCGCCGAGTCATGATCGAAGTACCGGTACTTGATTAAACAGGGATCCGATCACATCGGCCGTTGATTTCCCCTCGACCTCTGCTTCAGGTTTAAGGATCAAGCGATGTCCTAAGACCGCCGGCGCGATTTTTCGGACGTCTTCATGGGTGGCATAATGACGGGCATCGAGCAACGCGCGCGCACGAGCGGCTTGCAACAGAAAGAGGGATGCTCTCGGGCTCGCCCCAAGATACAAATCAGGGTGACTTCGGCTGACGCGGGAGAGATCGACCACGTATTCGACAAGTCCCGGCTCCGTGTAGACATGGGGGAGCAAGCTTCGGATTTCCAAAATCCTCTCCGCGGAGCAAACGGGATCGGGCATATGAGCGCCGACGCCGCCGGTCTCTCGTCCGTCGCTGCTGGGTTCTTCTGTTGTTCCCGTTAACCCGCCATGCAGTTTAAGGATGTCGATTTCGGTCTGGCGCGAAGGGTAATCCATCTCGATCCGGACGAGAAATCGATCGAGCTGCGCTTCCGGCAACCGATAGACTCCCTCTTGCTCGACCGGGTTTTGCGTCGCGAGGACCATGAAAGGGCGCGGAAGCGGAAGGGTTGTCCCTTCCACGGTGACTTGCAATTCCTGCATCGCTTCGAGCAAAGAAGATTGCGTCTTCGCCGGCGCGCGGTTGATTTCGTCCGCCAGTAAGAGCTGGCAGAAAATAGGCCCCTGCCGCAACACGAAGTCGTTCGTCTTTCGATCGAGAATATAGGTTCCGGTCACATCGGAAGGAAGTAAGTCGGGAGTGAATTGAACGCGGTGAAACTCGATCCCAAGCACATGGGCGAATACCTTCGCGAGGGTCGTCTTCGCGACTCCCGGAACTCCTTCGAGTAAAACGTGACCGCCGACGATCAGCGATAAAAGAAGCTTCTCGATGGCGTCGTCCGCGCCGACGACGACTTTACTCACCGCACTCCTTATGTCGGCATGGAAAGATCGGAGTTTCTGTTGGACCTCTTCACGTCGAGACGAAGGAAGTCTATCCACCGATTGATTCACGAGTTACCTGCCAGGAGACTAGAATCGGAAGCACCACCCCGCATGGCGGACGACTCTACCATGCTATCGAGGCGCGAAATACGCGCCTTCCAGAAATCGAATTTTTGCTGACTGACATGCCGACGATCAACGCCCGTCGCGTGTTTCCATAGTCGGGCGACATCACGGCGGGCGGCCCACCGTTCCAAGAGGGTGCCCCGAATGACAAACGTTGGCATTCGGCGCATCCATTCGTCCCCCACGCAATGGTCGCTAAAGAACGATCTCGCCAAGAGCTCAAGGGGGAGAGAAAAGTTACCGATTTGCCGGAATTCGCGTTCCCTCATTTCAATCAGGCGATGGGCACGGACCAGAGATGCCATCTCTGTCGGACTGAGACTGGCGGCCCAATCCTCTTCCGCGACTGGGACGATTGCTTGGGGGGGCTCCGTTTTTCGCGCACTTAGAATTCGCCATACCAAAAGGGCGGCTACCATCGATGCGATCGCGATGATGAGAAACTGCCGAACGGGCCAGGGACCACTGGAACTAAGCGATGCCTCGCCCTCGCGAAAGATCTCGTTCAGCGCGTCCTCTTCCTGTAACCCATGCAAGAGTTCATTGATCAACTCATTCGTGGGCGGGGTATCGGCCCATTTCCCGCTTATGAATCGTTCATCGATCAGGGATGGAACTTCTTTTCGATCGATGAGAACGACGATACGAGGGGGAGCGTCATCGGGACGGGCCTTGATGTCGTGTCTGAGCCAGATGGCCACATTGTCGGCAAAACGGGCGTTATCCGCTTCCTCGATCATTTCATTGGTCAGCAAGGATTGATCCGCGGAGACGAGGAAGCGACCCGATCCAAAATCTCCTCCCGCCATCACAGCCGGCGCGAACATGCCGATGTTGACCGACTTGGGAAAGCGAGCCATCGTCCAATTCGCGGAATCCCCCCCGGCGATAAAGCCGGGGAGATTCAACGCCAACTGATTCACTCCCAGGAAAAGGGAGGACTCGCGACGAAAGTTTGTGATCAGCGGGCATGCCGCTAGATCCTGGTAGGCATCACTATTCTTTACCGCTCCGACGGGTCCAGCGACGACTCTGAAATGAGGCCCCCCCGCCAGAGGGAAATTCGTTGGTCCGTCCGTGGCAACGAAGAGTGATCCTCCCGACCGGACGAAATCCGAAAGGTCGATCGGTAAGTCACCGATGAGAGGTGTCTCACCCAACATCACCAGCGTCCAGCCCACTCCCCGATCCCGTCGCTGCGCCAGTTCGGAAAGGGAACCCTTTTCAAACCCTAAGTCCGCGAAGATGAGCAGAAAGGCGTCGTATCGCTGTCCGAATCGGGAGACCTCAGGCGGCGCGCTGGACTCCTCGCTCGATTGCGCGCGACAGGCTGAAATAATGGACAATCCCGCAAGCAGAGCCATGAGCATTCGAAGAAGCACGCGCACCTCCCATTGTCCCCTATCATACGCATGCAGCTCGTTTGCTGGATGTCATCAAATCCATGAGAACCCCGTCACCCGAGCGAGACTCGGCGGGGAATTGAAGTCCTTTCAATGAACTCCCCTGGAAACGGGAGCAATCCAAGGATGAATCGGGCTAATGATTTAAGTCGTTAGCCGGATGACATTTTGACGGATTCTCCCACCGCCATAGAACACGCTGGTACGAGTGACCGCAAAACAAGGAGCGACGGACGTGGCGAAGGGGAAGGTCGTTCTGGCCTATAGCGGCGGACTTGATACGTCCGTCATGGTTCCGTGGATCAAGGAAAATTACGATCTCGACATCGTCACGTTCACGTGCGATCTCGGGCAGGGTCAGGACATCAACGCGATCCGCGAGAAAGCCCTGAAGAGTGGTGCAACTGAAGCATTCGCTTCGGATGTGCGCACCACCTTCATGGAGAATTTCGTTCTCCCGGCACTGATGGCGAATGCCCTGTACGAAGGTCGCTATCCGCTCGCCACCGCACTTGGTCGCCCACTCATCGCCTACGAAATGTGCGAGCTCGCCAAGAAGACCGGCGCAACGCACGTTGCCCACGGGTGTACGGGCAAGGGAAACGACCAAGTCCGATTCGAAGTCACTTTCCGAACTCTCGCGCCGCACCTCAAGGTGATCGCACCGGTTCGCGAATGGAAGATGACCCGCCCGCAAGCTCTCGAGTATGCGGCCAAGCACAAGATCCCCGTCGAGGCGACGAAGAAAAACCCGTTCAGCGTTGATCAAAATCTCTGGGGACGAAGCATCGAATGTGGCGAGCTCGAGGATCCGTGGAATGCACCTCCTCCCGCCGCCTTTCAGTGGACGACGCATCCGGAAGAAGCGCCCAATAATGCCGAGTGGGTGGAGATCGGATTCGACCGGGGCCGACCAGTTTCGCTGAACGGCAAGGACGGCTCGCTCGTCGAGATTGCTGAGGAGCTGAACAAGATCGGCGGCCGGCACGGCGTCGGACGAATCGACGTCGTTGAGAACCGGCTCATCGGCATCAAGTCGCGCGAACTCTACGAGGCCCCGAGCGCGGTCATTCTCATTGAAGCGCATAAGGCCCTTGAAGATTTGACCCTGTCCAAGGAATCGGCCCGATTCAAGACCCTCGTGGCGCAGCAATATGCCGACCTTGTCTATAACGGCCTTTGGTTCAGTGCGTTCCATCAAGATTTGATGGCGTACGTCGCGAGCAGTCAGCGCTATGTCACCGGCAAGGTTCGGGTGAAGCTCTTCAAGGGCTCCGCCATGATCGACGGGCGTGAGGCGGAGCACAGCCTCTACAGCAAGTCCCTCGCGACATACGATGAAGCGGATGGCTTCGATCATGAAGCTGCGGTGGGCTTCATTCGCCTGCACGGCTTGCCGCAAGCAACACAGGCGCGGCATCAACTCCTCGCCAGTTCCGCGAAGGTCGAGGTTCCGAACCTCATCCCGACGAGCGACACCAAGTAGTCAACTCGTTTTCAATCAGCAAAAACGAAAGGCTCTCTTCCGCCCTGGAAGAGAGCCTTCTTTTATGGGTGCGCTTATTGCCGAGAGACATTACCAGGGAATCGGCCCCGATTCATCGAAGAATCCCCCCGTCGGACCATCGGCCGAGAGAGTGGCATAGTGAACGGGAATCCTCGCGGCCTCGGCAGGTGACTTGGTTCCCATGTGCGAGCTGAGATCGGTATCCACGTAGCCGGGACAGATGGAGTTAATCTTGATCGGCGTATCACGAAGTTCGTTCGCACAGACCGCCGTCAACACATTGAGCGCAGTCTTCGACGCACAGTAAGCGAGAAACAGGGTGTGGCCGTTCTCGCGTCCATAGTCCGCCTTGTTTTGTAGAGATGCCTGCATGCTGGACACATTGACAATTCGCCCCGCCTCAGATCGGCGAAGTAAGGGAAGAAAGGCTTTGGTCACCATGAATGCGCCGAAGAAATTCGTTTCGAACGTTTGACGCAATGATTCGATGGTGCAATCGCTCGGAGGTCGAACGGCGCTCCCCTGGCCTACCGATGGGGCGTTCGGCAATAAAACCCCGGCATTGTTGACAAGAACGTCGAGCCGTCGAAATTGCCGCTCGACGAAGTCCACCGCTCCCTTGATCGTCTCCTCCTTGGTGACGTCGAGGAGCACGAACCTTGCGTGGATCCCTTCTTTTCGAAGCATGGCGGCGGCGCGCTCTCCTCGCCCTGGATCACGCGCTCCGACGAGCACGACCATTCCCATGGCGCCAAGCTGGCGAGCTGTCTCGAATCCAATTCCCTTGTTCGCGCCAGTGAGCAATGCCACCTTGCGCGGATCGTGTGCCACCATCGGAATAACCTCTCCGCCCAAAGGGCGAGGAAATCTGGAGCACGATGTGGGCAATCGAGCGGTCATAAAAGGACGATTCACGCTTCTTTTCCATCGACTCCTAATGAAGTCGACATCCGGAAAGCGTGAATCATGCAAGTCTGGCGGAAAATGGTCAACTAGGTGTCGACCCCATTTTCAATCACTCCCAAGGAGCTAATCCCTTGGCGAGCGAGATACGAATCGAGCTGATCAAGCAGTTCAGGACTGCTCTTCGTCGGATCACGAACGATGAGAGTCGCGTCAATGCCTGTGGGCAATTGCACCGGACGACGACCGGCGAACAATGATCCGATATCGATCACCACCAGGTCGTATGTCGCTTCCAGGCGTTCAATAACTTCTCGCAGCTTCATCGTGACCGACGGCATCACGGTCATATCAACCGGTTCCATCGCGGGAAGGACGGCGAGCGACGGCTTTTGGAAGGTCACGATCGCTTCTGAGAGTGACACGTTCTCGAGCAGGTGATGCTCGATGCCGACGCGCGTGTTGAGCTTGAGTTGCTCGCTAATCGCCGGATGACCGAGATCGCAATCGACAAGCACCACTTTGAGCGGGGTATGCGTCGCTAAGGCTACTGAAACAGCGGTCGCGACCGTCGTCGCACCTTCGCCACGAAGGGCAGCCGTCACCAGTAGCGTCTGAAGTCCTGCCTCTTTAACGCGAGACTCGATTCCCTGAGCGAGTTGCTTCCAGTGATCAGGCACGTCTCCCAGAATCTGGGCAACGACCTTCGGAATTCGGAGCTTTTCCAGCGTCGGCTTCTCAGGAACTGGAGGAGCCGGCACCGCCATTTGCGGTAGCGGTCGGAAGGAACGGCTCATCGCCGTGAGAGGCATCGACACCGGTTCCATCGTCATCCCGCCCTTGGGTGCCGGAGCCGGTGAAGGATCTTCGTGTTGGAGCGTGTACGGCTCGAGGCGCGCCGGCTTTGACGGAGCCGGCCGATGAGCTTCCACTCCGAAGGGTGTTCCGCTGGAAGAGATCGAATGCGTATCGATCGATCCGCCGAATGCTTCCCAACTCGATGGGGTGTCAATCGCGGGTGAGGATTGCGGCACATGTCGGACCATGTTCGACTCCTGCTTCGGCGGCTGATCGATCGTTTCGTGTGCGATGGGATTTACCGTTGGAACTTGTTCGACTTCAGTGGGAGCGGTGTTCGCCGAACGTGATGAGTAGAGGCGGTACTCCATCTCCCACGCTCGCAATCGAGCGAGGCAATAGCGTAGCAGCTTGACTCGCTCGCCGGGCGAACGCTCGACCCGGTTCGCCGTTGTCTTGGCTGCAATGCTCACGCCTGTTTCACTCCTATACATTTCGCGTATCGTGTAAGCCTGATGGAACGAACATTTACTCGGGAGGAGCGGGAATCGCCCGCATCCGTCCGTGAATTTCGGGCCTACTTGAAACAGCTTCCACACTTCGAATCCGAATGACGTTCGGATCGACGTTTTGCCCCTTGGCTCCCTGATCCGTCGATTCATTGCACCAGCATTCTGCCGAACGGATCTCGCTCACTTCACCCGCTGGACGGGCTCCCTGCGTCGGTTGGAAACCGGCTGCATCTCCGGTCGGCAAATAAATGCCGTCCGTCGGTGTTCGAGAAGGAGTCGTTGCAGGCGAATGAGAATGATCGCGAGGCATCGGCTCTGGAACGGATTCAATTCGAATGGCCGGGGGTTCGGTCGCCACCGGTTGGGCTGAAGCGGTCGGTACACTCGGCGTCGCCGTGAGCTGCCAACCGATATAGATGACGAGTGCAAGGAGCGGCGTCGCTGAAAGAGCGATCAGCTGGTCGGTCCGAATCTTGAAACCGACTCCCGATCGTGTCCCTTTCGTTCGAGTCGGAGCCGAAGTTCCCCCGAACTGCTTGAGACGCATCACGACCGGGACGTCTTCTCGATCTGAGGCAAAGTCATCCGACATCACGACGGCCATGGATACTACTCCGTGACTCTTTTCGAGGAACCGATGCGACAGGGTGGGAGCGATATGCCCCAATCAGGTACCCATGACCAGCCCGATCGCGGCGATCCACATCACCGCGATCACCAGTCGTTGGATTAACCAACTTCCCATCACACCTTATCCACCCATTTTCAAACCGACTCGCCGAACCTATGCGAGCGGCATTCGTCCTTAGTGTGAATCGGTGGATGGGATATAACGGCTTGAGGGAATCTGCCGATTAAGTGGACCTTGCGGGATCTAGCGACCAAACCAAACCGCCCGGCCTGCCCCTCTTAGCGGCCGCTGACGGTCCAGACGGGTATGCCATTCGGACCCAAGTTCTTTCGCAGGCAATGCCTTGAATCCAAAGTGCTAACTTGGGAGCAGCCCCTCTCGCTTCTAAGATAGTGGTTCAAGTTGCACCTGTTTGCCGGAGCCAAAAGATCGTGACCACCGCTGCGTTCGAGTCCGTTCGCTCATCCAGTCAGACCCGAAGTCATCTCGAATCGATTCTTCGTGAACGAATCCTCGTGCTCGATGGTGCGACGGGGACAATGCTCCAAGCGCTGGGTGTTGATGATGCCAAAAGGCGCGGCGCGCGCTTCAAGGATCACCCGGCCGACCTAAAAAACTTGTATGACCTTCTCTGCCTGACCCAGCCTGACATCGTTCGCCAGATTCACCAGGCTTATCTCGATGCCGGCGCGGACATCGTCGAGACCAACACATTCCAGGCCAACACCGTATCGCTCGTCGATTTCGATCTGACCGACATCGCCTATGAGATGAACAAAGCAGGGGCCGAGATCGCTCGAAAGATCTGTGACGAGTACACAGAGCGAAACCCAAGCAAGCCTCGATTCGCCGCGGGAAGCATCGGCCCGACGAACCGCACTCTCTCCTTATCTCGCAAAGTCGAAGATCCCGGCGCGAGAGAGGTGACTTGGGATGAGATGGTGAAGTCCTACGAGGAACAGGTTCGCGGCCTCGTTGACGGCGGCGTGGACATTCTTCTCCCGGAAACCGGCTTTGACACGCTGAACATGAAAGCGTGCCTCTTCGCAATTTCTCGCGTCCTGAACAAATACGACGTCGATGTGCCCGTCATTGTCTCAGGAACGATTCTCGAAGGAGGCCGGACCCTCAACGGACAAACGGCCGATGCTTTCTGGACAGCAGTCTCGCACTATCCACTCTTGGGAGTCGGATTCAACTGCGCTCTTGGCGGCGAACAGCTTCGCCCGCACCTCGAAGCACTCTCCAACTCGGCGGATGTCTTCATTAGCGCTTACCCCAATGCGGGAATGCCGAATGGATTTGGTGGGTTCGATGACTCGCCGGAAAAGATGGCTGGGATCATCGGCAACTATTTGAAAGATGGACTGGTCAATATCGTCGGTGGTTGCTGCGGCACGACGCCCGACTTCATTCGCAAGATCGCCGAAGTCGCCGCGGAGGCAAAACCTCGCAAGCCGAAAGCGCGAAAGTCGGTCTGTTCCCTCTCTGGGCTTGATGTCTTCAATATCGATCGATCGACCGGGTTCGTCATGATCGGCGAACGAACGAACGTCACCGGTTCACGAAAATTCGCACGTCTGATCAAAGAAGAAAAGTTCGACGAAGCTCTCTCCGTTGCTCGCCAACAGGTGGAAGCCGGCGCCAACGTCATTGACGTCAACATGGATGAAGGTCTCATCGACGGCGTCAAGGCGATCACCAGATTCCTTAATCTTCTCGCGGCCGAGCCCGATATCGCTCGCGTTCCGATCATGGTCGATAGTTCGAACTGGGATGTGATCGAAGCGGGGCTGAAGTGCCTGCAAGGAAAGGGAATCGTCAACTCGATCAGCCTCAAGGAAGGGGAAGAGAAATTCATCGAGGTCGCCCGGCTGGTCAAGCAGTATGGCGCTGCCGTCGTCGTGATGGCTTTTGATGAATCGGGCCAGGCGGTCACCGCCGATCACAAGGTCGAAATTTGTCTTCGCGCCCACAAGATCTTGACGGAAGTGGTCGGCTTCCACGACGAAGACATCATCTTCGATACCAACATCCTCACCATCGCCACCGGCATGTCGGAGCATAACGACTACGCGGTCGAATTCTTCAATGCGGTTCGAGAACTCAAACGCCTGCTTCCCCGCTGCAAAACGAGTGGCGGCGTGAGTAATGTCTCGTTTTCCCTTCGCGGCAATGAAACCGTCCGGGAAGCAATCAACGCCGCCTTTCTTTATCACGCGATTCAAGCCGGGCTCGATATGGGGATCGTCAATGCCGGCCAGCTCAGCGTGTATGAGGAAATTCCCAAGGATATGCTCGAACGGATCGAGGATGTTCTTCTCAATCGCCGTCCTGATGCCACTGATCGCCTGATCGAATTCGCGGAGACCGTCAAGGCAAAGGACAAGTCGAAGGAGGGGGAAGCGGTCCTCGAGTGGCGACAAGCTTCGGTGGAGGAACGCCTCAAAACTGCGCTTTTAAAGGGCATTGCGGATTTCGTTGATCAGGATGTGGAGGAAGCGAGGCAGAAGTTTGCTCGCCCGCTCGACATCATCGAAGGCCCGTTGATGGACGGCATGAACATCGTCGGCGACCTTTTCGGTTCTGGCAAAATGTTCCTACCGCAAGTCGTCAAGAGTGCGCGCGTCATGAAGAAAGCGGTCGCCTACTTGATGCCGTTCATGGAAGCGGAACGACTCGCTTCAGGCACGACGCATCAAGCTCGGGGCAAGGTTTTGCTCGCGACCGTGAAAGGGGACGTGCATGACATCGGCAAGAACATCGTCGGCGTCGTCTTGGGATGCAATGACTACGAAGTCGTCGATCTCGGCGTGATGGTCCCGTGCGAGAAAATTCTTGAACGAGCCAAGGCGGAGAACGTCGACTATATCGGCCTCTCGGGCCTGATCACCCCGTCACTCGAAGAGATGGTGCACGTCGCCAAAGAGATGCAGCGAGAGGGATTCAACATCCCACTGCTCATTGGTGGCGCGACGACCAGTGCCAAGCATACGGCCGTCAAGATTGCTCCGAGCTACGGGCTTGAGGTTATCCATGTGAAGGACGCATCTCGCGCCGTCGGAGTGGTCGATCGGCTGAACAAGCCGGAATCGCGTGCTCAATTCAATCGCGACAACAAAGCCGCCCAAGAGCGGGATCGTGTCGCGTACGCCGAAAGGCAACAGAAGAAACTCGTCTCCTATGCGGAAGCGTGCAACAAGCGATTTTCCATCGATTGGACCAAGACCGCGATCAACAAGCCGGAGTTCATCGGCGTGCGAGTGGCGGATTCGATTCCGCTGGAAGAGATCGTTCCCTTTATTGATTGGTCCCCCTTCTTCGCGGCTTGGGAACTACACGGAAAGTACCCGCAGATTTTGCAGGACGCCAACGTCGGTGAAGAAGCTCGCAAGTTGCTTGCCGATGCGAAAGGCATGCTGAAGCGATTCATCGATGAGAAGCTCGTCACCGCCCGCGCCGTTCACGGATTCTTCCCCGCGAACGCCGAGGGTGACGACGTCATTCTCTACACGGATGAGACTCGGACTGCCGAGCGTTGTCGCCTTCACATGCTTCGCCAGCAGTGGGAACGAAAGGGACAGGATACGTTCCGCTCACTAGCGGATTACATCGCACCCAAGTCAAGCGACCGCGCCGACTACATCGGTGCCTTCGCCGTGACCGCAGGGATCGGCCTCGACAAGTTTGTCGCCAAGCTCGAAGCGGATCACGATGATTACGCCTCAATCATGGCTAAAGCGCTCGCGGATCGATTGGCGGAAGCGCTCGCGGAGAAGCTGCACAAGGACGCTCGCGAGGAATGGGGTTTCGGCAGGTCCGAGAATCTCTCCAATGACGAATTGATTGACGAGAAGTATCGCGGCATACGTCCCGCCCCCGGCTATCCCGCCTGTCCTGATCACACCGAGAAGGCGACTCTTTGGAAGTTGCTCGAAGCGGAGAAGCAAACCGGCATCAAACTGACCGAGTCTTTTGCCATGTATCCTGCCGCCAGCGTGAGCGGTTGGTATTTCGGCAATCCAGAAGCTCGTTATTTCGCGGTCGATCGACTGACGCGCGATCAAGTCGAGGACTATGCTCGCCGCAAGCAGATGCCGCTCGCCCAGGTCGAACGGTGGCTCGCACCGAATCTCTCGTACGATCCTGACTAGCGGGCATCGTTCCTCAGTTTTCGCACGACATGTTCAAGGGCTCGAGCCTTGATCATGCCCCACGCCGGAAGCACCCTGCAAACCTCATAGTCACTTTTCGTGGCTGGGTCGAAGCTGTAGGTCACGCAGACTCTGCGTGACAATGAGTGTCACCACGATGTCACGCATTGATCGAATTGAAATGAGGCTTTTCGTAGGCTGGGTCGTCTCGACCCAGCAGATCGATTGTCGAAAGGCTGACGTGCTGGGTCGAGACGACCCAGCCTACGATAACTTCAGCCTTGAACATGCCACACGCTGATTAACAGAGGTTCGGGGCGCAAAGCGGAGTTTACGATGCTAGCATCGCGCGCCTGCCACGCCAAAGGGCAAGCAATCCAAAGGCGAGTGGCAATCCGAATTGAACCATTGCCATGGGCGACGTGAACGTATGCGGTCCGATTCCAAAGCCGAGGGAGAGATGCCCTTTCGCCGCGCCGCTTGGAAACCCGAGATTAGATTGAAACGCGGCCGCCATCAAGGCAATGAGCAGGCACGACGCCAGTCCCCATTTCCACCCACGTAACGAATTCCGCGACAATCGAACGAAATACGTTGCTAGCGAGATCGGCGGCATTAGGACAAACGCGTACAGCATCGCGTACGCGCCGAAAATTGCCGTCGGCGTCCACTCACCACTCGAAGGAGTCAGCTCACCTCCCATCATCCACTTCGCTAGTTCCACTCCCCCAATGCCGAGTAAGAACATCCCGATCCACGCGACGATCGTTAGCGGAATTGGAGCGAGCAAGAACGTTACAACGGGATGACGACCCGCGAACGTGCGCTTGCGAAACTCCTTCGCTGCCCTGTCGGCGAGTTCGCGCGGCTCTCCCAAACGATTGACAAGGCCACCAGAAAGTGAAGCATCCATGCTCATTGCGTTCCCCTTTTCTTCAGAAAGATCGACCAAATGATCGTGCCATTCGTGAAGGAGTCGCTGAACGTAAGCCGACGAGAAGCCTCGGCTTTCCAGCTCCTTCCTCATGCGATTAAGAAACGGCTGGAAGTCCATCCTGGTGCCCCTCTAATATGTGGTTGACCGTATCCACGACCCGTTGCCAAGATTCGATCGTCTCAGCAAGTTTGCGTTTTCCGGGTGCGGTCACGCGATAAATCACGCGGCTTCGTCCGGCCACCGTCTCTCGTTTACTCGAAAGATGTCCGGCTTCTTCCAATCGGTGCAGCAAGGGATAGATGCATCCCTCGCCGAACTGGAATTGCTGTCCGCTCGACTCCTCGATCGCTCGCACCAGCTCGTAGCCGTACATCGGCCGCCGAGTCAAATGCTCGAGGATAAGGAGTTCCGGGATGCCGTTCAGAAAGTCAGGGTTGGTTCGTGTTCGTGTCATGCGAGCCGCCATACCTTACGGTTCGAGGCATGACAATATCAATCGGCCCGTTTGATGTGAATTCGTGAGAAAAAGGAAATCACCGCGCAATACGGGATATCCGGGACATCTCGTTGAAGTTGTCTGATATGTTGGGCGCATTTCTTTGCGATTTGGGTGGCCTGGACAACTCGTTGTCCAGGTTGCGAAGCAACAAGAGGGCTGAATACGTGATGAATTCGACAACTCTGATCACGTCAGTTATTGCCCGGTAAGAACATTCCCTCTTGTACCTTCGGCATCCAGCTTCCGCCTAGCCGCTAGCGCGCGGGGCGGCAATTGGAACAAGTTGTCTGGACCACCCAGCACACAATTTTACATGAGATCGTGTACAACAAAATTTTCAGGCTACTGCTCCGCGGGGACATCGACGATGCGAATGATGTTGCTGTCGCCGTTGCCACGAACGAAGGGGGCATACATGCATTCGCCGTGCGCGGGCAACGCATGGAACTCACCCGGAATCTCCGCGCGAAGCCGATACGAGATCGCATGCTTTCCCTGATTCAGATAGCTCGCGAAGAAAGCGATTTTCTCATCCCGCAACTCCGTATGCGCTCCGAATCCGCCACCCCATTGGTAGCCACTTTGCAGATTTACCGGCTCGCAACCGGCGGGCTTTGGATCTTCGAACAGCAAGTACTCGAAGTTATTCTTCGCATCGACCGCGATCGTTACTTCGATCAAATCGCCGCTCGTCAGATTGTCTCCCTCTTTGACAGCGACCTTGTCATATTCGATCTCGTCATACGTCTCATCAACCTGCTTCTTCTGCTCGGCGTTGTAAACCTTCCGAGTCTTCGTCACGGTTTTCGGAATCAGCTTCATGTACTGACGCGTCACATACAGCTCATTCCCCGCTGCCGTGATCTTCTCCTCCTTGGTGAAGAAGCGGGCATAGGCTCCCCAGTAAACGTTTCCTCGACCCTCCGCCTTGATGTTGATTTCCTTCGCGCCCGTCCCAAGTTCCTCGGCAGCGATGCGAAGTTCATCATCGAAGGTGAAAAGGTTCTCTTTGGTGACACGCGTCCGGCGTGCTTCGCGACCGTCGACGCTGACGATGATCGTCAGATCGGGATCGAGCTCCTGGGTTAGCCGGAGATAATCGGCGAGGGCGTAGTTCACGATGGCCGTGTCTTTGGTGCTGAACCACCGCGTTCCCTCGCGATTCCGAACCAGCCAATTGACGATCTGCGGAATGAGGGGTGATTTCGGCTCGAGCTTGATGAGCGCCTTCAGGCTATAGCTCGTCGCCTCGGTTCCACTCTGATACCAGTAGAACCAGCCGCGCAGCTCGCCCCAGCTCGCGGTGCCTGTCTCTTTATCGATCCTCGCTCGATCCTTGATGTTTCCGAGAACGATGCTCGCTTCCTCCGCGAGCTCGCCCTCCGCCAGAGCCAACGCCAATAATGCTCGGGCATAGTCCGTCAAGTCGTCGCGGTTCTCGAACATTCGGCGCAGCTGTTTCGTCAGATCAGGCTCGCGCAGTCGAGCGCTATTGGCTTGGCCGATCGCATACAGCATGTAGGTCCGAAGCGAAGTATTATCCCCCTCTTGCCACGGATACTCCTTCACTGGGCCGGCCTCCGCCGCTTTCGCCGCCAGGAACGCAACTCCCCGGTCGATCATTCCCTCGGGGAGTGTCACACCCGAGTCACGCGCGAGTGCCAAGCCAGAGATCACGTACGCGGTGAGATACGCGTTCGATTCCCCCTGCTTCCACCATCCCCAGCCGCCGTCACCATGTTGGAAATCTGCCAAACGATGAACGCCGGCCGCGATGATCTTCACGAGTTCCTTTTCATCGACGACGGGATTCGCTCGGAACTTTTCGAGGCGTTCGCGAGTTCTCTTGTCGCCACTGTCGATCTTGGCGACTTCCGCGAGGTTCAGTCCGAGCTTCTTCAGTGTGTGTCCGGTCAGCACGGCCGGCACGAACCGGCTCATCGTCTGCTCGGTGCAGCCATAGGGATAGTCGATCAGATAGGGGAGCGATTCAAGCATGACTCCCGCGATCGTCGGCGAGACTTTCACCACCAGCGATTGCGAATTCGGACGAATCTCCTTTGGAATGAGAAGCGATGCCGTCGCGCTGCGAACACTTTCTGAACCAAGCAATATCCCGCTCTGCGCGAGGAGTTTCTCCGCGCCGTACTCGTAGACGGGAATCTCAAGACGCATCGCATCCGACTCTTCGGTCGAAAGCGCTTTCGCCGTGGCGCTCACCGTGCCAATCCGTGTCGGCTTGAAAACGAAATCGACTCGCTTCTCTCCCCCCGCCGGAATCTCGACGTCGTCAATCGCCTGCTTCAAATCGAGCGGCTTCGAATCGTTTTTCGCGGACCAAGCGGAGGTGTTGATGCCCAGCAACTCGAGCCCGCTCACTTCGCTCATGTCGACGCGGACCTTCTTCGCGTGGTCAAGGTAGTTGTGGGCGATTGCACTCAGCACGACCTTGTCTCCTTCCACGAGGAAACGAGGAGCCTGCAGCCGAACGAGAATGTTCTTCTTCGTCCGAACTTCATGCGTCACTTCGCCGACGCGGTTCTTCAAGTCCGCGCCGATCGATTCGAGTTGCCACGTTGTGAGTGAGTCGGGGAACTTGATCTTGGCCGTCACCTTCCCGTCGGAACCGGTCACCAAGTGCGTGCTCCAGTAGACCGCGTCACGGAAGTCGGTCCGTGTCTCCGTCGGAGCCATGGCGGCCGCATCAAAGTCTTCACCCGCTTCCGCCATTCCTGGCGCCGCTTCCATCGGTGCGGCGGCCGGCATCGGCATACCCTTCGCCATTGCCATGTCGCGGCGGAATCTCGCACCGCCGACTCCACCACCCATTCCAAATTGTGGTTGCCTGTAGAACCACGTATTCTGCGGCACCTGGCTCCAGGAGCGGAAGAAGTAGGAACTGGTCGTCTGCACGCTGACGGGCCGCACTCGGCCGTAGAAATACTTGCGGATATCACCGCGAAGCTCGGGCTGGATGTAAAGAATGCTCGCATCAAACACCGAGAGGGAGAGTTCGACACCCGGCGCCGGCTTGCCACTGGAGTCAGTCGCCTCGATCGAGATCTCCGCTTCCTCGCGTGGCAAAAACTGCTGCTTCGGCGAGATGATCTTAACGGTCAGGAACTGCTCGACCGGCGGGACATGGATCGTCTCTTCGGTTTGGAAAATCTTGTTGTCGTGAATCGACACGGCCTTAATCGCAATTTGCGGCTGGAACGATTTCTCGACCGGCCACTCGACGACCGACTGGTTCCCTTCGACATAGACGATCTGCGACTTGTAGAGGTCGTCTCCCTCCGCCGTCAACAGAACATAGGACTTCGGCGCTCGGCAGTTCACGAGTAGTCGGATCGTCTCCCCCGCACGATAGGTTTCCTGCGCCACGACGAGTTCGATATCTCGGTTCGCATAGTGCGCGAACGCGCCTCCTGCCTTCGCCACCCAAACGTAAGTCGACCCGGTGATCTTGGCTCCGTTGGGGTCGAAAGGATCCGGGGTCTCGACCGTGATCTTGTAATAGCCCTCTTTGTCCGCGACGAATGTCACTTCGCCGTCACCCTTGTCGCCGACATTTTTCGCCTTGGCTTCAAGCGTTTGCAGCTTTTCTTCGTCCTTGATCTTGCCGTTGTCGTCGCGTGTCTCGCGCTGCGTCACGAAAGAGACGGTACTTGTTCCTTCGAACGCAACTGGCTGATCGTTTGCGTTTCGGCTCTTGAGATCGATCCGAACGGTGTCTCCCGGCTGGTAGAGGTGCTGCTTGGCATCAAGAGAGATCGTGAAGGCTTGACGGGTCACTTTGATCGATTGGCTCGCGGAGATCTCGCGCCGACTTTCATCGACCATCTTCACTTCCACACGGTAGATGAGATCTGCCTTTGGATCGTTTTTGAATCCTTTTGCCTCAATTTCAACAAAGGCATTTCCATCGGCGTCGGTCGTCAGTTCCCCCTGCTTCACCAGGTCCGAACGCTGTTGGAACGGGGGAAATCGTCCCATGAACTCATGGCCTTCGGCGTAGAACCAGTCATAAGGACGTGGCCAAGGAATGAAGTGATAAAGTTGTTCCCGATGAATGGTGTAACTGACCTTCGCCTTTGCGACAGGGCCGCCGAAATAGTAATCGCCGTGGATCTTGAAGGGGATTTTGTCTCCGATCTTAAAGAGAGGCTTATCGGTCGACACCGTCACCTGAAATTCAGGTTTCTTGTACTCTTCGACACGAAATCGCGCGCCGGTACCGGTGGAGATGCCTTGCCCATCTCGAAGGATATTGATCATGTACATGCCAAGTGCCGGCTCATCGCCGAGCGTGATCTCTCCGCTTAGGCTTCCTTCGTCGGAGGTGACGAGTTCCTTTTCGAAAACGACCGCGCCGCGTGGATCTCGAATCGACACCTGAAACTTCTGATTGACGAGGGGTCGATACTCACCGGCTTGGTACTCGCGCATGATCCCCTTGAAATGGGCGGTCTGATTGGGTCGATAGACAGGTCGATCGGTGAACACATACGAATAGAGCCCGTCAGTAATTCCCCACCAACCACCCCACCAATGACCGTCCGTGACAGCAAAATCATTTCCCTCGCGTGCCACCGCCACGAGTTGCTGTTGACGACCCCGCTCGTTGTCCGCGGGAAGGGGAATGTCGGCGAGTCCGTTGTCCGGAACGATGAGTTCCTTGTACTCGAAGACACGTTTCCACGTGTTGACGACCGGGACTTGCACCTGTCGAACGAATCGCTGAACGAGCAACTTCGTTTTCGGTCGAGGTTCACCCGTAACAGAATCGACCGCGTAGAACGAAGCCTTGCTTGTTCCCGTCTTCGCGACGAGACTCAGCCGGCTCACAATAGCAATCGCTCGCCCTTCGCTCTCTTTGCCCGCCGGATTCTTTCCCTTCGCAATCAGGAGATAGGCATTACTCTCCGAAAGGGGTGCCTCGACCCCCTTTTCATCACTTTGCAATGGCTGGTAGTCGTGCTTGTCGCCGGTGGTGATTGACCATTCAGCCACCGGCTTGCCGGTCGGACTTGCTCGCCAGAATTCCTCCGCCACTTCCTTCGAACGAAGCAGTTCCGCCAGATCGACCGGGTAAGCCGCCACGTGGAATCTTTCGACATTTCGCGCGGACCACTGATACTTCACCTTTGATCCCGGCAACGTGATATCAGAGATCGACAGCATGATGCCGGGAGCCTTGATCTCATCAATCATCTTGCGGGCCTGCGTGGCCACACCGGCAAGCCTTGGGAATCGCTGAATGATTTCCTCATATGTTTTGACGGCGGCTACAAAATCATTCATTCGATCCGACTGAATGCTGGCGACTTGCAGAAGGGCATTCGCCGCCTCGGGTCGCTCCGGAAATCGCGTGGCAATCTCTCTTTGAAATTCGATCGCAAGAGGAGCCGGCTTCGACAAGTCGTACTTGGTCTCGAGTCCCTTGGGCCACTTATCCTTGGCAAGCTGATCGGGGGGCAATGCAAGGGAAAGAGCCGCATTTGCTTTCTCTTGAAGCGCGCGAATCTGCTCTTCGGCGCTGGCGGGGAGGGCGAGGATCCGATCATAGGTCGCGAGAGTCTTCGCGACTGATTCGATTTGCCGGGCTTGCCAGGAAATCCGGTCATCTCCGTCGAAATGGACTTGCTGTTGATAGACTTGGGCAAGTTCGAAGAGGAGTGCGATCTCTTTCTTCGTGTTCTTCTCGGCGTGGAATAGTTCAATAGCGCGATTGAACAGTTCGATGATTTTCGGTCCCGACCCGAGTCCTTCCCGAGACGTTCGTGCTAGCACCTCGACGAAGCCAGAGTCCTTTTGGTACTCGGGATGACTCTTCGCCACTTCTGAGAGCGTTCGAAAAGCTTCCCCGTTCTGGCGAAGGCCGTACTGGGAGTAACCGACGATCACGAGAGCTTCCCCGGCTGTCTTCGATTCCGGAGGATTCGCCTCGCGTACCTGCTGAGCAATACGAAGGGACTCGTTGTAGTTCTGAAGTTTGAGGGCCGCACGAGCCTTCTGCAAAAGGTTCTCGTCGTTCGCAGGATCGGCATTCACCATTTCCGTCCCCCCCATGATTCCCATGGTCGCCGCGATGGCTGCCATCGTCGCCATTCCCAAAAGCCATCGACCCGTCATCACGCGCTCCATTCCTCGTCAATGAGAATCAAGCCGACAAAGCTTGCCCTCTTGTGCCGAAAGTCACTGAATCAATTTTCAAACTCAGCATCGCTTAGCGGCGGTCCCCCGTAGGCATGAGACGATTATCCCCCACGCATCGTTTCTTGGCAGCCCCCATTTTTCGACAGATGCCTTTCGAAGACGGGGAACATTAAATGATGCCCCCGAAGGTCGGAGCGATCCCTGCGGAACTGTCGATAGCATCATTTCGCTTAAAGCATTACGATAGGCGAGCTATCGACAACCTAGTCTGTCCCGTGAATTGAAGACCAAGGAAACGGCCCCTTGAGCAACGACACTCCGACGCCGACACCAGATCAATCCATCACTCCATCCTCTGAAGCCGTCTCTCCCCCCGCTGCCGAGAAAAAGAAAGTGACGCAGATCCTTTCTTCCGCGCTCCCCGATCAGCATCCCCAGATGATTTCGTTCGTGATTTTGGCGCTGGTGACGCTGGGGCTCGTCGTTCTGTTTGTCATGATCGTGATGCCGTTCATCCTTTCGTTGCTGGCGGCCGCGATGGCGGCGCTGGTCACTTACCCCGCCTATCTGAAACTCTCCGAGCGGCTCGGCGGCTGGCGATACGTCTCGGCGGCCCTCTTCACCTTGCTTCTTGTCTTGCTCGTGGTGTTACCCGTCCTGGTCGGCGCGACAGCGGGCATTAGTCAGTTTCAGCGCGGCGTCGCGTTTTTGCAGCAAGAGGTGAGCGAAGAGGCTCCACGATTCCACGAGATCGTGAAAAAGATCGACGATCGTCTCGATATCAGCCATGACGAACTCAAGATGCGCGCCAAGCAATTTGGCGAGTCGCTTCTCGGGCCAGCGGTCAAATGGGGTCAAGGGGTGATCGGAAGCATGCTCGACGCCATCATTCAGTTCGGGATCATTCTCATCGCCTATTTCTTCTTTCTGGTCGATGGAGCACGCATCATTCGAACTTGGGAAGAGACGACTCCGATTGACGTCGCCCATGACAGGGTGATCCGCCAAGAGTTCGCGAATGTCTGCCGGGCGGCGATTTGGGGGACGGTGATGGCAGCGATCGGCCAGGCCATCGTCATGACCATCGGCTTGTTCTTCATCAACCTGTTCACCGATGCCCACCTGGGAGGCTGGTTATTCCTTTTGGGAGGCCTCACGGCAGTGGCCGCACTCGTCCCATTCTTAGGGGCTTCTCTCGTTTGGTTGCCGACGGCGCTCACTCTCTTCTTCAACGATCATTTCGTGGCTGGCGCAGCGGTTCTCTTCCTCGGGCTCGTCGTCGTATCATCGATCGACAACTTAATCCGAATCATGGTCCTAAAGGGATCGGCCGAGTTGCATCCTCTTCTCGTCCTCATTTGCGTCTTCGGCGGGATACAGTTTGCCGGCGTGCTCGGCATCTTTATCGGCCCGGCGATCGGCGCGATCGTCTTCGCTTTACTCAAAGTCCTGCGTCAGGAAATCTCCGCCCTTGAGGGTGGAGCAGCTCCTGCAGCAGCCGGGTAGCAAGTACAACGACTAACGACGCGCGAAGGTTTGCGGATCGTACCAGTTCCAACGACGGCCTTTCTTTCTTGTCTCCAAACCGACCTTACTGCAGCATGACAACGGGTCACGACTTGTGGTAGAAGCGCAATGGACGCTTCCCTGTTGAAGCGGGGGATGGGATGGAGTTTGCGGGGAGAACGGCGGTCGTCACGGGAGCCGCTCGCGGAATCGGAGCGGCGATTGCAAAACATTTCGCCTTTGCGGGTGCCCATGTCTTTCTGAACGACATCATCGATGCGGAGCCCGTCGTTGACGAGATTCGCGCGCGAAGCGGCAAAGCCGAGTTCATTCAGGGAGATGTCACGCGCCTCGACGATATGCATTCGCTCGTCGGTCGCGCGGTCGAAGCCTCAGGACGATTCGATCACTTCGTCGCGAATGCGGCTTTCAGTCTTCGTGGTCGCTTTTATGAGCAGCCGATCGAAGAGGCGAGGCGAACGATCGATGTCACCATGTGGGGCGCTTACAACAGCGTCCGGGCGGCGGCCGATCGAATGGTGAAGCAGCAGACGAAGGGCTCGATCGTCGTCATTGGGTCTCCGCATGCGGTGATCCCCGTTCCACGCTGCATGGCTTACAACATGGCGAAAGCGGCCGTCGATCACATGGCAAAAACCGCCGCCGCCGAATTGTTGCCGCTCGGCATCCGGGTGAACCTAGTCCATCCCGGTTGGACGAATACGCCGGGGGAGCGGCGCTATTTCAGCGAGGAGGAGATTGCCCGTCGAACAGAACTTCTTCCTACGAAGAGACTTGCAACACCTGATGAAATTGCCCGGGCGGTTCTATTTCTTTCCAGTGACGACTCGGAATACATCAACGGGGCAACCTTGACCGTGGATGGAGGGCTGAAACTTCCCAGAGAAAATCTCGTCTAGCGAAGCGGAATCGGGTAATATTCGAATTGATACTCCTATTCGCCCACAGAGGTCTTCGACGGGGAAGGCCATATTGATAGGGAGATCACTCGCTACGCTCGCAATTCGAGATTGACGGAAATTCGGGTTATAAAGGGGCTTGGCGAACTTCAAGCGGGATGTTACTCTGTGGGTCTACAGTCGTGTCGGCGGGTATTTGTGAGCAGACTGAACTAGATTGCTCGTCCAACCTTTGCTCTCCACACGATGCGGTGCTGACCTGCCCATGGTGCTCCCCACCAATTAGTGAGAACGCTGCGTGGAAATTCAACTCGCCGTGAAGAAAGGGAAGACGACGACTTCGTCGTTAACCGTTCGCCATTTTCCAACACTCATTGGCCGTCATCGCGAATGCAACTTGCGAATTGCGGCTCGCCAAGTCAGCCGACGCCATTGCGTATTGAAAAGTCGCGATGGGTGGCTCGTCGTGTGCGACCTTGAAAGCTGTAACGGCACGCTCGTGAATGGCCGGGCCATCCGAGGTGACCAGGTTCTGTTGCCGGGCGATCAACTCGAGATCGGTCCGATCATCTTTGAGGTCACCTATTCCGCTCCATCGAACAATGGACAATCGATAGATGCTTCGGATACGCAGATCCTTGCGAGCGGCACCACGCATCCAAGCATCGACGCTCCCGTCCAAGCAGAACTTGAACTCTCCGACCGTATCTCAGAACTCGACCGACTGAAGTCGCTTGATCTGTTGGACACCCATCGCCCGGGGGATACTCTCTTCAATCCTTCCGACTCTGGGAGCAAGATCATCGTGCTCGGTGATGACGTTGACGATCCAGGTTCATCCTCCTCTAGGTCACTTTTCGGCTCCGACTATTCCCGAAGCCGAGAACGAAACGACTAACATCTTGGCCTTGCCTTGGACTTCGCACTGGAAATTCCGGACCGTTTCAATCCTGCGTTTTTCCGATCAATGCCTTCCCTTGCGCCGAAAGAACTCTGCCTCGTCTGCCTGCGCTTGCGCTTCTCGCCTGGAAATCTCTTCCTGTGACTGATGGATCTCGGCTTCAGAGGCGATGGGAGATTGATTGTTTGAAGCGGCTGAACCACAACCCGCCGTCATAACAATCAATAGGAGGAGCACGATCGAAGAACTGCGGCACATCCAAACTATCCTTTTCCACATTCATTCGACGATACGCTGTGATTCTCCGCCGGCGATCGTTGATTGAGCCATGAAGATTGATCCATCGATCCCATCGGTCACAGAGACTACACTTCCGTCGGCCATGAGCATGTTCGTGAAGCCGCGGTGAGCACTTCTAAAATTCGGCAAATACTGCGGGTGCTTGATTCGCGTTTGCGCAGGCGTTTCGTCGGCAGCCGGAAAAATGTCGGTCGCCGTCAAATACGCACAGTCATTAGGAGGATAAAAATTGCCGTGCGCATCTGACGTTCTTGCCACAAGTCCGCTGTAAACAACGAGCTTGAACGTCGCCATCGGTCTCTTTCGGCCATAACCCTGATGCATCAAGTTATCGATCACCAGGCTGAATCCGTCATCCGCGGTCGGAGGTTTCGTCACAGGAATACAAACGCGTCGATACGTTTCCCCGGTGTCACCGTCTTGCAGACTTCCGGAACCGGACACATCCGACGCATACAGCCGGTTTCGAACTCCTCCTCCAGCAGATTCTCCCATCAAGAACGTATTCCCCGTTCCATCCCGCAAATCACTTAAACGTGTCTGCGTGTAAAATCCGATCGCCCCCATTCTCTCAGACGATGCATAACGGGCATCCGCCACTCGGTCCGCTCCCCCGGAGAAGAGATAATCCGTGACCGCAGCACGTCCGACGGACCAGGACGGAGCGTTAGGACTGCTGGGAGCTTGAAAAGGGGTGGCCGAGGCTCGTGAATTCGAGGGACAGAGAAAGAGGTCGATCGGAACTTGAAATGCGGTCGAATT
Source organism: bacterium (assembly GCA_019748235.1). Taxonomy (GTDB): domain Bacteria; phylum Planctomycetota; class Planctomycetia; order Kolteriales; family Kolteriaceae; genus JAIEPU01. Next base: position 59,172 of record JAIEPU010000139.1, read on the forward strand.
CGCCGGAGAGATCCACGCATAGTCGAAACCGAATCCTGAATTCGCCTCGAAATTGAACTGATCGTAGACGGCCTTCAACTCGAGGTAGGGGAGCAATCGACTGTATCCCGTCGAATTGAAGTAGACCGACCCCGTTCCCCCGCCACCATCAGCGGCGGAGGGAAGGACATCGTGAGTTTGATGATAAGCGAGAAGAGCAACGCCAAGCTGCTTCAGATTGGTGCGACACTGCATCGCTCGAGCGGCTTCTAATACAGAAGACATGGCGGGTAGCAGAATCGCCACCAAAAGGCTGATGACAGCAATGACCACCAATAGCTCAATGAGCGTGAAGGCTCGGCGCACCATCGATGACATTCGAGACTGAATGATCAATCGCATCCAAGCTCTCCTTCCTCATCAACAGCATCGAGGGAGCGGAGCGATTGCCCCATTCCCTTCGATTTGACCCGCGGACTATTTGGTGGCCGCACGGCGACGAGCAATACCGAATACCGTGGCAGCAGCGACACCGATCATCAGAAATGAACTTACCTCGGGGACAGCGACCGCTTGGGTATCCACCGACAACCGGTCGAGGCTCATGGATGAGCCTGCCGCATGGAACGTGATCGTGTCGAGCGAGAGATTGCTGGGAACGTTCGAAAACACGTATTCCCAATCTTCGAGGTTGCCACCGAACCCGCCCAACACCTCAGAGTGGAGAAGCGTCGCACTCACGGCCGACACTCCGTTGAATAAAACACTGGAGTTGTCAACGTTCGTTCCCTGGGTACGGATCTGAATGACGGCATTCGTGATATAGCCCGAGCCAAGATTGAAATCGGGCACCGTCACGCTGAACGAGGTCACAAAGGTGGGAGAGTAGATATTCCCCCCGCTCGTCACGAATGCTCCACCACTCAGTTCGACGACATTGGCCGTCCCGTTTACGTTTGAATTGGCCACATCCGGAGCATTCGGCCCAGCGGTGGAAGAGAAAATATTCCACTCCTGGTAAGTGGTATTCGCCTCTCCTCGAAATCCTGGCACAACGAATGCCGCCTGGACCGACGTCAAACTGAAGGCCAATCCGAAAACTGCCGCGAATCGAAAAGCTGAGCGCATGAAACCTCTCCTCAAATGCACTCGCCGCGCGCGAATGCAAAAACAAACTGGCTGGAGACCGCAACGACGATCGGCGCGATCCAATTTGGAGTTTGTGCTGGCTGGCAGAAATGCTGGCTGGCGGGAATGTGCTCGTCCGCTGAGCGGCGATGCTCACTGGGCGTCGCAACTGAGACTCAATCTCAAGAATATGTTTTAATCTCTCCTGCCAAGCTGTCAATACCCTGGCCACTAATTCTTGAAACTCGCAACTTGATGGACGTTGCCGCGATGTTTAGTTGTTTCGGACTGACACCAATTCATTCACATAGGAGTTGTAACAGCATAGGCTTAAGGAAAATTGATCACGGTTACGGAAGTAGAAAACTCCACTCCCATTAGGCGCCCAATTGATTCAAGAAGGAGCGTTGAAAATAACCATATGATCAACTAAGAATAGATACTGAGTCTCAATTTCTACTAGTGGCCCTGTATTACTTTCTCAACCAACCGGCGGCTAGGCGAACAAATGATGACCGAACAAACTCCATCACCTGCTCCTGCGCCCATCATCAAGAGCGAGGAACTCCTTCGAGGCGGGCAGGAAATCATCATCACACATCAAGGAGAAACGTACCGCCTGCGCATCACGCGAAACAACAAACTCATCCTCACCAAGTAGGTGAGTTCTACTGCAAACACGGTCGCGAGCCGCTGGAGATCTAGCCGACCGACTGATCAGGGTTCTCGCCCAGGACAGGAAATGAATCACAGACCTCTGGTGGAATTCGGCGCGGAACAAGTCTCGCGAAATCGACAAACACCCAATCGGTGTAGGCGTCGGCCAAACGAACCACACCGCTCTCTTCCGAACGACTGATCTGATACATTCGCCGACTTGTCGCGCGTGCTCTCTCAGCAATCCAAGTCTTCACCACGATCCTATCGCCGAGAAACGCGGGACGAAGATAGGTGATGGAATGGGTTCGAACGACCCACCCTGCTCCGATCTGCTTGTATCGTTCGAAATTCCAACCGTTCGCAGCCGAATGATCGATCGCCGCATTGATCGCCCACTGCATGTAAATCAGATTGTTGACATGCCCCAATTCATCCACATCGCTGGGGACGACGATTCGCTCATGCTCAAAGTACGGAGGCATCGAACCACGCTCCTGCAATTAGCGACGGAGCCTGTCTCCGCTGAGCCGAATTCTCGCCGAATTGATCCCGGGAAGTCAAACGTTGCCGATTAAGGTTCGTGCAGCCTTTCAGCTGGCAGCCGCGGCGGAGGCTTGATCATTAGGAAGGACTACATCGAGTAACTGATGAAGGAGATTTCGAAGGCCCGCATGCGGAATCTCGCCGGCGACATCGTGCGCTATGCAGCGGTGCTCAATCACCATTTTCCGAGCATCACGGAAAACATCCAATTGGGTGAAAAGATCGCCGAGTTCGCTTCCACTCGATCCCACGGTCACGTTCTTACCGAGCAATCGCTCAATTCTTGCACGCTCGGCAATCTTCGCCTTCTCGAGCGCGATGGCCAAAAGCATGGTGGGGCGCAGTGACTTCGCGTCCTGCTTCGCGATAAGCTTGTTGTTGACGTCGCCTGCCCAATCAGAGAGATCATTCAAGATTTGAAACGCGATTCCTAGGTGGCGAGAATATCGGGCAAGGAATCGCTCAAACTCTCGACATTCACCCACCAACCGAACGCCTGTGTAGAGAGCGGCTTCGAAAGCGGGGGACGTTTTTCGCGTGTATATCCCGATGGCATCTTCACGCGTCAACGTCTTATCCGCAGTCGTTCGCCACGCGATCTCGGCCCCCTGGCCCTCGGTGAGCTTGACGTGCGCATCCATCAGGTGGTGAAGGATATCCGCAGCCCGATCGCTTCCCAAGGTCTCTCTATCTGCCGTAATGATCCGGTACCCTAACCCGACCAGATAGTCTCCGACGTTGATGGCCGTCGCCGTGTCATATTGTCGATGCAAAGTCTCTCGGCCGTAGCGATAAGCGTCGTCGTCCTCAATGTCGTCATGAACGAGCGATGCTTTGTGAAATACTTCAATAGCGATGAGGGCGCGGCTCACGGCATCCGTCGGGATAACGTCGATCGTTTCGAGTGAATCATTCGGGGAATCCACACACGCTTGATAGGCGGCCAAGGTGATGAGAGGACGAAATCGCTTGCCACCGTGAATAAGGAAATCGAATGCGATTCGTTCGGTCTCGGCGAGGGGACCGAAACAATGGCTATGTCCAGATCGTGGGAGAAGTCGGCTGAATTCGTCGGGGGCGAAAATCTGATGCGTTGTCGCGAGAAGTGAAGTAAAAGACGGAATTTTCGGGCTGGTGAAGTGAGACGCTTTTGAAACATGCTCGGGCGATACTTGAATCACTTCGCACTCCTCTGCGAAATATGCAGAACCCATTCCTTTTTCGGACCGGCGCGTCCCCAGACAGCCCGATTATTTCCAACAATCCATTTTGACGCCATCGATTCGAGAGAGATAAATTCGACAAATCTCAAACTTGGCGAGCCGACGGTGCTAAACGGCCCTCGCCTCATCCTTCCCCGAGATTCGAAAGCTATCTTTTCAAAGGGTTTTCGATCACTGGCGGAGGGGACATTGTCATGTCGTCCATCAATTCCATGCATCAGGCCAATGCTCAGGTTTTGGCCCAAATGCAGCAACTCGCTCAGATCGCGGCCACAGCGGAGCAGGCTCAGACAGAGCAAACCGTGAAACTCGCCAAGCTACATGCCACCGAGCAGGTTCAAGCGACGACTGACTGTAGTAACAAAGCCGCCCTCGACACGCTCGTCTAACCGACTTTTGCACGATTGATCAGATCAGCCCTCATGCGACGGATCCCGGGCTGTTGCCTGAGCGGAATTTCGAGACGACTACTTCACATCAAAAACCCATTTTGGATCAAAGTTAGCGGGCGGGCTTTTCTGACATTGGATGACGCGGGCGAGCAATTGAAACGTGGGAACATCGAGTTCGCCCGACGTCTCGGCAAGATTGACTCGCAGTTTTTCGGCGGCCTCGGCAAATTTGGCATTCTCGAACAGTGACAAAGCCCGTTCGTACTGCCCGTGAAGTTTCTTCTGTTCCCCCGTGATTTCCCCACACAGTTCGTATAGATCGACGGATTCAATCAGGCCGGCAAGCTGTACCTTTCCCAAACGTCTGACCGGAAAGGCATCGCCGATCGAATCACGCGTCGATTGCGAGATGATGATCCGGGTGCCGAACTGCTTCGTGACCCCCTCGATCCGGCTCCCCAGATTGACGGTATGTCCACGAGGCCCGTACTTCATCTTTTGGGGTGTTCCTGTGTTCCCGACAAGGGCGGGACCGGTGTTGATCCCAATGCCGATATCCAACAAACCGCCGGCTGTTCCCTCCCAAGTCTTGCGCAGTCCCGGCAGGTCGCCGGCCATCGCGAGAGCGGTCTTACAGGCTTCAACCGCATGAGACGGCTGGTCGAACGGCGCATTCCACATCGCGAGCAATCCATCGCCGGTGTAGTCGACGACGACACCTCGTGTCTCTTGAACTCGTTGGGTGAGAACCGAAAGAATATCCTGAGCCATCCTATAGTATTGCCGAGCACCGAGACGCTGCGCCAACCGAGAAAAGCCGCGAATATCGGTAAAGAGCACGCTCACCTCGCGCTCTCGGCCTTCGAGGAGCGTCGGATTTCTGCCAAGTTCCTCAGATAATTCCCGGCTGAAGAATTGCTCGAATTGCACCCGCGAACGAACCGCTTCGGCTTCCCGTTCGAGTCGCACCAATCCCGTGCCGACACCGGCCGCCAAAAGCTGAACCACCTGCGCCTCAAGCGGACCTACTTTCTGGGAACCCGCCCCCGCTGCCGTCACGGCGCGCGATGCGTACAGCACTCCAACCACCGACTCCGAAGCATCGAGAATGGGTGAAGCCACCACCGATTCAATCGATGCGAGGCTTTGATACATCGCGTCCTCGGCAGAGTTGCGATACAGCGTTCTTTTCTCTTTCGCCACCGAATCGACGAGGGATCGGCTATAGCTCACCGTTCCCATGTCGGTGCTCGAACCGGGACGAGTACGAAGCTCGGCCGCCGGTTGCCAACCATCACCGTGGTGCAAGAGAATGACGGCTTGATCCATTCCCACGAGTTGCACGAGAGCTTCAATGGTCTGGCGATAAAACTCCGGACTTCCCGCAACTGCTCTCTGAACGCCAACGAGCATTTCGAACCAACGGAGCAAACGTTCCGGCGAAAGATCATTACCAAGCGACAACAGCGACTCGGGCATTTCGTTGACGAGATTCTTGAGCGCGACCGGCGCGGCGATCGTTTCATAACCGACCTTACTTCCACCCCGCGACAGGGCGACGTCTCCGTCCTCTGCCCGTGAAAGTTCGATGCGGGTCTGCCCAAGAACCGCCGTCAACGGCAATTCAAGTTCCACGCTCTGATTCATTTCAATGGGGCCGACGCCTGGGATGAACACTTTGGATCGACTGCTCGTGTTCTCCAACCTCACTCGATCAGGGGGGATTTCAGTGACACGGAGGTGACACTTTGAAGTGGCGTCGTCGAAAAGAACGAAACGGGTGCACTCCCCTCGCGCGGGGACACGGCCGAACTCAATCGGCCCATGCGAATGGACGAAACTTCGATTGACTCGCTGATTCTTTACGTGCACGCGAATCACGTATGGCCCATCCTTGATTCTCGAATTGTTTCCCGACAAGTTCCATGGTTGGAAGACCGCCGGGTGATCGTTGCACCTCATCTTGCGGTATCAGGGACTAAGGCGGGCTCCCTCCAACTCTACCTACGTTGAATACTCATGCTCCGGCTGTCCAGGGGCAAGTTCTGACCCGTGCGATTCGTCGATTTCGTCGTCGATCTCCTCATACGCTTCTTCTTCGATTTGAGCGATTTTCTCATTCGTGATCACACTCATCGCCACTACGATCGCGACCACAAGGTAGAGATAGACGAAATAGCCGAGGCTTAAGAAGAAAGCACCAACCACATACGCACAGAGAGAGGTCTCGACCATTCCCCGATAGAAAAGCATTCGCCGAACTTCGACGTCACTATTCCATTCGAGGAGTAATCGACGCTGGCGTCTGAGTTCCGCAAAGGAACTTGCAATCATCAGTATCCAACAGACGAAAGCGGGGATTCCGACTTCCGCGCAAACCTGAATATAGCTGTTATGAGCGGCCGTCCAGCGAATGCCGCGCGCGGTGGTTGATCGCCCGGAAAGTAGACCCTCCGCCTCTTCAAAACAAACGATGCCGACTCCAACGATGGGATGCGTCGCGATATAGCCCAGTCCTCGTTTCCAAACTTGAAGCCGTCCATCTTCTGCGGACGTATTGTAATCTTTGCCGTTGACCGCAAGGATGAGCTGCTGAAACGTGCTCGTCTGAGTGGCGGCTAATGCCCCCAATATGAAGACTCCGATCAGCATCGTGCGAAGCAAGCTGCCGATCTCCTTGACTCGGACCACCATGTAAAGGAACACCGTGGCGAGAGAAATCAAACCTCCGCGCGAGCCGGTCAAATGAATACCGTACGCGGCCAGCAGTGTTACGACGACGCAAACCATCTTCGTCAAAAATCCGCCGCGCCAGGCAGTGTAGAAGACGAAGGGGATCCCCATCGCGAACACGACCGCCAGATCGTTGGCGTCATAAGTATCGCTGACTGATGAACGAAAGCCGGTATCCGTCACGATCCGCTTGGGGATCACGATGATCGCGACTCCGAGCATGAATGTCATCACCATGAGGGTCGTGGCTATTTGTTCGAGCGTTCGAAATCGGCGAACACATTGAGAAACGAGTAAGAAGAGAAAGACGGTGCAGAGATACGTCAGCGAAAGGAATTGAATCGACTTACCTTGATAGAGGCCCATGGGAACGCTCGCGACAAAGCCAATTGAGGCGAGCATCCAAAAGAAGGTGGGCCGGCTCATCTTCTGCCCCATGGATTGGTAGGGGTAGTAAACGACCAGCGCGAAGCCGCCAAGCAGCATCGCCATCATCACCGGCTTCAAATAGGCGAGAGGAGGCACGAGTTCTTGGACTCGCCCCACGAGAGTCAGAATGATGAGATTGACGACGAACGACATCAGTACCCCAAGGCATGCCGGCCGGACAACCGGATGTGATCAGCCTGAGAAAGTGTACTATACGAGTTGTCCGGAAGAACATCCGGCCAGGCTCATGAGGAATGGACGCGTGAAATCAGCGGAAGAATCCGGAGAATCTGAAAAACCTGCCGAAATGGAGGGAGCAGAACGATTGCCCAAGCATGCGAACGACACACTATCAATCGTTTCTTACTGGACGAGAATCGGGATCGGCGTCGCTCTTATTGTACTGCTTATCGCACTCTTACTGCCATCACTTGACATGGTAACGGGGGTTGCTGCGCCGTGGTTTCACAGCTTGTCCCGACTCAAAGCTGCGATTCAGGCGTACAACTCTGCTTTCGATAGCCCGCCTATGGGAAGGCTTGCCGATATTCTTCCTTTGCTCCAATTAGTCGAAGACTCGGCCGGACTTCAAAAAACTCCCCTCATCCAGATGATTGATGAAAATTTCAGAGATCTCGCCTTCTCCGAGAATCCGCTGGCAAATGAAATTGATTCTAAACAATTGGTGCGATTCGCTGCCCTTGGAACGAAAGAGGACGAAGACGTTCTTTACTTGATAACGAGCGATGGCAGTAAATATGCGTTCCGGGTCAACACCGCAAATCTTCGACCTACCAAGAGTTTTCTAGACAGGCCAGTTGACGATATTCGAAATGAGTACCACGCTCACTAACTTGCCGAAGGCTGCTCGTCGAGGGTCTGCTCGGGTCGAATCGTTCTTGGAGAAAACTTCTTTCGGAGAGGTGGAAGAAGCATTTCCGTATTGGCTCGGCGAGCGAGTCGAAGCGCCTTCAGGCGTCGAACGCGATCGATGATTGCCTGTCGATATGATTTGGCTTCGCTGCTCGCGGAGGGATGCTTGAGTCGCAACCGGAGCAATGTTCGAAGTTCGGACTCGAGCGAATCATCACGTTGGGCCGTCTGCATGAAGGGATCTCCTCGAGCTTCGAACTCTGACTCGTCTTACCGCACCCTCAGGAGTGGTCAAGATCAGAGAGAAGCTCATTCTCATCTCGACAGCGATAGACTCACGATAATCGATCGTGGTGAATGCTGTCTCAGTTACTTCGCGAGATCAATCATTGGCTCATCGCGGAAGGAATAAAACCCCGGCCATCTTGGCAACGGGAAATCAATGCTTCTGTCCGCAAATGGGACATATCTTCAAACCGGCCGACCGAGCATCATCGGCATTGGGAAACGTCAGGCGGTCGTCTTCTCTAATCTTAGTAGCGTTAACACAACCCGGCAGGTGAAAGAGACCCGTCTCTTTCGCTCCGACGAATGTTACCGGAAGAACGGATGCATCCGCCTTCGCTGCAACAGGCGTGGACTCTTTCATTTCAGTGTTGGCATGATCGGGGTGTGTCATGCCCCGCAAACCACTCCATCCGGCGAATGCAATAAGCGCAAATCCCGTGACGGAGAATGCAACGCTGGGAAGTCCTCCTAGCCCTAGAAGGGCTTTTCGGGCTTTGCCGTTATGGTAGGCTGCCCGTGAAATATTCTCGCGAGTCAGATTCAACTGCTCATCGACTTTGTCCAGGCTCTTGATTGCCTCGTTCAGAAGTCGTTCGTGACCGTTATTCATTCCGTTGGGCATGGATGTCTCGCGCTGGAAATCGGGACTTCATCTCATTTGGGAACGGGTAACAATCGGCGGGCAAGGCATTTCGGGTCCCGCCCAGCAGAAACTCACTTCCCCTCTCACGAAGAAGCCTTCGATATTGTTCGTGAACTGCATCGTGATATTGGAAATCACCCACTGTTGGCGACCCGAGGCTTGAAGTTTAACCGAATCGCTCTGAACCTCACAACCCAAATCAGACTCTTCCACGTCGTGAGCGAGGAGAATCTCATGACGACATCTAATGACCCCTACCCAATCGTCTTTTCGAGAGGAAAACGGGTATCACTTCGCCCACCACAGGAGAGTGATATTCCCCGGGTCCTTCATTGGCTGAACGATCCTGGCACCCGGCGGTTTCTTTCTCGGGTGCATCCATTGACAGAGTTAGAAGAAAAAAGGTTCCTGGAAACCACCGCGACTCCGGGAGGGAATCATCAGCCGTTCATCATTGTCGAATCGGAGACCCACGAACCGATCGGATGCACTGGGTTGCATCAGATCGATTGGGTCCATCGGCGTGCGGAACTCGGCATCTTCATTGGACCAGCCGACAAGCGAGGCCTGGGTCTTGGACAAGAGGCATTTGAACTCTTGATTGCCCACGCCTTTGAAGGAATCAATTTGCACCGCGTGACTTTAACAGTCTTCGCGTTTAACGACGCTGGTATTCGCTGCTACGAACGAATCGGATTCGTCAAAGAAGGAGTCGATCGGGAAGCTCAATTCGTCGAAGGACGATATGTCGACGTCATCCGATACGGCATGCTTGCTCGCGAATGGTTCGCGCGGAAGAACAATGTATCGCACTAATGGCGTGCTCTTCCGATCGAATCGTTTCAGCGACGTCGTGCAATTCTGATTACCTGCGGCGAACCGGGACGGGGACCGGTACGGGCAATGGAGAAAAGACGCCGGCGGGAGGAGTCAAAGGGCCCGCCGGCGTGGAACGGCAAAGTTCAGCGCCTCGCAAGGTGATCGCTCGCCGCGCTGCCCGACGATTTCGAAATCGCGAGATGCGTCTCGCGGCCAGCGTGATCACTAGAAGCAATCCCATGCGAGTCCTCAGTCTTCAGCAGATCGATTACCCTTCCGCGGCTGATGCTAACCTTTTTTCGTAGGGCTCAGCAAAGTCGCTAGGGCATCTTGCTCATTCATGGCAATAGTTCGGGTGGATTGCCGGGGGGCAACAACCCTTCCGTATTCGGTGTCGTGTTTTGCGGCGGAGCGAGTGGTCTCGGTCCCTCAATCGGGCCGGGCAGCAAAGGATCGGGAAGCTCGCCGGGGGCTTCGCGATCGGTACGTCGCTCGCTCTCCTGAATTCGGCGCTCGCGATCGAGCTCTTTCTTGTCAGGCTTTGGAGGCTGATAGTCGTACGGATGCGGCCCTGGTTGCGGATGACGGCACGTCAGCCAACCCTCAGGCCATGCGGCCCATTGCGTGGGGTGGTAACCGTAATGACAGCATCGGTAATACTTGTACCAGTTCGGCTCGTACATCCTGTTGTACATTTTTATGCGATCACCCTGATTGCAGTGCGCGTCTGGGCGATTGCGGAGATAAGGAATGCACGGAGCACCGCCGCACGGCCCGCACCCTTCGGTGGCCGTCCCCGTGGGTGAAGAGCCGGAATGCGGAGGGATGTCTGTTTTGCCCACCGGTCCTGGCTGATGCTGTGCTGGAGGATTCGCTTTCGAATCTTCCTGCGGGCGAACCTCGGGCTGTTGATTCGCGGAGACATTTCGAAGCGGCAAGGAGTGCCTCGACGAATTCGTCCTCAGCCCAAGGGGGCGAGTTGTAGGAATCCGCGAGGGAAGCGTCGGAATGTCCTGCTCAGGCGACGCAGCCGAAGAAGGCGAAATGGAAAGTACCATGGAACCACAAAGGATCGCTCGCCAAATGGCTCGAGAGGACCGGGTTTGCATGGCTGCTCATCCTTGATGCGAATCGAGTGCGTGCTTGCATCGTGCAAGTGTCGTATCGTCGCGCGGATGACACAGGATTGATCGGAGACAACTTATTATTTTCGATGAAGACCCAATGCATCACAGAATAAGTCGATTCTTCGCTACAGACGATCACCGGGGATTCGATTCGTCCGCACAGATTGACATGTTCGGTTCGACATCGAACGATGTCAGATCATCGGCTGCCTCAGCCACGGCCGGACTGACAACGAAACGATAGCTCATACTCCAAGACTCCCCCAATGCGAGGCGGATGGGGGAACGAAGCCAACGAGCATCGACGAGCCGAGGAACGATCGAGAGCGTTGAATCGTCTCCTAATTCCCAAATGGGCGGGAATCCCACGGTAGAAGCGCGTGCCAAAATGCCGAGCTTCGCCCCACCCTGCTGGATTTGAATTCCCCCAGCGATGTGATCGATCACTTCAGCCTTTCCTCGTCTCCCCGCGTCGCTCGTCATCTCTTCGCCGATCGGCGCAGACATTTTCACCCGGAGAACCGGGAGTCGCTGATAAGCTTCTGGATGCGGATCGATCAGTGTCAGTCCTTCAGCCACCGCTTTCCAAATCACCGAAAGATCAATCACACGGATCCCTCGTTCCGCCGAGTGAAAACGAATCAGCGTCGACTCCGCGATAATCTTTCGATCCAGAGGGTCGACATAGTCGAACTCCGTGCTTAACGCGCTGAACACGGGCCCGCTCGTTGACTTCATCGTGGAGGATTGCACCCGAAGTAGTGATCGTTCCCCCTCAATCGTTCCGCGTGCCGGCAACCCTTTATCCAACCAACGAGGCATCGCGAGGTGCTGCATCACCGCGAACTGACCGGTGGGACCATAAAGGGTCATTCGAGGCGTGCCGCGCTCCGGCACTAAATAATCCGCAATGCGAAGCTCTTCATCGAATACCGTCCAACCAGCCGGCGACTTTTCGATATGCATTCGCGCCGGAGATTGTCTCTTCCGCTCGCCGATCGATAGCCGGTAAAGGGATTTCTCCCCCCTCCGCATGGAATCGATGAGCCATACCGCGCAGATCTCATCGCCAGTCCGGTTCCACTGACAGGGAATTGGGCGCTGCCGGCCTTCGCGCAGAAGCATGGGAGGGCCAAGGCTGTCGGTTTGATCAAGCGGAAGAGGCAAGGGAATCGAGACCGGCAGCGCGCGGAGGGAATGATGGCCCGCATCGAGAAGGATCGACCAAGTGGTTTTGGAATTGCCTTCGCTCAAAAATGTGGACCTTCATCGAGCCGAGACCTAGTGCACGACTTTCCTAGTAGAAACTTACATCGCCGCGATGTCAGGCTGTGTCGAATTTGCAGTCGTGGCGTTGAGACTTATCGAAATGGCACGAATAGGTGACGGTCGAAAGCCCGCCCCAAGAACAATGATGAATCAGGGAGGAAGCGGCGTCACGCTGATGTCGCTATTGCTTTTCGACGAGGGTTCGACGCGAAGAATACGGATCTTCGGGCGGGTCAAGTCGACGATGACTTGAGTCGGCGTTTCCGTTCGCCCGGTATTTCCGGCTCGGTCCTTGCACTCGATGCGAACGAAGAACTTGTACGGCATGCTGGGATCACTTGGAATCTGCCATTGATAGCGACCGCTATTCTCGATTCCTTCAGCAATCGGCTTCCAGGGTCCGCTCGCTTCTTCGGAATAGTACAGACAGATCGGCTTTGGCGCCGGATTCTTATCGCGCGCTTGCCATTCAATGTCGAGGACCCCAGACGATGCCCCTCGCCCCGGTTGCGGCGGCTTTAGATCGATCTCGGGGGGAGTGATATCGACCTCGACCCAGACGTCGGGCTGATCTCCCGCGCGCGGCGGATCGTCTCCGAGCCCTGCTTTGCTTCGTGCGACGATCTTGAAGCCGAACGTCCCCTCACCGTCCACTTCTACCGCAAATGGGCTTTGAAGGTCCTCGTCATCGCCGTGGTAATTCCACGTATTGCCGTCGTATGACCAGTAAAGAGATATTCCCCCCAGTCCACTCCGGCCGATCTCGGCAATCTCATAGTTAATCCCGAACCTTGTCGAGTTGACGAGTTGTAAGTTGTTGCGAACCGGCGGCGCGCCAGGATTGGAAACGAGATGACCTTGGGGCATGCCGGCCGGATTACCCATCCCATTCACATTTCCATTCGGTGACATCGGTCGCGACCGATTCTGTTGATCGGACAACATCGTCTGGGGAAGCAACAAGTCTGGTGCGTTCATGTTGTTCGGAGCGGGACTTGGGCTCGGCCCTGGGTTCGTTCCCAGATTCGGCGCTCCCATCCCATTCGGAGCCATTGGCGCTGGCATCGTTGCGCCAATATTGGGGGGAGGCGGAACGCTGAACCCTCCAGGATTTGCCGGGGTGAAGGAGGAACCACCGTTTTGCCCCACCGGCCGTGAGTTATCCATCCCAGGAGGAAGATTCATTGAGGGACCCGCGGGGTTATTCGAGACCGGGGGAGTCATCCCAGTACTTGGCGCATATCCCCCTCCGATGGGATTTTGCTGTGGTGGCGGACTTCCACCAAACGCAGGGATCCCTCTCGCAGGGTTCGATCCGCTGGAGGGATTCATTCCCTGAGGCGGGTACGGCTGCATTGCCGGTGGCATCCCGGGCGCCCCGGAAGCCGCCATCCCCTGAGGACCACCAGGCATTTGCAGATTCACCTGCTGCACCGTTTCATTTCCCGCTCGATCGAGGACCCGCAGTCGAAGCTCAATCGGACCACGTGCGCCCGGTTTGAATCGAGTCGTTCCCTCTGCAACTGGCTGAAACGGCACGGGGTACCAGTCTGCGGAGCCGGCGCGGAATTCGATCCGCATTGTGCCAACGTCAAGATTTTGATCGTAAATGGTCCATTTGATGCCCGCTTCATCACCGGTGAATCCAAGGCTCCGGAGGTCGACCTGCGGAGCGGTCGTGTCGACCAGGACAACACACTGCGGGGGTTGGCCGTTGAGCGTCGGAGGCGTGCCGCGACCTTCGAAGTCAACGGTCCGCACCGTAAACCAATGCTCGCCGTCTCCTTGAGCGGTAAAAGTGAAGAACTCTTCGTCCTTGGGAGCCGGCCCCGTAGCACACTGACGCCAGGTACTTCCTCGATCGGTCGAAACGGCAAGTTGTACTTCTTTGATGCGGGCCTGAACGGCGGGATCGACGCGATAGGGAATCCGAAACGATCGTTCGCGACTGAATACCGGTTGGGGTCCGGCAGGAGACGGCGGTGAGGGGGCCTGAGCGAATGCGCCAATCGCGCATCCCCAGAAAATGAGCGAGCCGATGATTTGCCGGGCTAGCCGCATCGGATCCCTTCGTGCCCTGCCATCCGTTCAGAAGGACCTTCCCGATCCAATCCCAAACGAAGACTCCGCCTCGGTGCGGGTTTGTATTCTCGACCGCCAGGAAATAGTCCAACCTCTGGCGAGACGATCGCCTGTCATTACCTGTCGACTTCACACTGGGTAATCCTTGAGGAAATCGCGGACTCTGAAAAGATTGGGAGGTTTCCCATCGGAGAAGCGGTCAAACTTCCCCTCATCGGCAAACTCACTAGGGGAATGCCCCGCCTCAATGCCTCATTGACTATGCGAAAATATGCGGCAAGAACTTCCCCAGATTCCTCTCCTCACAAACGGAAGCAGTGACTATACGCCTGACAGATTGGTGGTGGACCGGACTGTTTCATTCTTGCGCTGATCGAGAAGCGCCTTGCGAGAAGAGACCACCACCGGGATGTTGATCGTTGCAGAAGCAGCAGGCTTTATCCAACGCGAAGGAAGCAGATTCCGGTGTTTGGATGGCCTCAAAAGCAGCGGATCAAAGTTCGTTCGTCGGAGGGAAACGAAGTGTCGTATCCGAACCGCATGCTAAACATATTCGTGACCGCATTCGTCACTGGCTTGATGTCATTCACCGTGGCAGAGGCCGCTAGCAGCAATGCGATTGCCCAAGTTCCCGAGGAACTTCGGCGAAGTGAAGCCTACACGAACTATTCGAAGATGCTGGTTCAGATCGACTTGATGGCCAATCCTAAAACGGCCTATTTGCCCGTAACCGTGTCCGCCTTTCGGCCGGGAAGCCTGGTCATCGAAGGGCGCGTTCCCAATGCCAAAATAATGGACTACGTCCAGCAAAATGCCCGCCGTATCAGCGGCCTCTCTGTCGAAAGCCAACTCGAAATCGGTGAGGTATCAGAGCCGATTCTCTTCTCTCCACCCGCGCGTGAACTCGAAGCGGAGATTCAAGCCACGATCAGCGGCTTCTTCCCCGAGTACGCAGGGGCGATTCGTGTGACCGTCAAAGAGAACGGCATGGTGGAACTCAATGGCGAAGTGAAGAGTTACGAGACCAAGGTGAATATC
>JAIEPU010000149.1 GCA_019748235.1 bacterium
CCTCGATCAAGCACGGTACCGTGCTTGGTCACCCAGTGAAAGCGGGAGGCGAGATCGAGGAAAGTATCATTGAGCCTTACAGCAACAAGCAACATCACGGCTTTCTCGGTCATGCTTACGTAGGGAGTTGGGTGAACCTCGGGGCAGGGACCTCGAACAGCGATCTCAAGAATACTTATGGTGAGATTTCCATCGACTGGGATGGACGTTCAAAAAACACGGGACTTCAATTCCTGGGTTGCGTGGTTGGTGACTACACCAAGACAGCGATTAATACGTCGATCTTCACTGGAAAGTTGATTGGCGTCGCGAGCTTCCTTTACGGTTTCATTTCGACGAACGTTCCCAGCTTTACCAATTACGCCCGGAGTTTTGGGCAGGTCACTGAAGTCGGAGTAGATGTCGCGATCAAGACGCAGACGCGAGCCGCCGCGCGACGAAATGCTCCGATGACGTCGGTGGATACGCTCCTCATGCAGGATCTCTTCGAACTGACCAGGCGCGAACGCCAGCTTTCTTCCGAGCAAATCGTGCTTTAGTAGTCCAGCCGGAAAGGTCGGCGACCGACCGACTTCCGAAGAGACAGCGAATGATCTCCTATTTCGAGGGGCACCACGTTCCGTGGCGTTCAAAGAATCGTTAAGTCCGCCATAAATCCGATTGCAGAAAATAGATAGCTCCGTTTATCCCTTGTCTAATCGGGGAGAGAAGCTAGTATTTCCGCGCGACCCTTTTGGGACCGCGGAAGGAGCTTAGAAATGTTCGTGGCGATATGGTGGAGCGTTCTCGTTACTCAATCTCCATATGCCCCATACTCTCCATCTGTCGCGCCCGTCGTGGCACCAGCTGCGATCGCCGTTCCGGCCCCGCTTCTATCCACGCAGCCAGAAACCGCTCATTTTTTCCTTTTCGATCATGACACGAACCGGGACGGCGTCTTAACGATTAACGAGATTCCCGAGCGACTTCGTGGAGCGTTTGAAAGAACCGACACGGACGGAAATGGCAAACTCGATGCGCGCGAGATTTTGACGGGGGCAACTCGAATCAGTCGAGAAGCCCGCCGTGTCGAAGGGCTTCGCGTCAACAAACGAGATCTCGAACGTGGGCCAAACGGTGAAAAGGTTGTCTTTCGGGTTCCCGCCTCTTTGCTTCAACGACTCGATCAAAATCGAGACGGGTACGCGGATGCGAGGGAGCTTGGGACTCTTCTTCAGCAACCAGGAATCGTCTTTGGTGACCCACCCTATTCGATGACACCGGCCGATATCCGGGCGATGGCATCCGCAGCTCCCGCTCGTATTGGAGGTACCATTGTGCCACAAGCAACGGGGACTCCATCCGCCATCGCCGGTCCTTCGCCTGTTGCTCCCATCGCATCCACCAATGGGGTGATTCCACCGCTCAACGTCCCCTCGCCGCAAGCTGCTGGAATGAGCCCTGCTCCGATAGCAACTGCTCGGCCGGCGCCTGCTGTCGCATCAATGAATTCACCGTTCATGCAAGGGTTGGAAGGACCGTTGAGCCAACTCCCCGCCCGTCCGGATGCGGCGGAGGTCGTCAACCAGAGAACGATCGAACCGGTGACGCCTACTCCCGCACCGAAGAAATCAACCCCACCTTCAGCAAGCTCCGCACCAGCGAAGGGGGGAGGGCTAGGACCCGATGGGATGCCGGACGCCGCTACGATCTTGCAGCATCTCGACAAGAATGGGAATGGTCAACTCGATCGAAACGAGGCTGTCGATCAATTAGCAGATAACTTCGATCGTCTCGATCGAAATCGTGATGGCATGCTGAGTGAGCAGGAAATCAAACGAGGTCTAGCCCTCGCGAGAATGTTCGGCATCAAGCCGAAACAAGACCCACGCGCCTATCGTTCTCAATAACTCACCGTCAACGAAACTGAAATTGCGCGACCGAGCGATCGGCGTCAGTTTCTTTTCGTCTTTACCTTCGCGCCATCCACCGGCGTCCAGGAAGGGGGATCGCTGGCAGGGAAGGAGTCCTCCGAGGTCACATCGACCTTCTTATCTTCGTCCACCCATTTCTTGTGGGCATTGCCCTGAATCGTCCGGCTGAGCCGTTCACCCAACTTCGATGCCCATTGACGTAGTTCACGGAACATGGCTGCTTCTCCTGCAACATTTGACCGCCCGTTCAACTCGGCCGTTAACCGCATGGTTTGATGCAACGGCGAGAGCGAATCTCCAGTCGAGCTTGGTGGGCTATCTCAATCGTAGCCAGCCCTAGAGGTGGCTCAGGACGTTCCGCCCTATTAGTGATGTGCCCGACCCCCTTTCATGTTCCAATCCTCGCCGAATTGATCGAACAGAAAGTAGCTGGTCCGTTGGGCGATTGAGAGAGGCGAAGCCGCCGAAAATGATTCTCACGGGTATGTCCGTGATCCTCAGCGGGCGAGGGGAGACAAATGCGGCCGAGGTTTCCGCCAAGATGCCGTGCTGGTCATTAATCCCTGTTTTTTATCAAGGATTCGTCGTTTCTAGCAAACGCAACATAACGCACATTATCGGACGTTGCGGATTGGCCTCAATCTGAATGAATGAGGTCATTCAGCGATCAAAGGGGGATGAGATGAGGCTCGACGATGCCCCACAATCGACGCGGATCAAAGATTTGATGTCTAGGTCGTCCCGCCCGCGGACGCTTCCTCGAAGACTCCCATGCGGCGGAACTTCGAGTAGCGTTGGTCGACGAGTTCTTCCCCGGACAGGTGGGAGATTTCGCGGAGGTAGCGGAGCCAAACCGACTTCAAGTTCCAGGCTGCCGTCCGGTGATCACGATGTGCTCCACCCAGCGGTTCCTCGACGACATCGTCAATGACGCCCAGCCGATAAAGATCCTTGCTTGTCAGTTTCATGGCCTCGGCCGCTTCTTCCTTGTGGGAGTCTCCTTCCTTCCACAAGATGCCGCTGCACCCTTCCGGGCTGATCACCGAGTAATAAGCAAACTGAAGCATGCAGACTCGGTCTCCGATTCCAATCCCGAGCGCCCCGCCAGAACACCCTTCACCGATCACCGTGCAGATGATCGGCGTCTTCAGGCGAGACATCTCAAGCAGATTGTTCGCGATCATGAGCGACTGGCCGCGCTGTTCCGCGCCGATGCCGGGATAAGCACCCGGAGTGTCGATCATGCAGATGACAGGCAATCCATACTTTTCGGCAAGCTTCATTTTCTCGAGCGCTTTGCGGTATCCTTCGGGATGTGCACAGCCGAAGAACCGCTCACTACGTTCCTGAGTATTCTTTCCCTTCTGATGTCCCACCACGAGTACGCGATAATCGCCGAGCTTGGCGAAGCCGGTCACAATCGCTTTGTCGTCCCCAATCGCGCGATCACCGTGCAGTTCGAAGAACTCCTCAAAGATGAGTTCGATATAGTCCGAGCTTTGAGGACGGGCTTGATGACGGGCCACTTGCACGGTCTGCCATGCGGAAAGGTTTTCGTACACCTTTCGAACCAGGTTATCGAGATCACGCCGCATCTTCCGGACTTCGTCGGTGACTCCTTTGCCGTTTGAATTCGCTTCGAGCTCAGAGAGCTGTGCCTCGAGTTCGTAGATCGGCTTCTCAAATGGAAGATAGAGGGAGCTCGATACCGCCACGGGATATTCCTCGTACCACCAAAGACAATTTTGATCACAGATCCGAATCGATCCGGACCGGCAGCGAACGCATGCTATTGTTGCAGAGGCCACCAGATGATTCGACCCCAACATGTCGCCGAAACGGTTCTCCGACCGATTTCTGGCGAACTTTTGAAGGATCCCCATTCGCCGTTACTGACAATCTTGGGATGCCTAGCTGTTTTGTTTTATGATTCTCCTAAATCCTCGTCGGCAAAGATCTTGATCCCGCGGATTTCCTTTTCGAACTCTTCCATTGAGGCGGGGCGATCGCTGGGGTCTTTTCCCATCATTCGCTGCACCAATCGGGCGAAGGCTGGGTCGACACCAGTCTCCTTGGGGATCATGGGAATCGCTGAACTTAAATGCTTCTTAAGAAGTTCGGACCCGGAATTGGCAACATACGGGAGCTTCCCGGTAATGATCTCGTAGAGCATGACCCCCGTGCTGTAGATGTCTGCTCGTTGATCGAGCGGTTTCCCTCGGATTTGCTCCGGAGACATGTATGACCTGGTTCCGGCCGCTTTAGTTTTTCCAGCGAATAACTTGGATAGCCCCGTTGCCGCGCGCACCGAAATGGCAAAATCGATGAGTCGCACTTCCGCAGAGGAATTCACCAGCACGTTGTCAGGTTTGATGTCGCGATGGACCCAGCCTTTGGAGTGATAATAGCCGAGTGCCTGCGAGAACTGTTTCAGGATCTTCCTGAGTTTTGGTCGAAGCTTGACTCCTTCGCCGCGCATCACCTGTAATTTTAGATTCGAGGAGCGGAAATGCTCCATGACGATATAAAAGATCTTGCGATCGACACCGCTTTTATAGAAACGAATGATATGGGGATGTTCGAGCTTCATTCCAATTCGGGCTTCATGTCGAAGAGCGACTTGCTGGGCTTTGTCATGCGATCGGTCAGGCAATAAAAGTTTCATGGCATATCGCTGCTTGCCGCCTACTTCAGCGACTTCCCATACCTCGGAGTTCTGTCCCGTTTGAAGTATGCTGACTCGCTTATAACCACCAATGATGACTTCTTCTTCTGCCAACCTTTTTTAATCTCCATCCACATTCATTACTTGCGACAGTCGATTTAGGAATTCTAGTTTATGAACAATGCCTAAGGCGTTAATGCCAATGGATTGTCGCAGCGACTCGCGTGGCAAAATGCATTATTTATTAGGCCTGGCCATTTCGAGTCCAGGTGTATCGATATCTTCCGTCGGCTTTGACCGTGCTAGGTATAAGGTGAATCGAGTCCCCTTCCCTAATTCGCTATGGACATGAATCGCACCACGGATTCGCCGGATGATCTTGTAGATGGTCCAGAGTCCGAGTCCTGTCCCCTTCCCCTCCGTTTTGGTGCTAAAGAAAGGCTCGAAAATGGTGTCGAGCATTTCGGGCGACATGCCGATTCCGGTATCGGCGATTTCAATCATGCAGTAGTAGTCGGGCTGAAGCTGATCCGTCGCCTCTGCCGCATCGATCCATTTACCTCGGGCGCGGATGGTAAGAGTTCCCCCATTTGGCATCGCGTCACAAGCATTGACGACGAGATTATCGAGCATTCTTCGAAGACTCGTGGGAGTGAGCCAAATCGAGGGGAGATCGCCGCGAACATCGTCGACAATCTCGATCTTCTCCGGTAAGAGCTTTCGCTGCTGTTGAATGAATTCCCGCAAGATTGATTCCGGGTGAACGGGAACGTCCGAAACGATATTCTGTCGGAACGACAAGAGATTGCCGACGAGCAATGCGGCATCATCGATTTTGTCCTCGATCGTCGCGAGGTCGCCATGAAGCGTGGATTCTTCCGGCAAGTCTGCTCGAAGATTTGAAACGAGAATCTGAACTTGTCCCAAGATGTTGTTGAAGTCGTGTGCCAATGTCGATGCGAGCGAGCCGACCGAGTCCATTCGTTTCAAACGAGCGATCTGTCGTTCGAGATCGCGGCGCTGCTCCACGTCTTGAACCATCAAGATCAATGATTCATTGATCTGACGCCCCCACGTTTCAACGAGGGTCGCTTTCCCGTCGCTTCGCCGAATCAGGCGTGCGTCCATCGACGAGAGTTGTCCGGAAGTTCTCAATCGATCCCAGATTCTTCTGATCGATTCTTCCTCAAAGAATTCAGTGATCTGGTGATCCACCGATTCCGAAGCTGAATTCCCAATGAGCCTTTCCGCGCTGTGATTTAAATCAATGATGCTCGCATCATCTCTTAGGATGATCATCGCAGTCGGATTTTCCGCGAAGAGCTCTCGATAGTTGTGTTGAATATCCTCGATTCGTGCTCTTTGCTCGCTGATTGCTTCAAACTGTAATCGTGTCCTTTGATAATTCAAAAGCACAAGACCGGCGCCAATCACTGCCAGAGTAAGGCCAGACAACACCAAAGTGAGCGTCTGTTGCCCGCGCGTCGATAAGACAGCATCGTTGTACGGCGTTGCAAGCCCCATAAGCCAGCGGCGGTCTCCGAAGTTCATAGGTAACGTTGAAACGATCTCCCGTTGCATTCCTCCGTCACTTTGCGGGACATCGAGGATGATGTAACCTTCCGCTTCGTTTCGCCTCACTTCGTCCATGACTGCACGAACAAACGGATCAGTGTCTGAAAGATAGACGTCGGCCCATCGAGGATTTTTGAAGTGCCACACGACACTGGCCGGATTCGTCGAACCATCCACGCTCCGGTCCTGCTCGAGGACGAACGTGTAACTCTCGGGAGTTAGGTGGGCCGCGATGAGATTCGCGCCGATGAAATCCTTCACGGGAAACCGCACGATTAAGATACCCGCGGGCTTCGCCGTTCCGGATGAATCGGGCCGTGTCCAGACCGAAGCGACATCACGTGCGATTAATCTCGTGTCGCTACTCGAATCCGGCCCACTTCGCTCCAATCCCGCAAGCGTTTTTCCACGGTTTTGCTCCTTCGAACCCCAGTCGAGAAGCTCTCCGAGCTCGTCGGTCGGTCGCCGTGAACGAAGGTCCGAGGAAAAAAGGGAGGGGCGAATCTCGAACAGAAGTCGGCCTTCGAGACTGTATCGCTGGAGGTGCAACCCTTCGATATCTTGGCCGGTAAGAGCTCGGTTGACCTCTTCGTTGATCGACGACAGATCTTCATTCGGATTGATGATCTCTCGCGAATCGGCGAGAACGCGAATCCGTTGATCAAGGGACGTGAATCGATCCAGAATGCGCTCACGAGACTGCCGTAGCACCTGCAATTGGACGAGGCCCCACCGCTTGGCTTGTCGTTCCGGCGAACGAGACCCGAACCACCACGCGGCGAGAAGGATGGAAACGATCGCCATCCCAGCGATGCCGAGGTAGATGCGATTGATCCAGTGAGATCCAACTCCTCCTGTCGCCATTGCGCCTGATTACCACTTCTCTGTGTTGATCTGCTCTTCCGGAAGCCCGAGTTGACGGCAGACATCTTCCATGGCACCCACCATCGGCGTCGGTCCGCAAATGTATGAAACAGCGTCGGAGACATCCCCCGCCGTCTCGCGAATCCAGTCTGAAGAGATTCGCCCGTGCCGGCCATTCCATTCCTCAGGGCGGGCGCGTGTCACCGTCAGGTTGAATTGGAAATCCGGAAACTCTTGCATCATCTGAGGCCAGATGTTTTCGTAGATGATGTCGTCCGGTGTCTTCACGCTGTAATAGATCATCACTTTCGCATCTGGTAGTTTCTCTTTTAGGATGTACAGGGCGATCGAGTAGAGCGGCGTGATACCGCTTCCCGCGCCGAGAAGGAGTACCTTCTTGCCACGAGAGGGTTCGTAAAGATACTTCCCGCTCGGACCGCTTACTTCCATCTCATAACCGATCGGCACTTCCGACAACCGCGCGGACATCAGTCCGGGCAGCTCGCGCTTTATGGTGATGTCGACGAAATCGGTCTGCTGGGGAGTTGAAGCGATACTGTAGGCCCGTTTGACGGGTCGTTTATATCCCCGGAACGTGTCTTCACAGACAATGAACTGACCGGCTTTGAAATCGATTGGATCGTCGCGAAAGTCGAACCGAAGAGTTCGAACATTGTGCGTTTCCATCCAAGCATCGACGATCTTTCGGCGCGGCATCGCAACCCCCTTTTGTCATTCGCTTCGATGTATCCTAAGCGACTTTACAGCTCTCGGACACCTGGATTTGCCTATTGTCCTGCGGTTGTTTCTTGATTCTGAGAATTGAACTTTTCCCCTCCCTCAGTAGAGGTCGATGAATGGCACACGTTTGCTTTCTCGTCAGACTCTTCTCAGCCCGAGATTTGACGCAGCGCATCGATCAATTGGCGAATATCTTCAGACGAGGTCAGCGCGGAGCCGCTGACTCGCACCGTACCTTCTGGAGTCGTTCCCAGATGTCGATGAACAAGGGGAGCACAGTGAAGCCCTCCCCGCACGGCAACATCGAAAGCAGAGTCCAAGATCGAAACAATCTCCTGCGAAGTATAACCCTCGACATTAAATGTCGCTATCGCCACGCGGGCATTCTCTTGACCACGAGAAAGTACCTCGAGTCCTGGTACCGTTGCGAGCTGGTCATGGAGTTCCTTTGCCCACTGACGCTCATGAGATTGAATGGATGTGACGGTCGTCTCTCGAATATGGCGCAATCCAGCGACCAGGCCGGCGATGCCGTGCACGTTCGCCGTACCTGCCTCTAATCGATCGGGTAATTCCGCTGGTTGCTCGCGCTCTTCCGAATGACTGCCGGTCCCCCCTTCCCTCCATGGACGGACCTTCGCGCGCGGCCCGACATAGAGAAATCCAGTTCCCGTGGGGCCGAATAGTGCCTTATGCCCAGGAGCCGCGAGCAAATCGATTTTCATTTGCTCAATATCGATCGGCCAGCAGCCCGCCGTTTGCGCTGCATCGACGAGATAGAGCACATTATTCGCACGGCATATTTCCCCGAGTTCCTGAATCGGCTGGACGGTACCAAGCACGTTTGAGGCATGAGTCAATGCCACGAGTTTCGTATTCGGCCGAATTGCTCGACGAAGGTCTTCGACGCGGTAGTAGCCTCTGTCATCAGCGTTCAGATAGTGGATCTCGATTTGCTTCGTCTGGCGAAGACCCTCCAAAGGCCGAAGAACGCTGTTATGCTCCAGCGTACCAGTGATGACATGGTCACCGGGCTCGATGATTCCTTTGATTGCGATGTTCAGAGCATCGGTGCCATTGAGTGTCAGAATGAATCGTTCATAATCCTGCCCATGAAAAAGCTGATTCAACAAGTGCCGCGCGTCGGCGAGAATTTGTTCTCCTTGACGAGCCCAACGGTGTCCGGCACGGCCAGGGTTCCCGATCCCTTGCCGCCAGACATCATCCAAGGCAATCGCCACCGAGGCCGGCTTTGGAAAAGTTGTCGCCGCGTTATCGAGATAGACCATTATGCCTCCTTTCAAATTGTATGTTGGCGGCGGCTCCGTCCGATCAATCCTTGACTTACGAATTCACTTCGCCACGATGGAGCATCGACCAATGTTCCTCAATTCGCGAGCAAACCATGGCAGTCATTTTGGTGGGCACCCTGGATACCAAGGGAACTGAGATCGGGTTCGTTCGTGACCGTCTTCAGGAACTTGGAATCAACACGATTACAATTGATGCGAGCGTGATGGGGCCCCCTACCCTCGCCGCTGATACTTCTCGGGAGAAGGTTTTCGAATCGGCCGGGACGACATTGAAAGAAGTCCAGCAGCGAGCCGATCGTGGCGAAGCGGTGACACTGGCTGCATTGGGAGCCACCAAAGTCGTTCTCGACCTCTTCAAGGCGAAGAAGGTCGAAGGAGTTCTCGGGCTTGGGGGCTCGGCGGGTACGACCATTGGAACGAGCGCCATGCGGGCCCTCCCCTTCGGCGTGCCGAAACTCATGGTCAGCACATTGGCCAGCGGCCAAGTTCGTCCTTTCGTCGGGCCTCGCGACATTCTCATGATGCACTCGGTGACTGACATTAGCGGAATCAATCGAATTAGCCGTACGATTCTCAGTCATGCTGCTTCGGCCATGGCGGGAATGGTGAAGAATCCGGTTCCTCATTCCAGCGAAGACAAGCCGATCATTACCGCCACTATGTTCGGCGTCACGACTCCCTGTGTGGAAGCTTGCCGAGCATTACTCGAAAAGCGAGGGAATGAAGTACTCGTCTTCCATGCGGTGGGGACTGGGGGAGAGGCGATGGAATCGTTGATCGCCGATGGCCTAGTGGCGGGATCGTTGGATTTGACCACGACGGAGCTTGCCGATGAACTGGTCGGAGGAGTGCTCAGTGCCGGGGCAGATCGATTGACCGCCGCCGCGCGGGCCGGAGTTCCTCAGGTCGTCTCCGTCGGCGCTTTAGACATGGTGAATTTCGGACCGGGAGAAACGGTACCGAAGGCGTTCGATGATCGTCAATTCTACATCCATAATGCAAACGTCACGCTTATGCGGACGACGGTCGTTGAGAATCAGAAACTAGGAGATGAGATCGCTCGCAAGCTCTCCTCTTCGACTGGTCCGTACAAGGTTCTTCTTCCATTGAGAGGAATTTCAGCGATCGATGCGGAAGGAAAGCCGTTTTGGAATCCAGAGGCGGACCAGGCGCTGTTTCATGCGATTCGCAAGGGTCTTCCCGCGAATCGTGTGACGGAGATTGATTGTCACATCAATGACCCGGAATTCGCCCGGCAGGCAGATGAAGAACTTTCGCGACTAATGCAAGAAAAGACGCGGTAACACGTTGGATGATTCAGGACTCTGATGCCGACGTTCGTTGAACTCTGGAAGCGAGACGGTGCCACGACTGCGTCAATCAAAATGTCGTTGTCACCACCAGTTCATGCCGCTGAATCGCATCACTGAGGTTATCATTAGCCTTGAGCAGGAATGATTCGACATTAACGTCGTTCTTGGAATCCTTGTCTCGCATCACGACGCCGAAAGCAAATTGAACTTCGATGGTCTCACCGCCGACTTCGACCGTCGTCGCCCCTAGCTTCGCCATTAAACGCTGAATGAGGCGTTCTACCCCCTCCATCGGCGTGTTGGTTGCCATCAAGCAGAACGTGCTGAGATTCAGCCGGAAGATCGCATCGCACTCGCGAGTCACTTCCTGCAAATGACGGGCCGCAACATGTTGCAGCTTTTCTGCCTCCTGTGTCTGCCCGGCCTTCGCAAGCTGTGACACGGTCATTAACCGGAGGAAGAGAAGTGACAAGCACCAGTTTTCTCGCTTGGCTCTCGCCAATTCTTGACGAACACGGAGAGGAAGCTGCTCACGATTCTCAACACGCAGATCTTTCGACAATTCACGTGCGCGATCGAGGATCGTTTCGTAATCCATTCCCTCGGGAAGATTGAGTTCGAGTAGTTCCGCCATCTCGACGACTTGCATTTCCAATTTCTGAAGGAACTTGTCGACTTCGGAACTCGATTCGCCAAATGCGTCCGAGACCAGATTGAATTGATCCAGGTTCTTGACCGAAGGCTTTAAGAGAAATCCGCTGATGGCGGCAGCGGTGGCTAAGAGGACCGGTAGATCCCGATGCTGCGCATCGAAGGCTGCCTTTAAATCCACGCTTTCAAGTTCTTTGATCGCGGTGGTCAATCGATTCGGAAGTCGCCAGTGCTCCATGAGCTTTACGCTGACTTCAACATGTGAAACGCCGAAGTTCTCTCGCTCCAGGACCTCGAGATCAGGCTCATTCTCATCGCACGATCGTTCGACCAATTCCAGATACTTCGGGCCGAGATTCTGGGCACACACCAGTGAGCCGATATCCTGCATGAGACCAGCGAGAAACGCTTCCTCGGCGTCGAGCTCGAAAAGTGGCCCGAGTAAGCGGCAGGCCATTGCGTTCGTAAGAATGCGACGCCAGCAATGCGCCATTGCTGTTGAACGTGAATTGGGTCCAAGGGAATCAAGCAGCGTGAAACTGAGTGCTGCGAGCTTGACGGTGCGAAGACCGAGAATCACGATCGCTTGACGAACGCTTGAGATGTCACGTGTCATTCCGAAGAGGGAACTGTTAGCCAAGCGAACAAGTCGAGCGGCGAGCGCGGGATCGTATTCAATAACCTTGCCAAGCGCTTGAACGTCAACGTCGGGATCTTGAACGAGTGCAATGACTTTTGCTGCCGCAGCAGGAAGACTGGGGAGCTTGATACACTGGATGTCGATCGCCGTACCCATGACTGTTCCTTGTCGCACTCGCGGTCACGTGTCTTCGATGTTCCGACGTTCGATGTGAATGGAGATGCGGATTGGACGATTCATTTCGCCGGCAAACCACAAGACGTGGACATCGATAATTCACGAAAATATAGCTCAGGATTGTGGCGAGAGTGGCGAATTTTAACTCGTCGATTCAGTAAGACTGGATTGACAATAGGCACGGGGGTGGAATGAAGTCGTCCATTTTCGATGAAGGTTACTATCGCCGGTATTACGGCGAGCGCCATTCTCGCGTGACAAGTCAAAAGGAGATTCATCGTCTTGGGAACTTCGTTTGCTCCTATCTGAAGTATCTGAAAATGCCTGTCGTTCGCGTTCTCGACGTCGGCTGCGGGATGGGTTACTGGCAAGCCGTGATCGAACGACATTTCCCTCGGGCTGAGTATACGGGAGTCGAATTCAGCAGTTATCTCTGTGATAAGAAAGGCTGGATCCAGGGCTCTGTTGTATCGTTTCGATCGGAGGAGGCGTTTGACCTAGTGATTTGCCAAGGGGTCTTGCAGTATCTGACCAATGGCGATGCCACCAAAGCAATTGCGAATCTCGGTCGGCTTTCACGCGGGGCGCTCTATTTAGAGGCGCTCACCGAAAATGACTGGAAGACGGTTTGCGACCAAGAAACCACGGACGGGAATACTTACCTTCGAACGGGAGATTGGTACCACCAACGGCTCCGAAAGTCATTCATTCCCGTCGGGGGAGGCGTCTTTATTTCCCGGCAAGCGGATGTTCCTCTTTATGAGATGGAAATGCTTCCCGACGAGAGTTAATCACCACTATTCAAGCGAGATGATCAGGTCACCTGACTGCACGACGTCTCCGGGCTTGATCAATAGATCCTTGATCACCCCATCTCGATCCGAGTAGAGGACAGTCTCCATCTTCATCGCTTCAATGGTGAGGAGCTTTTGCCCCTTTGCGATCGATTCTCCCTTCTTAACGACGACTCCGGAGATCATACCCGGCATCGGGCTACCAATTTGCTTAGTATTATCGGGATCTGCTTTCGGCTGAGTCCTGACTTCCGTGGCGAGGGATTTATCGCGTAAACGAACCTCGCGTGGCTGGCCGTTCAGTTCAAAGAAGACGTGGCGTGTTCCGTCGTCGTGCGGATGTGAGATCGCCGTCAGCTTGATGATCAGCGCCTTGCCTCGCTCGATCTCGATCAACACCTCTTGGTTTGGCTCGAGCCCATAGAAGAAGAGCGGAGTGGGAAGAATTGAGGGATCACTGTATTCCCTCTGAAACTCGACGAATTCCTTGTAAACCTTGGGATAAAGAATTGACGAAAGTAGGTCCTGCTTCGTCGGAGGATGCTCCAGCATCTTTTCGAGTTTCTTAGCTTCCTCTGCAAAATCGGCATCCGGCAGTGACACCCCCGGACGATCCAATACGGGCTTCTTTCCCCGTAGCGCTTTCTTCTGAAGTTCCGGAGGCCATCCACCTGGGGGTTGGCCGAGATTACCATCGAGCATGCCGACGACGGACTGGGGAAAAGCGAGTTCACGATTCGGATCGAGCACCTGCTCATTCGTCAGATTGTTCGACACCATGAAGAGCGCCATATCCCCAACGACCTTGCTGGTGGGAGTGACTTTCACAATGTCGCCGAACAGTTTGTTGACGTCCGCATAAACTTTTTGGACCTTGTGGAATTCATCCCCAAGCCCGAGGGCGCGCGCTTGCTGCATTAAGTTGGTGTATTGCCCGCCGGGGATTTCAGACTCGTAGACCTCGGCCGTGCTCGTCTTCATGTCCGTTTCGAACGGGGCGTAGAACTCGCGAACCTTCTCCCAATAGTCGCCGGTTCGATTCAGTGAGTCGACGTCGATTTGCGTGTCGCGCCCCGTGAAGCGGAGAGACTCAATCAAGGAGTTCAAGCTTGGCTGCGACGTCAAACCGGAAAGAGGCGCGATCGCGGCGTCGGCAATGTCGAGACCCTCCTCGGCCGCGAGTAGAACGGCTCCTCCCTGGACACCCGCCGTATCGTGGGTGTGGAAGTGAATCGGAATTCCAATCTCTTCCTTCAACGCTTTGACCAATGCCCGCGCCGCATACGGCTTGCAAAGCCCCGACATATCCTTGATCGCCAGAATGTGCGCGCCGATCTTCTCGAGTTCCTTCGCGAGATTCACGTAATACTTCAGCGAGTACTTCGTGCGCTTCGGATCGAGGATGTCTCCGGTGTAGCAAATCGCCGCCTCACAGATCCGGTCCGTTTCCAACACCGTTTCCATGGCGATTCGCATATTCTCGATCCAATTAAGCGAATCAAAAATGCGGAAGATGTCGATCCCGGCTTGAGCGGCTTCGTGAACGAATTCGCGAATGACATTGTCGGGATACGTCGCATAGCCGACCGCGTTCGACGCCCGGAACAGCATTTGGAAAAGAATGTTGGGGATTCGCGCGCGGAGCTCGGCCAATCGTTCCCACGGGCATTCGTGCAGGAATCGCATGGACGTATCGAACGTTGCCCCGCCCCACATCTCGAGCGAGAAGAGATCAGAATGGAGATGGGCGTAATTATCCGCGATCTGAAGCAAATCGTACGTTCGCATACGGGTGGCGAAAAGGGACTGGTGGGCATCCCGCATGGTGGTATCCGTCAGAAGGAGCTTCTTCTGATCGAGAATCCACTTCACGAGTCCTTTTGGTCCCTGACGATCGAGAATTTGCTTCGTTCCGTCGGGCGGCGCCTTGCTCGTGTCAACGGGCATGACCGGTGCCGGTGCGCGGCGGATCTTGCTGCACCATTCTTTCGCGACCTCTGGATGGCCGTTGATGGTTACTTCGGCAAGGTAATTGAGTATCTTGGTCGCGCGATCCTTGCGCGGTTTGAATTCGAAAAGTTCTCGTTTCTCATCGAGGCTTCGTGTCGTGAATTCCCCCGCGATGAATTCCGGGTGTTGGACTAGGTTTAGAAGGAACGGGATGTTCGTCTTTACTCCACGAATACGGAACTCCGCGAGTGACCGTTCCATGCGTCGGCAGGCGGTGGAGAAGTGATTTCCCTTAACCGTCACTTTGACGAGTAGCGAATCAAAATACGGCGTGATGATCGCTCCGGGATACGCATTGCCCGCATCCAGGCGAATTCCCATGCCCCCTGGACTGCGGTAGTGCAGAATTCGGCCGTAATCCGGGATGAAATCATTCGCCGGATCTTCCGTCGTCACGCGGCACTGGAGCGCGAATCCGTTGGTTTTAATCTGGTCTTGCGAACGAAGCCTGACGTCGTCCGAGTCTAGGCGATGCCCCGCCGCGATGAGGATCTGCCGGCTGACGATGTCGATACCGGTCACCTCTTCGGTGACGGTGTGTTCAACCTGGATGCGCGGATTGACCTCAATGAAGAAGAATTTTCCCGTCTCTTTGTCGAGCAAGAATTCGACGGTGCCCGCGTTCTCGTAGCTCACTTGCTTGCCGATACGAACGGCGGCATCGCAAATGGCATTACGAACAGAGGGATCGAGATTGGGCGCCGGTGCGATTTCAGCGACCTTTTGATGACGCCTTTGGACCGAGCAATCCCGTTCCCAGAGGTGAAGCAGATTTCCATGCTTGTCCCCAAGGAGTTGCACTTCGATATGCCGGGCCCGTTCGATGAACTTCTCGATGAAGACCGAGTCGCTTCCAAATGCCTGCTTTGATTCGCGCTGAGCCGTCTCGATGTTGTCCTTCAAGTCTTCCGCGCGCCGAACGACGCGCATGCCGCGGCCACCACCGCCGTGCGCCGCTTTAAGGATGACCGGAAAGCCCAGTTTCTTCGCTAGCTCCACCGCCTCATCGACGTTGCTGATTGGATCGGAGCTTCCTTGAAGGACCGGAACCTTTGCAAGCTCCGCAATCTTGCGGGCTTCGACCTTATCGCCGAGCTTCTTCAAAATGTCGACCGAGGGACCAATGAAGGTGATCCCCGCATCCTGGCATGCTTGAGCGAAATTGGGATTCTCAGAGAGGAAGCCGTAGCCAGGATGGATCGCGTCGACCTGGTGTGCTTTAGCGACTTGGATGATGTCGGGGATATTGATGTACGACTTGATCGGCTCGCCCGGTACA
Organism: bacterium; assembly: GCA_019748235.1. GTDB lineage: Bacteria > Planctomycetota > Planctomycetia > Kolteriales > Kolteriaceae > JAIEPU01. The sequence continues at coordinate 15,936 of JAIEPU010000149.1, forward strand.
CCGATGAGGTAGGCCTCATCGGCTTTAAATCGGTGAAGCGCGAATCGATCCTCGTGGCTGAAAATCGCAATCGTCCGGATGCCAAGTTCATGGGCCGCCCGCATGATGCGAATGGCGATCTCGCTTCGATTGGCGACAAGCAAACGTTGGAACGGGGGCATTCAACCTCCCAAACGAGGAGAACTCGACGCTGGTATACGGACTCAACCTGTTGTGATCACACGCAGATACCCTATGGGACTTAGCTCGTGCAAGCGAGAGCTAACTTTCATCCGAGGGTGAGAAAATTCGACTCCCTCCGCAAACATGTCGGCAAGGCGCTCGAAGCCTCATCCGAACCTGCTGCGAGACTTATCGTTCGATCGAAATCTGCCCATGTACAGAAGGCGTTTTTCTGGAGGTTTGGGAAGGATTAGACGATTTTAATGATAACGGACGACCGTCTTTCGGAACGGTAACACGGCGCAATCTGTCTCAAGTCAAAAGGTGTAATGGATTTACGGCTATTCGCGAAAAGGTGGTTCCGCCCGCACGCTGGTCGTGGCTCTACTGCTGGTCATGATGGGAGCGGTCACGTCCTCCTTTACCGACGAGTCTGTCTCCATTCTAGCAACAAGCGATCTTCCCTCAACGCAGGGAGCCACTGCCGAGGGCAACCCCGCCAACGGGTCATCGGACACGAATCTAACGTCGTTAGTCGAAGAACTCAGGCAAAGGATCGATCGCCTCGAAGAAGAGAAAGTAGCGCTAAGCAAATCTTCGGACGATGCGATGGATTCGATTTCAGATCGAGCAACTGCCGACTCTGGGGATGATGACGATGAATCTCAGCCCTCTGACATTAGGACGGATGAGGCTTTCCACAACGACAAGAACAGCCGGCTCGACGATTTCTTCAATGAAGGGTTTAAGTGGGAAACGAAGAATGGGCAGTTCACCCTAAACTTCCACAACGAGACGCAACTCGACATTCGAACGTATGCACAGCCTAATTCCGATCCAACGAATCAGTTTGGTTTCTACATTCCCCGCGTCCGATTCATCTTCAACGGCATATTGACGAAGCCGATTGAGTACAACGTGAGCATCAACAAGGGCCTTGGCAATCTCGATTTGCTCGACGCGTATTTGAACTTCAACTACGACAAGAGGTTTCAATTCCGGTTTGGAAGGTACCGAGTCCCTTTCATGTATGATTGGTATGCGCTCGCCAATCAATTCCTTCCGACACCCGAACGTTCTGAGTTCGCTCTTAATAACGGATACAACCGAAATACGGCCGCGATGCTACATGGCGAACTCCTGCAAGGGCGTGTCGACTATGCGTTGGCTGCGACGAATGGACCGAGAAATTCCTACTTCGACGATAATGCGAGTAAAGATGTCGTCGCTTATTTGAATGCTCGCCCTTTCCTCCATTGCGATTGCCTCGAGGCATTGCACCATCTGAATATGGGTGGCTCGACGGCCTACGGATATCAAAATCAAGAGCCGTTGCCGGTCAGTTTTTACACGTCCGCGAATGCCTCAGAAAGCGAAGGTAGCCTCAAGGCGAATTCGACATTCCTTCGATTGAATTCGGATGTCATCGAGCATGGCACTCGCTCTCTCTGGGAAGTGCATTTGGCGTACTACTTCAAATCATTGACACTAATGGGCGCTTACGATTCCGGGTTCAACAATTACGGTTGGAACGACCAATTTGGAAAGGTACATCTTCTCACGAAAGGTTATCACGCTCAGTTCGCGTACTTTTTGACGGGCGAGGAAATCGTGCGGCGAGAGTTCGTCGATGTGAAACGACCATTCGATCCGCTGGACGGCGACTTCGGACTAGGAGCTTGGGAAATCCAGAGCCGCTTCGATCATTTTCAAGTCGGAGATCAAGTTTTCACCGATGGATTGGCGGATCCCTCGTTTTGGACTAACGAGGTCAACACCATTGATGCAGGTTTGAATTAGTATCTGAACAAATACACGAAAGTGTATTTCGACTGGCAGCACGCGATGTACCGCAATCCCGTCCTCTATAAGCCGGGAGGATGGCACCGTACGAATGATCTCTTCTGGGTCCGGTTCCAAATCTACTTTTAGCCTACAGTTCCTTGATGCCTGGCTGAGACTAGGTGACAAGAGTCCGATTTTCTATCGAAGGATGTAGGCCATCTAGAACAATTGGCCGATTACCTGCGGAAAATCTGCTAACCGCGATGTTGGAACTCATTCAAGAAGAGCTGATTCATTCATGTCCACCGAACCAGAGAACGGCCGCAATTTCGACCTCGATGCATTTGAACGACTCACGCGCACGCGTCGCTCCGTCCGAAAGTTCTCCACGGAACCGTTACCGGAGGGGCTTCTCGACCGAATCCTTGAAATCTCGCACTGGGCACCGAGCGGCTATAACCTGCAGCCAACCCATGTGGTGGTAGTGACGGAGTCCAAGATCAAAGAGGAACTTTGCAAAGCGTGCCTTGGGCAAAAGCAGATCAGAGAGGCTCCCGCCACCGTCGTATTTACCGGCGATCGTAACGTCGCGCGCAACAACCTGGAAGCAGTCATTTCCTCCGAGATCGCCGCCGGCGCGTTGAACGAGGCCTACGCGAATATGCTCCGCCGTTTCGTCGGGCTCGGTTTCGACAGCGGTCCCTTAGGGCTTGGCTGGTGCTGGAAAGCGCTAGTCGCACCACTCATGCGATTGAACCGTCCGGTGCCTGAATTCCCTGCCGTCCACCGACGGTATTGGTTGGCCAAGCAGGTCATGCTCAATGCCATGGTCTTCATGCTCGCCGCCCATGCCGCCGGATTGGCGACGGTGCCAATGGAAGGCTTTGACGAAACGAGAGTTCGAAAGACACTCGCTATTCCTCGCTCACACATCATTCCCATTGTCATTCCGATCGGGTACTCAGGAAGTGCCTATATCAAAAAGAGCAGGCTAGACGTCGAGCCGTTCATTCATCGGAATCGCTGGTGATTGCCTCGCCATCCAAGTATCATCGATGCTGATTCAAACGCACATCGTCTGATGAGAATTCAATCGGAAAACTCTCCGGATCGAGACAGAGAGGAACTCATGCGGCGGACTTCGTTCATTTGTTTTGTTTTTTGCGCCTGTGCTTCGATTGCCTCTGCGGAGTGGAAGCCAGCGCCCGTTCCCATCAGCACTCGCTGGGCGAAGGATGTCGCCCCCGATAAGGCTCATCCGGAGTATCCTCGTCCCCAATTCGTTCGAAAAGAGTGGCAGAATCTGAACGGTCTTTGGGAGTTCGCCCTCGGAAAATCGAACGACACTCCACCGATCGGTCGAAAGCTCGAACGACAGATTCTCGTCCCCTTCCCCATCGAGTCCTCTCTTTCGGGGGTTGGAGAGAAGGCAACTGACGTATGGTACCGACGCACGTTCAATGTCGATGAGTGGATCAAGGCCGGGAAGCGGGTCCATCTGCACTTCGGTGCCGTTGACTGGGAATCGAATGTCTGGATCAACGGAAGATGGGCGGGTGATCATCGTGGAGGCTACGATGGATTCTCATTCGACATCACCGATCTGTTGAAGCCAACCGGTGAACAAGAGGTCGTGGTCGGCGTCTGGGATCCGTCCGATCAAGGATTCCAACCTTGCGGAAAGCAAGCGGTCAAGCCGGAAGGAATCTGGTACACGTCGACCACCGGGATCTGGCAGACGGTTTGGCTCGAACCGGTATCGCCGACGCATATTGCCTCTGTTCGACTCACTCCAGACATTGATAAAAGTCTCTTGCACGTTGAAGCAACGATTACCGGCCTACCTGGCGAAGGACACGTCGAGTGCGTCGCGCACGATCCTGACGATAGGACCAAAATCGCGGGGAAAGCAAAGTTCAGTATCGATCAATCAACCGGCAAAGCGACTGGTGATCTGAGCATTGAGGACGTCAAACTTTGGTCTCCCGATGTGCCGGCACTTTACGATCTGGAAATCACTCTCGATGCATCTCAGCCCGGCATCGACCGCGTGAACAGTTATTTCGGCATGCGGAAAATCTCTCTCGGGAAAGATCCGAACGGAGTCACACGATTATTTCTGAACAATAGCGAGGTCTTTCAATTCGGTCCTCTTGATCAGGGCTTTTGGCCAGACGGCCTCTACACGGCCCCGACGGACGAAGCGCTTCGATATGACATCGAAATCACCAAGCAGCTTGGCTTCAACATGTGCCGAAAGCACGTCAAAGTCGAACCTGATCGCTGGTACTACTGGGCAGACAAGTTGGGGCTTCTGGTTTGGCAGGACATGCCGAGCGGTGAGCAACGAATTGCACCCGGCTTTCCGGATATCAAACGATCGGCCCAATCCGCCAGGCAGTTCGAGAACGAATTGAAGGCCATGATCACGAATCTGCACAATCATCCCTCGATCGTGCATTGGGTGGTTTTTAACGAAGGGTGGGGACAGTACGAAACCAAGCGACTCACCGACTTCGCCAAGGGGTTAGATCCGTCTCGATTGGTGATCGGTGTCAGCGGTTGGAATGATCGCAAGACGGGAGACATTCATGACATTCATCACTACCCTCCTCCTCGATCTCCGAAGGCAGAAAAGAATCGCGCTGTGGTGAACGGGGAATACGGCGGACTTGGCCTCCCTGTCGAACTTCATACTTGGCAAGGGAAAAACAATTGGGGCTATCAGCAACTCAAATCGAATGAAGAATTGATGAGCAAGTACGCTGAGTTCGTCGATCAAGTGCGGGTCCTCCGAGGAACGCCAGGGATGTCCGCGGCCGTCTATACACAGATCACTGATGTCGAAATCGAAGTTAATGGCCTTCTCACCTATGATCGCGAACTCATCAAAGGCGATCTTTATCGGTACCGTGAGTTGAACACCTCCGTGCATGGTCCCCCGCCGACGCTGAATTCCTTACTTCCAACGTCACGAGACAAAGCACAAAGCTGGAGATTTACATTCGAAAAGCCCACCGACGGCTGGCACGGCAAGGAGTTTGATGATTCGTCATGGAAGATCGGCGAAGCGGGATTCGGCAAGCCGGATACACCGAACACGAAAGTGAGAACGGGATGGAAGGAAGCAGACATCTGGTTGCGAAAAGCATTCGAGTTGCCGGATCGTCCACTCGCGGAACTCTTCTTCGATGTCCATCATGACGACAACGTCGAGATTTACATCAACGGTGAACTGGTGAAGACGCTCGACAAATGGACGAGCGATTATGGTTTAGTACCGCTCGGAGACGAAGCGAAGAAACATCTGAAGCCTGGGGCGAATGTGATTGCGGTCCATTGTCATCAGGATGCTGGCGGGCAATACATTGACCTGGGAATCGTCGAGCGAGTCGACCATCAAAAGTGATTCGGTAAATCGTGGGTCACTTCACGGTCTCCGGATTCTGGGCGATGAAGCTGAAGATGTCCGCGAGGCCCTGTGGAGAAATATCCTTCTCGAGTCCTTCCGGCATGAACGACTTCCCGCTTGAGACGAGTCGTTCAATATCCACGCGGAGGAGCTTTTCGACCTTTCCGTCGGGACGCGCCAGGGTAATGCTTCCCGACGTTTCAATCACGATCATACCGGATAGAACCCGCCCGTCGGTCATCTCCGCTGTATAGCTCAAGTATTTTGACTCGACCGCTCGATTCGGATCGAGCACGGAGAGAAGAAGATAAGGAGGAGTTCGATCCCGAACTCCTCCCAGATCCGGCCCGACGATCTGCCCTAATCCGCCAAATCGATGGCAGTTGGCGCAATTCTTTACGAAGAGTTCTCGCCCCCGCGACGGATCACCTTTCGTAGTCAACACGGATTGATGTTCGTCGAGGACCGCTTGGCGACTTTGTTGGCTCGACGCCAGAATATCCATCGCGCGATTCGACACGGAACTTTTGGTGTGCGTGACAAGAGCCTGTTGCACAGACGCGCCCAAATCTGCGGGGAGTACATCCTTGGCCTCGAGGGCTCCTAGTAACTTGTCGATCCATTCAGGACGACTCATCAACACCGACAAAACTTCTGATCTCGCGGAAGGGCTTCGCGATCGCCAATCAGAGAGAAGGATTCGCGGAACGTCGTCGGTTCTCAACTTCCCCAGTGTTTGAATCGCTGCGAGTTGGACCTCAATGGGAGCGGTGGAAGGAAGACAATTCGCGAGCAGCGCTCGGTCTTCGGTCGTGCCGTCGATTCCACGCCCCAGAACGCTGATCGCTGCCACTCGATTCGAATTTTCTGTCTCGATCGCCTCTGCTCGCGCCGAATTCATCAAAGCTTGGACAGAGGAGACGAGTTCGTTATTCTTCTTTCCCGTCTGCTCGGACCATCTTTGCAACGACGTTGCTCGCCGATCCAATGCATCCATTAGCGTGGCGACTGATTGATACTGCCAGGCGGCCGGTCGCTCCCCCGTCGGAGGCAATACCTGGGCCAAGACTCTCTCAACCCCTGCTTCGCCGAACACTCCGATCGCCGTCGCTAACAGTCCATCAACGAGACTCCCCTTCCCCTTCGAATCCCCCGGGGCCGCGAGCACCTTTCGAAGTACGACTTCCGGGTGATGAATCGAGGAACTGAGGATCGCAGCGCGCATCCATTCATTATCCGCATCACGGGCGGCCATGATCCCGAGAGCATCCGCGCTGCGAGCGTCCATCTGTTCCCCCAAAGAACAGGCAACCTGAAACCGCACACGGATCTCCTCATCAGAGGCGAGCTTGGCTACTTCATTGGCAAGAGATTCGTCTTTGTTCAAAAAGGGTTCCGAGAAACGGATCGCCCAGCGCCTGACGTCCGGCTGAGCGTCACGAAGCGCTTCCTTTAGAATCTCGGGACGTAAGGCATTGAGGCCTTCGAGAGTCCCTAGTGCCGAGAGCTTTGCTTTCGGATTTGAGGGGAGCTTGATGATCGCTTCGATTTCTCCCGCCACGCCCGTCTCTTTTTCCATGATCAAGAGATGCTGGGCCGTGTCACGCTCCCAACCGTTCGAACTTTCTAATCTCTGCACGAGATCTGAAGGGTTATCTTGCCGGAGATTGGGTAGCGCGCCAGGTCGCTTTCCTTTCGGATAGACGCGATAGATTCGTCCCTTGTCGCTGCCAGACCGGACATCAAGTCGAGCGAGCCATGCCTCAGGGATCCAGTTAGGGTGCTCGATCACTTGACGATACATGTCCGCGATCCAAACCGCGCCGTCTGGGCCGGTGACCGCGCGAACAGGCCGTGACCAGGGGTCGGCCGATGAAAAAAACTCTGACTGCGCATCAACAGGGAATCGCTCCGCCCGGAACTCAAGGCCGTCTTTCACGTACCGAGAACGATGAACGAGGTTATGGACCGGCTCGCAGGCGAAGATCGTTTCGCTAGATTGGTCGCCTAAAAGCGAGTCCCGATACGGATTCGGGCTGCATGCCGACGTGAATCGGCCCGCGGTGAAGAGATCATTGAATCGATCAACGATTCGGCTGGAAGGAAACACCTGCGGATAAAATCCGCCATACAAGTCTTTCCAGGGTCGTGGCGAGGCGACGTAGGGATTTCGGCGAATGTATTTCTCCTCGAGCACATAGTGCCAATAAGGGCAATAATTCGCGCCGCCGAACCAGTGACCGAAATCGTCGCGGGAGCGAAGGTGCTGCGTCATCCCGCACTCCGTTTCGAGTTCGCCCGTGAATGGTTTGAATCGTCCGTCGCGACCTTGCATGTTGACTTTTTGATTGGTGACCGGAGAGCGGATCACTCCCGTATCGTCGCCGTTGATGTAAATCCAGTTGTCTATCCCAACGCAAAAGCCGTTCACCACATGCTGCGGATTGCCGACTTCGAATCCATCAAGGATGACTTGCTGCTTGCTTGCCTTCCCGGTAGCGGGGTCGATCTCAGCATAGATAATTGCCGGTGGCGCGCTGACGAGGACGCCCTCCTTCCAGGGGAAGACGCCGGTCGCGAAATGAAGTCCTTCCAGAAAGAGGGTGCTTTTGTCGAATCGGCCATCCCGGTCAGTGTCTTCCAAGTAGCGAATCCGCCCCCCCGGCGAACCGTGATTGTCCTCGCCGAGCGGGTAATCGCCCATTTCCGCGACCCAAAGTTTTCCATCAGGTCCAAAGGCGACGTTCACCGGATCCTTGACGAGCGGTTCCGCGGCGACGAGCTCTACCTCGAGTCCATCAGCCACGTGAATATGCTTGAGAGACTCTTCCGGAGAAAGATTCCCTTCTCCTTCCGGATGCTCGATCAAATCATGCACGCGCCGGATGACGACCTCTTCCGTCCCCGTCGACCATGGACCGGGCTGATTGTAGAAGTACATCGAGTAGTCGTACTCGTAGCCCCCCTCCTTTCGCATTCGTTCCGACGCCAGGTACCCGTAAACGTCATTTGCATAAGCGGTGATCCAAAGCTTTTCGACAGGGGCAATCGCGGCCAATTCTTTGTCCAGCCTGAGCGTGTAATCGACCACGACTTCGCCACCGAGAAAAATCATGGTGAGCGCATCGCCAAAACGAATGACCTGAATCGGCGCCGGATACGTTTCTGGTAAACGATCCTTGCGCTCAAGGATGGCGAGCATGTTTTTCGCATGTTGCTGAATGACGGGATCTTTAGAGGCAAGTCTGGTGGTGAGTTCCACTCGATTGGGCCGATCCGAGGGCAGGCCGGCAAATCCCAGGATCGCGCTCGTGGGCGCATCGATCGATCGCATCGGTTTCTTCAGAACGTCCACGACAGCATCGTGAGCCTCTTTGCCGTGCTGTTTGGCGAGGTCCAGAGTGCCACGCGGTTCGGGATTGGCATCCGCGCCGCATCCAATGAGTGTCAGTGCGATGACACCGGGAAAAGTCGATTCGAGTCCTGAAGAGGCGAAACCGGGCCAATCGCCGCTCAGCCGATTATATTCGCCGGGGATGGTCGTCGCGTGACACGCATAGTTGGAGACGATTCCCCGAAGTTGTCCCTCGGCGTTCGTGATTCGAATGACAGGAAGACGATGGTCGACCGGCCCATCCTTTTGCACGCCGAAACCTTTCCACTTTCCGTTGTTCAAGACTCGACGATTGGCGGCGAAGCTTCCCTTGCCCCATCCAATTTCGAGCTTTCCCGGTTTCAAGTCCTTCAATGCGTCAACGATGGATTGAGCAATTTGTTTAACCGCGAATGCGGTGTATTCGTTCATGGCGTCGATCTCGGCCGCGTTCATTTTCGGACCGAAGAGATTGCTCGCCACCCCCTTCACATGAGGCGCGGTGTGCGTATGAGTCGCACAGAGAATGAATCGCTCAGGAGAGAGCGAAGATTCACCAACAATATCGAGCACCTCCTGGCGCATGGCAGAGGTGACGCCGAGAAGTTCGACCGCCGTCCAGACGGTGAGTTCCCCTTTGCTGTCCCTGACGGCTAATGTCCGCGCGAAAATCGGCGCATCGATTCCCTCATAGGGACGATCTCGATTGCCATAGCCGGAAAGACGAAGTGGTCGGCTCGGAGTGATATCGGACTTCGCAAGCCCTACCTCGAATTCAGCTTGAACAGACGACGCTTCGACGAAAAGCAAAAACGATGCGGAGAGTACGATGATTAAGCAAAGTCGCATACGAAGCCCTTAACGAAATCGGTCATCGTCATTGGAACTGGCAACATGATGATTCGGCAATCACCATACCTCGCAGGCCAGTCACATTGAGCGGCCGCAGAGACCTTCATCTCAATGGCACGAACGGATGGTCCCCACCGATGGTAGCGGTTAGCGCGCATGTTCGCCATGAGAAGGTGGCCATGACTTATCTCAGAGATTACTCGGCCGGAGCCAGAAGTGATTCAACGGATTGCCGTGTTTCGACAGGCCAGTTTGCAATGGTTGTCGGCGACGCAAGTTCCCAATCGGAGAACTCAAAGCCGGGGGCGACGGTTGTTCCCAGGAGAGCCCACTTTCCTCCATCGATAAGCCGGGAGCCTTGCCATACTCCAGAGGGTACGACCCCCTGGCACTGCTCATCATTAATCAAGCGATTGGAAAGAGTGACTTGCGAAAGTGCCCCAGAATCATCGACAAGCGAAAGAAGAATGGGATCGCCCGCATGAAAGAAGTAAACCTCGTCCGACTTCAACCGATGCAGCGCGGAAAAGGTTTCATCGGTGAGAAGGTAGTAGATGGCCGTCGAACTCTGTCGAGACGATCCTTGGTATCTTGATGGTAAAGCCTCACCCGGAATTGAAAGGAGACTTCGATGCGTCTCGCGAAAAAATCCCCCTTCACCCGGAAGAGGAACGAGGGCGAGCTTTTGAATTACTTCGAATGCGCTCAGCCGTTCGCCGTCAGACATCATGGCTTTCCAGGATGAGCTACTTTAGGCCAATAGGTTTCGAAGTTGAAGTGAACACTGTTCTCCGCGTCGTGACACTTCTGGCAATCGTTGGCGTTCTTTGAAACTCGCATCAATGCGCGTCCCGCTTCATCCGCAGGATTACCCGCATGTCGACTACCGGGACCGTGACAGTTCTCACACCCCACGCCTCCCAGATCAGGAGTTTTATCCGGCGTGATGAATCCGCTTGTAAAGCCCTGCCCCACGACGTGACATTTCACACATTCGGGGTTGTAGTCTTGTCCCTCGGGTTTTGCATCCTGCAGCGTGACGAGAGCATGACTATGCTTCGATTGTTTCCAGATGTCGAATGCTCGCGGATGGCACGAGGCGCATCGACCTGAGCCGATGTATGTCGCGTCATTGGCCGGCGGCAATTGCGGCATCTTTGCCAAGTATTCCTCGTCTCCCAGATACTTCACGAACCGGCCGTAGATATCCTTGATCGGCTCATTCTCTTTGAACCTTGGATCGATCGGAACGATTTCGTAACGGATTTTCGGAGTGCCCTCGGGCCAGAATCCAAGGACACCGACCTCCATTCCCTTCTGACCGATCCACGTCACCAGGGTGTCACCGACTTGGGTGGAGTCCTCTTTCGTCGGATGTTCCAACAAACTTTGAGTGACGATGAGATCGAAACCAGGGTGTGACTTGGCTAGCTCGACCGCTTCCTCTTTCGTCATGTGCGCGAGCAACACTTTCAAATCAGCGCCGTCTTCCTTCATCTTTTCCAAGATTTTTGTCGTGGCTTCAGCGACAGGCTGGACCTTGATGGATTGATCCCGAATGTCCTTTTGCTCGGCATCGCCGATCACCGAACCGATCGCTACTTTTTTGCCAGCAATTTCAATCGTCTTCGAAGGAAGGATGAATTCACCGACGACCACATTGAAGTCGTCCTGGTCAGATTTGATGTTGCCCGCAAGCAATGTCAGCGGATCCGCATTGAGCGCTTCTCCCGCGACCGTCATGGCTTTGATGGAAAGATCCTTCGTGCCTACTCCGACCACTTTGTATCCCATGGTCTTCAGCGACTCGAGCACATAGCGATAGCGAGCTTCATCCCACGGAACTTCCGCCTTGATCAGGTCGCCGAAGTCAACGGGTAGCGTTTCCCACTTCTTTTCATTTTTCAGATACTCGATCAGTCCCGCTCGACGAGATAACCCGCCGCTCTGGCCTTCGCTGCAACCGCATGGACGCATGTAGCCGAACATTTCGCCGGACAGGAGCAAAACGAAAGCCGGATTCTCTTTCGGCCAGTCGTCGAATAAAGGGACTTCCTGGGCGACGGGAAAGCTTTCTCCCTTTCCCTCCTTGGCCGAGCTATCTCCGTGGGCAGGATCTTTCGCCTCGGGTCGTGACGTGGCCTTTTCCACCGCGCTGCCCAACTTGGCAACGCCAATGGCGCTGATGTAGCCGCTTCCTAAACCAAGCGCTGCCACGAGGACGATGCCGGCGAAGACGATGGGGACTAAGACGTAGGTCATCAGACGACCGGGCCGGGAAGCGGCATGTTTCATTCGATCAACATCCTGTCTATGCGATTGATCCTGAAGGCTTTCGCCTTACTTCGCTTCGCTGTCGGCGACGGTCCCCTCAAACGCGACATTGAGTTGGATCTCACCTTTCGAATCGAATACGGGAACGAATCCCTGGAACTTACCTTGTGGGCGGTCCGGCTTCACAAACACTTCGAGGATCCATAGTTGTTTGGAATCCTCATGGCGACGAATCGTCGCCCCAATAAAGTCGGCTTGAATCGTCTTTCCGTCAACGTCAAGAAAATGAATCCGCTTCTCGTCGACGGAAAGTGTTTCCTCTGGAGGCAATCCGCGCGTCGAAATGCTGAGTTTCTTCGAGTGATTTCCCGGTCCGCGAATGAGGTCGAAGCGAGCTTTATCCGGGTGAACCTCGATCAGCCCATCCACAAACCCCGTCACCAGAACAACTAACTCCTTTTGCCCCTCGATGTTGGTCTTGAATTGCAGTTTCTGCTGCAAGTCGCCAAAGGGGAGCTTTCCATTCGCGGTCACCGTCACTTCGAAGCCTGATTTTGCCTTCTTTCTCTCCTTTTCCTCGTCCGTCATGGGGCGAAGCGTCGCGGAGATCGATGGGTTCGTCGAAGATAGGAACTCAACCTGAAGATCTTCTCTAGTGGGAGAATAGATCGACAACGTCTCCTCACGGAGCTGATTCTCGCGCAGTTGCCCAAAGTTCACATGCGTTGGATTCATCATCAGCGATGCTTGCACGTGAAGGCGTACATCGAACGAAACGTTCTTCTTATTTGGATCATTCGTGAAGATGTCTCCGCCGATCTGTTTGATCCCGACTTGATCTTTCGTGTCCCACTCAATCACATAGTCGGCGCTCTCGCCGGTTTTGAGCGTAATGATCGCCGAGGGATTGACATTTCCCTGCCCGTCAACCGCCTCGCTAATGTGATCGCGCTTCTTCGGATCTTGTTCCGGATGAAGAGTCTTTTGACGATCCTCCATTTCTTTCGTCTTGGCGAATCGGCTCAGTACCTTTCCATCCTTTTCGAGCCGAACGGCGGCGCACGTACAACTCTTACTTCCAAGTCGGAGATTGAGCTCTCCCTCACCAACATTCTTTACAGGGAAACGTGTTTCGCCTGAGGTGAACTGCTTCACGTCGGGAAGATCAATCAGGATTTGATCGACTTGAATCTCGGGAGGCTTTTCGTCGGGGTTTCTCGGAATCGGCTTTTTGACCGTCGGACCTTTGTTTCCCCCTTTGAACGTATCGGGATTCCAAATGACGAGTGCGGTCGAAAAGGCAGAGATCACGATGATCCCGAAACAGACAGTAAGCCAAAACTTCATGATGCCGCTCTCAGTTCCTTTTAGGTCCAGGCTGACGTCGATTTCGCAACTACGGTTTTCCGGCGATGTATTTTTCCGCAACCTTCCGCTGAATGTCGGTCAGTCGCTTGTCCAAATGTGGCGTCTTATCCAGTTCAAGGGCCCGCTTGAACTCAGTCAACGCCTCTGCCCTGTCGTTCTGTTCTGACAGAATATTTCCAAGCTCCCATCGGCGAAGAGCCGAATTAGGATAAAGCTGCACGGCGCGTCGATACTCTTCTACCGCAAGCTTAGTCGCATCGGCATCCAAGCCTGATCCTGCTGCTTCATGGTACAGCGCGCCGAGTTGACGGTGGGTCTCTGATCGGCGTGGATCCAACGCGATGGCTTGTTCCCAAGCCTTTACCGCCGCTCGATAGCTCCTGGCTTCATTCTTCGATCGAAGCTGTGCGGCTAGCCGCATTCGTGACATTTCCGCCGCTGCCAACCGTTCCCATCCCTGTCGGTCGCCGGGGACCTTCTCCGCCGCCTCGCGACAGGCATTCGCCCACTGCTCCATGAGTGGTACGAGCCGAGTCCAAATTTGAGGAGTCACGGCCGAAGGATTCCTCGGTTGCGAGCGACTTAAGTCTTCCTCAATACTACGAGCTTTCTCGGCCGCGAGATCGCGTTCAATTCGAGGTACGAGCAAGGTGAATGCGTATCCGAGAGTAATTCCCGCCAAAACGACCACAAAGGCTGTGTGACCCCAGAAAGAGAATCTCATTTTGGAAGTCGAGGGGAGACTGGCTGCTCCCAATAATCCCCAGAGCGCCATCATCAATGAGGGGAAAGCGACTCCACCCGCCGCCAACCAATGAACGTGCAGACCGACAACCCCGGCGACAGTTCCTTTACGCAGAGATAAATCGTTCCATTCGATGCCACTCCCGTGAATAACCGCGAGCAGCATCGCCGCGAATGGGAAGGCGATCACTTGAGGATACTGATCGAAGCTCGCCAGCAGTGGAACGAGTCCAATATCGAACACCGCGACGACGATGGTAGCGAGGACGACGCCGACGAGCCAGGAACCATCAATTCCGAGTCCTCTCGACGGATAGGGAACCGTTGAATGGCTGGGTCGTGTCGCCCCTCTTATGCCGATGAAAAGAAGAGCTAAATAAGCGATCAAAGTCAACAATCCGCCGGTGGCCCATAACTCGATGAGAAAGTTATGCGGATCGGAAATCTCCTCACTTGAAAAGGGAAGCTTGTGTGCCAGGTAGTGTCCCCGGAAATTTCCCGACCCCACCCCAAGTAACCAATGGTGACGAATGACGGGCATACTCGCTTGCCACCATTCCCATCGGTATTGCATCGATTGCGAAGACTGTGTGATGACTTGTGGATCCAAGATGCCGCCGAGCACGAGGCCGACGACCGCCAGAATCAGTAGCGCAATGACCACTCCGACGACCGTTCGATACTTCCGCCATACGACATAACTCACCCCGGACATAAGGAGATAGAGTCCGACGGCAACGACTGCTGCTATCCATGCGGAACGACTCTTTGTGAGAAGGAGCGTTACAACGATGGCCGCCGTCGTGACCAGTGAGAGGATCATGCCGACGACGCGCGGGCCTTTCGGAATCAAACTGTTCCAGGCCAACAACAGCGTGATGGGGAGGCCGAGAACTAATAATCCGGCGAGGGAATTCGGGTGGCCCGTCGTCCCCAATGGCTCGGTTGAATAAAGGCGATTCTTGAATGCCTGCTCTGCCGGCCCTCCTTTCTCCACACCGATCTCACGCATGGCTTTCGTGAGGGACTCATCTCCCTTCTCGTAAAGGGCACGCAATTGAGGAATGGTCACAAAGATTTCGTAGCCCGCGAGCGTGGACTGCATCAAACAGAGTGTAACGACGAGGATGGCGATATATTTGGGACCACGTAGCGCGCCCCAATGGACCGCATACAAACAAACCATTCCAACGCCGATCCATTCCCAAACCGCAATCTCCGCGGGATAACGGTACTCAGCCACACTCGCGCTCAGAATCCAGCCGGCGACGAGCATCAGCCAGCCAATCAGCCAGTTCCAAAGGGGGGGGCTCGGAATCCCCGCCAATCGTTCGATGATCAGGCAGAAACCACAAAGGAGTGCTGCCGGAAAAAAGTAAATTCCTGAACCGTCACTAATGTTCTCAGCAGGGAAAAGGTTACGGCTGGCAATTGCCATTACGATCGCGACCGCACCGATTCGATGGACGATGGTGGCGATAAGATCGAGTGCTCCGCCGTTCGATACGGTCGGACTCGTGGAATTCAGATTTGTAGCCGTTGAGTTCATCAAAGAGAGCTCCGCACTCCTTGCGGTTTAATGATCATTCCGTTCGAGTGAATCACGACGACGCCACGTCGCCAATTCCAAAATGGCAAGTACACCGAGCGTGGCAGCGAGTTGCAGCAATACGATTGCAGCACCCTTGGGTTCGACAAAGTACAGAATGAGTCCTGACAGCCCCGTGGCAAACGTCAGTAGATAAATTAGAAGGACGGCCCAGAGAGGGCGAAAGCCGAGTTCGACTAACCGATGAGAGAAGTGCTGCCGATCCGCTTGGAATGGACTTCGTCCTTGCGAGAGTCGCAAGAGGATGACGGTGCTGCTGTCATAGATGGGAACAGCCAAAATGCAGAGAGGTGCCAGCAATGTCACGTAGCTGTATTCCTCCGTTTTGAATGTGCTGATCACGGTTAACACACCAAGCCAAAACCCCAGGAAGTTACTCCCTGCGTCCCCCATGAAGATCTTTGCCGGAGGCCAATTGTGGACCAGGAAACCCACCAAAGAGCCTGCGAGTAACAGAAAGCACCCCGCGACGAATAGGTCCCCCACCAGTAGTGACGTCGCCGCGAAAAAGAGAGACGCCAGCGCCGCCACCCCTCCCGACAAACCGTCCATGTTGTCGAGAAAGTTCAATGCATTGGTGAGCCCCACAATCCACAGGACCGTGAGCGGAATCGTGATGACTTCCCATCCAGGAAGGACCGCGAGTCGAATTCCAAAACAAGTTAGGAGCAAGACGAGGAGGATTTCGGCAACTAAACGAACCCAAAAGGGCAAGCCAAAGAGATCATCCATCAATCCCAAGAGCATTTGAATCGCGGAAGCGCCGAGAACAATCCCAAGCAGAGGAGTCATTGAGAGGACGCCACGGGAATGACGAGCGAGAATCTCCGGTACCCAAGATTGGATTGCAGGGAAACGGAGGAGCAGCCAAGCCGTCCCAATGACAAGAACAAACGTGAGGCAGACGGCACCAAAAATCGCGATACCGCCACCCAGTGGAACGATGCGTCCGTGTGCTTTTCTTTCAGTGGGTTGATCGATAAGCCGCAGAGAAGGTGCCCAGTGAATCATCTGAGCGCACAATAGCCATGAGAGGATTAGAGGCACGAGGAATGCCGTCGTGCCAACTAGGATCATCGAACCATTATCCCCCTGGATGACTGGTGAAAGGTACTAACCCCGCCGTACCGCCACGACAAGGAGCATCCATAGGGATCGTACGATCTCAGCGATGTTAAGGTTCGATTTACCATGTTTACGATTCACGAATGTGATCGGGGTTTCGCCGATTCGACAGCCAATTCTCTGGCAGCGGAAGAGGAACTCCTCCTGAAAGGAATATCCTTTCGATCGAACCGAATCGCGCGGAATTTGCGAGACTTTTTCGACGCGGATACACCGAAAGTTACCGCTGCAATCCCGAGCGTGAATTCCGAGGGCAACGCGGGAGAACAGATTGATCCCGGCGCTCATGAACTTTCGCTTCCAGTCCCACCCCTCAATACCGCCGCCGGGAATGTAGCGGCTCCCGATCATGATGTCGTGATCGTTCATTCCAGCCAAAAGAGCAGGGATTTTCTCAGGAGGATGGCTGAAATCGGCGTCCAAAAAGATGATGTAGTCATAATGCTCCCGGGCGGCGTACTCCAACGCATCGAGAACAGCCGACCCAAGCCCTAATTTCCCTGGCCGATGGAGCCCCCTTACCCGAGCATCATTCCTCGCGTACTCATCGACGAGCCCCCCTGTTCCGTCCGGGGAATTGTCATCGACGACCAGTATGTCGATCTCCGCTTTCCCCGCGACAGCGGCGAAAATCGCGTCCAGAAGACGAACAATGTTCTCCTTTTCGTTGTAAGTCGCTACCGCTACAAGAGTTTTGGCATTATTCACGAGGAGATCGACTTTCGAAGAGACTTGATCGAATTCAATCGTTGAAGATCCTGCTGTCATTTTGATCACTGACACTCCTAAAAGACGGCCAGGAGGGAAGCTCCTCGGCAATCAGGATCTGTTCAGAACGTATTGAGTCAAGTCCACTGCTTCCTTGATGCGAAGACAGGATAGTGCGAATGGACTGAATCGGACAACGATTAAACCTAGCACTTCGCTCGTCCAAAGTGGCGGAATCGAGTTAGACTTTTCAGGACACCGTCTTAATCACGTTTCCGCCTGCCGACGGAAGTCCATTTGGGTCTCGTATTGATAGGAACTCCTGCGACGGGGGGATCGAGTTTGAGCGTTGGAATTCGCCGAACCTTCGACCTGCTCCTCCAATCGGAGAATCAAGCGGCTTTCGAGCTGATTCTCGAGCTGGTCTTCATTGGTCCTCCCGATGTGGCCGATCACGCGTTCAATTATTTGCTCGAGCGGCGGCATCGGGATTCGATGGCGAAGTTTGTGGCCGGGTATCATCTGCTTTCCCCCGAAAAACAGGGCCGGCTCGCAGAGGCAGGAGCTGCTTTTTCTTACGGGATCAGGCAGGCCTATCTCGACAACGACCCGACCACTTATCGAAATGCCATCACTCTCATTCGCCGCGTTCCCGCCTATGAAATGGTGTCACTCATCCTGCAGTCGATCGAGAAGGATTCCTCAAGGCGGCAGGATGCGAGCGAGTTGGTTGAATTTCTCGCTGTCGAATTGTGTCACGAGCGAGAGCTACCCAAAGAGCAGCGAACGATTGCGGACGTGGATTCAGTCCGACGTCATTTTCTAAGTTCCCTCGAAACGGCGTTCAGACGTTTTCCACATCACAAGCTCGAAGCGGTCCCTCAGGCATACCTTCTCTTGGCGGACGAAAGTTCTGAACTGATCAACCACGTGCTCGAAGATCAGAACCATTCATGTCACGGGCCGATCATCGACGCGATTTACACCAAGCAAAACGAACGATACACTCGCTGGATTTTTGCAGCGCTCAAATGGCGGCACCCTCCCCAGGCCATCCTGCAAATTATCGCGCAGCGAAGAGATTTATGGTTCATACAGCAGTTGCTCGGCAAGATTGAACTACTGGCGGATCCTTCCATCAATCATTCCGTTCGGCTGATCCGTGAGATTGCTTGGCTGGATCCTGAGATTCTCAATCTTTCGAAGCTGACGCCCGAGCAACAGTGCGCCGTCGTGATCTTCGCCGTCAACAGCGGCATCTCGCTCTCTCAGAAGCTCGCGACTCTGGCGATTGTCTTTCACGAAGGGTCGGCGGCGGCGCGTCAAACGGCGGCCGCAGCTCTTTTCCCCCTCACGGGTACGGGCGCCAATAATCTCGTCCTCGCTTGCATGAACGATAAAGATCCGCTCGTCCAACTTGCCGCGATCAAACAGATCAGACTACGGAATCTGCCTAATGCCCTTGCGATTCTCGTCGGGAAGCTCGATCACGCGGACGAACGCGTTCGCCAAGCGGCTCGAGTACTATTGGCGGATGAATACTCCTTCGAAAAGTATTCGCGCGGATTTGACCAGATGGATGAGCGAGCTCGTACGATTGTTGGTTCAGTAATCGCTAGAGTTGACGAACGGATCAACGATAAGATACGTGAGTACTTGCACGCGGAGCATCGCAATCACCGCATCCGAGCAATTCGAATCATTCACTCGCTCAATCGAACAAATGAGTTCTGGGAAGATATAGCCGAACTACTGACTGACGCTGATCACGTGATTCGTCGGATTGCCATCGACGCTTTACTTCATGTGGATAACGATCGATTGGTTCCATTCCTCGCGACCTCGACGATCGAGGGGACAAGCCGATTAGCGCAAGGAGCAATGGAGGCGCTCGACGCATTACGCCGTGGATCACACCATCATAATATCCGCGTGGCGGCGCAAACGGCGTATGAGGAACTCCCTACCATGGAGCATCGAAGCCCCTCAGAAATTGACATGGTCACTTGAAATGATCACGCCTACATGAACGACGGTAATCAGCAAAGTCTGTTCTAGCTCGCGGACGAAATGACTTCTTTCTCAATCAGCTTTTCAGGCATCTTTGGAGCATGATTGGCGGGGCCATCTGAAACGTGGACGACGACCGGTTTGGCCGACACTTTGTTATGGCTTTGGACGAGATACGTGACGCGAAGCTCCACTTCCTCGACCAATTCTCCAACGCTCGTGAGCCAGTTCTGGAAGGAAGGATTTTGACTTCGATCGCCGGATAGTTCGACGCGCCCAATCGATCGGCTATTGACGACTAGTGGAACGACCGCGTTCCATGATGCCGACTCTTCGGTTAGCCGAGCGCGGCTTTTCCACTCCGCATAATATCCTTCATGCATCGCGGGCAAATTGACGTCGAGCCGTACACGGCTAAGTCCCATTCGCTGAGCGGTCACCTTAAGCTCTTCCCAAAGTTCCTCCCAATTGCCTTCGCCCTGAAGCTGAACACGTAGATCATGGTCGGCCTCATCGCTGGGAGTGACAAAAGAGACGAAGAAAGCTTTCAGTCGTTGAAATAAAAGTTGAAGTTCATTGTGACCGAAGGACTTCGTCCCCGCGAGTAACAGCACGACAAGTAGCGAGCCTAGAATAGCGAACAGATCCTGGTGTGAAACCGCTGCGGCAATTGCTCCCAGACCCGCGATCACCGATAACAAAGCGATGCAGCTCATCGTCCAGCGAACATTCATTCCCTTGCGGCGAAAACAATGATGAATGTGCCCGCGATCAGTTGTGTAGATGCTTCTTCCGGTGAATTTTCGGCGAATCACCGCGACCGTCGTATCGAAAAATGGAATCGTCATGACCGCGATCGGAATGGCAATCGGGATGATCCCCGCGTCATTCGCGGTGACGCGGAGTGAAAGCGAGCCTACTCCGAGCCCGATGAGCATGCTTCCGGTGTCGCCAAGAAAGATCGAAGCGGGATAAAAATTGTAAACCAGAAAAGCGAGAAGCGCGCCGACCGCGGCAAGGGCGACCACACCTTGTGTGGAGTGGCCGAAGTAGAGGCCGATAATTGCGACCGCACCCATCATGCTCACGCCGACACTACTTGCGAGCCCATCCATCCCATCAATCAGGTTGACCGAATTGATTGCCCCAAGAATCCAAATAATGGCGAGGGGATAGATCAGAATCCCAAGGTGAAGTGGAAATCCAAAGAGACTGAAATCTTGAATCGGTGGCCCGGTCAGAATCACAATGGTGGCCGATACCGCTTGGCCGAGGAGTTTCTTCTTTCCTCCAAGTCCCTTCCAATCATCCAGAAGTCCGACGGCACACAAAAGAACTGCCGCAAGGGTAAAGCCAATGAATTCCGTGGTGTGACGCTCGGCATGAACGTACCACGTGCTAGAGAGGAAATTGAAACAGAATAGGACCAGGATGACGGTGAAGAGAACCCCTACTCCACCCCCTACCGCTATTTCACGTCCATGTATTTTCCGATGAGCATCCGGACGGTCGATCAGACCGACCGAGATCGCCCCTAGGCGCACGATCGGCACGACGATAAGTCCAACCGCGAACGCTAGTACCGTGATCGCGAAAAGAATAGTCGACCCTCCTCTGCCGATCTCTCCATCCTACACCAAAAGCACCGGCAATTCAGCAAAATCCCGAATGTATCCTCTAGGGCAACCAGAACCATCTCGAGATGTTAATAATTCCTACAAGCCTTGCACGCGACGACGGTTACGCTCTAATGACTGACGATCGAAACGTATCGCTCAGAAGCGAACGGGTCAACTGATGAAAACACTCGTCGCGTAGAGGAGATGCTATTGCCTTGTCGGATTCCCTCATTACGAGAGTTCGAAATCACTCTTCGTTTTGAGTGCCGACCCGGACGAGGGCAGTCACTTCGGTGCTACTGGAACTGATTGTGCTGATTATGCCAGAGCCCAGGATGAGATGGAATAGAATCAGCCCGACTTTGATGATAATTTCCGTTAAACTACCAATAGCGCGACGATGCATGTACGGTGACTCGGACGGAATCCGCATTTTTCTCCGTCCGAGGAAACTTCGTTGCAACCTGGACGTAAGAAAAGTACCTTTGAGACAGCGCGGCTCGTGCCACCACCCCCGCTTCGTCCCCAGCCGTAGCGGATCGATTTTATTGGGTTGATGTCTATGTCGCGACCTATCCAAGTTGGTGACGATTCGCCGAGGGAGGCGAAATCCAATTCGGGAAGTGGTCGTGGGGCCGATGAGACTCGTCAAGGTTCGGACACCGAAGCGGAGCCAAAGGCTCGGATGACGAAATCGGCAGAGGAGAACGCGACTGTGAATGGCGGCAGCTCGTCTGGTGCTGCCGACAGCGGTTATCCGAAGCGATTTGGTCCCTATGAGATTCACAAAGAGTTGGGGCGTGGCGGAATGGCTACGGTCTACCTCGCCACCGACACCCGCCTCGAACGGAAAGTTGCCCTAAAAGTCCCGCACAAGACGGTGGCAGCCGATCCCGAGTACATGGCGCGGTTTTTGCGCGAAGCACGTTCCGCCGCAACACTGACTCATCCTAATATCTGCACGATCTTTGAAGTTGGTGAGATCGGTGGCACCCCTTACATGACGATGGCCCTCGTCGAGGGAAAAAGCCTCACCGAACTGATTGCGGAAGAGCACCCCGTTCCGCTGAAGCGAATCGCCATCATTGTGCGCAAAATCGCGCTCGCCATGGAAATGGCTCATCGCGAGGGAATCATCCACCGAGATCTCAAACCGGCCAACATCATGATCGACTCACGTCGTGAGCCGGTCATTATGGATTTCGGATTGGCGCGTCGCGAAGATACCCAAGAGGACTCGCGACTGACGCAGGATGGACTTTTGATCGGAACTCCCATCTACATGGCTCCCGAAGTAGCGAAAAAAGGAGCCGGTGTTTCAGGCGCCATCACCGACATTTACAGTCTGGGAGCAATCCTCTACGAACTTCTCGCCGGTAGGCCTCCCTACAAGGGGACCGTGCAAGCGGTCCTGGTACAGGTCATGCGCGGCCAACCCAAGCCACCCTCGGCAAGTCGAAGCGACATTGATGCTGGCATCGAGTCCATTTGTCTTCAGGCGATGGCCAAGGATCCCTCTGAACGATTCCAGAGCATGTCGGATTTCGCCGCCGCGCTTCGGGATTACATTCAAAACCCAGATAGCGCGATGACTGCCGGTGTCGAAGTCGTCGAAGTGGTTGAGGAAAAGCCTTCCCTCGAGACGGAATCGCAGCGAACGCCGACCGAGCGAAAATCGAACAGTGAACGGGGCATTTCCTCGCGAAGTGGATCCAAAATCAGCCGTCGTCCTCCACCGAAGAAGGCGGACACTGTCAAATTCGTGTCGATCTTGATTGGCACTTGCGTTCTGGCCTTCGTCGTGATCATCGGTGCCATTATCTCGGTGAAGAAGATCGGGCGATCAGAGAAGCCTTCAGAAGTGACAGTGACCCCCAAACCGACGCCAGTGGCGCCGGCAGTGCCCGAGCCGCCACCCCCGATACTTTCCAACGACGCGGGGATCAAATGGAACATGAAGCGAGCGAGAATTTCCTCGAACTTCAGAGGGTTCCTTCCTTTTCATTTTCCAGAGATTACCGCTGCGGACGGGTGGTATCGCTTCATCGATCTTCGAGTCATGATCAACGGTGAAACTCTCGATGCGGGCAGAATTGGAGACGATAACTGGACTCAGGAAGATCGGGCCAAGCCTCCGAAGACATTCAATCCCGTCTACAAGATTCCGGCTGATTGGTTAGGTGAACTCAAGGTGGGTAGTAAGCTCGAGGTGCGAGTGGATGCGTTTCTGGTCTACCTCAATCCCGGGAATGAAAAGAACCCCACCAGCTCGAAAAAGGTGAATTCAAAGTGTCAGATTGAAATCATTTCGCCGGAAGACGCCGCCAAAAAGTAAGGAGCGGTGTTTTGCTCCGATGGGGATGCAGTATTCGAGTTGTCCAAAAATAGTTGATTCAGATTCTCACCATCCGACCTTCAAATCAGCTTCCATTTTCATTCGACTCAAAAATCAAAACGCTCGCGGTAAAACCGTGAAGGAAATTCTTCTCTCCGACGGGACCAAGTTCACCAGCAGCGAAGAATCCCGCCAACGGCGCATGATGAAGGGCTTCGCTGACGATCCGAGCATCGTGATCCGGCTCACCGAACAGTCGCGATCCTCGTCCATTGCATGAGAATAGAAGAGCGCCCCGAGGCGTATCCCCAAGGTCGTGAAAGGCCTGCTTAAGATCCTCATCCGCTGATTCGGCATCGCGAAGATGAAATTGAATCGTCTGCCCAGGGCGAACGAAATCACCGATCGCAATCGCGCCTGTGCTCTGATCCGCGCCAATGACATTTCGTACGAGGAAATCGCCTCGGTCAAAGTGACTCTTGTATTCGTTGATTACCCGTCCGACGTGAATGCCGTGCTGAATCTTTTCCTTGTCCTCCGGACCGAGTTCCTCGAATAAGCCTTGTAATTGATCGAGGGCCTTTTTACCTCCGAGTTCAAAGATCACATTGCGATCCGCTTTGGTGATGACGTAAGGATGTCCGATGGGACGGCAACCTTGTGAAAGGATCATTCGAGTTGCGAGTGAGCCATGCAGTCTTACGCCGACAGCCCCTTCGTCGTGAAGCGACTCATTCAGAATCAATCGGTGCGACTTCGGTCGATCTCCACCACTCGCCATTCCGCCGATGATCGGTATTCCAGGCTGTTCCTCGTTGAGAAGGACCGCTAAACGATCGGCTGGAAAGGTGAATGGCTCGCCGAAGAGAATGAGAATCGAACCCTTTGGCCAAGGCGAGAGTAAATCATCCGTCCAACCGAGAAACGAGCCTTGATCGATCTCAGAGGCATAACTGAGATGAAAAGGATTGAGTGTAACGCCGGGAAGTCGCGCCATCCAAAGCGATAAAGCATACTCTCCTTCAATCTCTTTACTTCCACCGACAATAGTTTCGCCGCAACTTCCGAGGATAATCGCGTTTGGAAATCGATGACGAAGTTGGTCACGGATTTGGGCCGCGTCATGCTTGATGGTAAAGAAAACGAACACCAGATCAGGAGCGTGATCGATCTGGTTCAAGCACTGCTCGGAGGCTTCTTCCACGGCACGCGTCGTATCATTCGTCAAAGACATAAAAGCGCCGCATACCAGGGAATCGTTCCCCATCCCGTGATCCTCTCTCTAAAAACGTGAATGATTAATCGCGATCATTCGATCGAAATGCACCGGTACTTTATGGGGTGGCCGCGGGACTCTTCATCGGCTTAAGTTGTTTTTCGAGGAATTCAATCGACGTCTGGACGGCTTGCAAATTCGTCGCCGCGGTGATGTGATCGCCTCCTGGAACCTTATAGAGCGAGGCCTCCACTCCTTTTTTCTGAAGTCGTTCGATCATGATTTCAGGACCACGGATCGTGACGAGTTCATCGGCGGTTCCGTGGAAGAACAGAATCGGAGGATCGTCTTCCGAGAGATAGAACGCGGGAGATGCGGTCACATACACTTCAGGAACCTCGCCTTTGGTTCCACCGAGGAAGTGGGACAGTACCTTGTCATCTTCCTCAAGCACGGTGAAATCACACGGGCTCCCGCCGGCCACCACCGCTTTGAGTCGGCGACCAGTCTTCTGTCCCGGCTTCCAAGGGGGGACTACATCGTCCGGCTTGTTCTGATCGCCTGCCATCCCTAAGAGAAAGACCAGATGTGCGCCCGCCGAATAACCGATCGCTCCGATACGGTCCGCATCGACGTGATACTCGTCCGCGTGTTCTTCAATCCATCGAAGGGCCGCTCGGCAATCGTTGATCTGAGCCGGATGCTTGGAGTCAGGTGCCAGTCGATAATTGATGGCGAAAGCGGCGAATCCTCGAGCGGCGAGCCTCATTGCGTAGCCGGAGAGCTGCGTCTTATTGCCTGATTTCCATGAGCCTCCATGCACCACCAGTACAGCGGGGAAAGGTCCTAGGCCGTTCGGAACATAAGCATCGAGCAGTAGGTCTTTTCCGTCAGGAGATGAATACACGATGTCTCGCTTGATCGTGAATTTCCCCGGTGTCGATGCGGGCTCAGCCTGCGTCGGAGAAGTAACGATCGCGATTACCACGAGGACTGAGACCGGCATAACGATTCCGATGCGCAACTGAAACATTTCGCTTCCTCAACACCAGCAGGAATAGGCGAGATCTTGATTATGCTACTCGTCAGCGGTGACCTTTACTCTCACAGGAAAGGCATTGTCTGACGAGATGCATTATATGGGAAGTTCTTGGCGAGGATCGGCGCCGATTGATGTGATGGTAACCAGAACGATTTTTAGGCGTCTGAAAAGTCTCCAAAGGCGAATCCCTCGGAAACGTTCGATTCGAAAACTCTTAACCGACTTGATGACTGCGTTTAAGCATTTTGAGCTGAACTAACAGGGGAAAGGTGCTGAAGAATCGATTGCCGATCACTGCCAGTTTCGAATACGTGCAGATTAAACCGATTGGCTAGCTCCTGGCATACTTTCACGCCTCGGACACTGTTCCCTTTTGCATCGAGGCGTGGGGAGAAAATTCCGATCCCGACCTGTCCTGGGACCACCGCGACGATGCCTCCACCGACGCCGCTCTTTGCCGGGATGCCCACCCGGTAGGCCCACTCGCCGGCATAGTCGTACATTCCGCAGGTATGCATGACGCTGAGCAGATCTTTCACGTACTGTGATTCAATCGCCCGAACGCCCGTGACTGGATTGACCCCACCGTTTGCGAGGGTCGCTCCGATGACGGCGAGGTCATGTGACGTCACCATGATGCTGCATTGTTGAAAGTAGAGATCGAGAGTTTCCTCGATCGAGGGGCTGACCATGCCGAAGTTCAGCATCAAGTGCGCCATCGCGCGATTTCGATGTCCCGTGGCACGCTCCGAAGCGTAGACCGAACTGTTGACATAGACCTGGCGACCGCAATATCGGCCGAATGTGTCAAGCATCCTCGTCACGCGATCCGGGAAATCCTTTCCAACCACCAGATCGGCGGCCGCAATGGCGCCCGCATTGATCATCGGGTTGAACGGTCGATTCGATTCCTCATCGAGTGTGATCGAATTGAATGCTTCGCCGATTGGTTGAACGCCGACTTTGGATAGGACATGTTCCCGGCCGAATTCCTCAAGTCCGATTCCGAACATGAAGGGTTTAGAGACGGATTGAATCGTGAACTCTTGCTTGTGATCGCCGACGTCGATCGATTGTCCTTTGATGGAAACGATGGAGATCGCGAACCAATCCGGATTCGCTTTGGCGAGTTCTGGTATATAGTCGGCGACCTTTCCGTCATGCACATCCTTGTATTTCGCCAGCAACTCCATCAGCGTATCGCGCAGCGGAGAGGCAGCCGACTTCATTCGAGACAAGAACGCGTCGAGGTATCGGCCCGACTCATCAGACATCAGTGATTACTCCATCACGGCCAAAAGGGCGAACTCGAGTTCTTGCGTAAAGGGATGTTCAGGGAAGCGGTCGACAAAGATCGCGGAACTGGCGAGATGAACGATCTCGTTGTTCAAGGGGAGCATTGCGACGACCTTGGCATCGTAGCTCGCCTCGACCTTCTGCTTAAGTCTCACGCGATCCATCCCAGGAGGGATCTTATTGACGATCAGCCCGATCTTTTCGACTTCCAGTCGTCGCGCCAGCTCAAGTGTGACTGACGTTCCTTGAAAATCTTGACTATCGGGCCGGAGCACAAGGATCAGCATGTCTGAGATAATGATGGAGAGGAGCGTCTCCTCGTTCACACCCGGATGTGTATCGATCATGAGATAATCAAGATCGAGCTTTTGAATGAGCGTTCGAAAGCCGTCGTTGAGGAGCCCGACATCATAACCATCCTTCAAGACTCGTCCAATCTCACCGGACTTGATGCTTGCCGGAACGAGAAAAAGACGACCTGTTCCTTCTGCGTTTTCACCAAGTATTCGGTCGGTCACGTCATAGGCGGCTTTATCGATTTCAGATTTGCCCCAAAGGTAGTCGTTGAGCGAGTGTGTGATCTGCTCCTCATCAAAACCGAAGAGAACATGAACTCCAGGCGATTGAATGTCGGTGTCGACGATGGCGACTCGAAATCCCTTTCGTGCGAGCATCACCGAGAGATTGGCGGTGGTGTTTGACTTACCTGTCCCGCCACGAAATGAATGAATCGAAATTGTTTTGGACACGTCGGCGTCTCGCTCCCGTTGTAAGTCACGCGTTCTCAGTAAGGTTCCTTGGGATGGGCATGGTGTCAGCGCGCCGCATCGTTCCTCTCACGCTTGAGTTGCTTCGCTCGCTCGATAAGAGCGCGGAATGCGTCTCCCTCCGCGATCCTCGATACTTCCTCATTCTTTCGCTTTTGATCGATGGTCAGGAATTCGAGCGTAACTGTGTCGGTATCCCCCGTCACAGTCGCCGCCAAAGCGAGCATTTCATGCACATAAGACAACTGAAATTTAGGGCCGCTCGGACCAAGTTGAATGATGGTTCGGTCCTTCGGCCGTGCCTCGGTGACCATTTCGCCGCCGATCAAGGTTCCGTTTCGGCCATGAGAGATGAGAACCCAATCTCCTTTCTCAGCATCCCAAATAAGCTCGACGTGAATGCGTGAAACCGACTTATCCGTGAGTCGAATGTCACATTCAGGCGATCGACCAATCACGACGCGGCTGGATCCCTCGAAACGCCACGTTTGAACGACGTGACCCTTCGCGGAGTCCACGAGGTGCAGAGTGAGAATCGTCGACTTGCCGTCCGTCGGCATGGAGGAGCCTTTATGTTGATGTGCGGATGGGCACCCGAGCCCAAATCAGCAAGCGTCATGCCGGATTCGGCTTCGGAAGGTATTTAGACACAAACCAATTCAGTGCCGAGGTTTTTGACGCGTGCGATGCGAATGCAATATGGATCGAAATGCCCGGTATTCCAGCAATCACTGCTGGAATATGAGTCAACCTACCTAGGCGTTCTCACAAAGGACTCAGCGATCAAAAGGTCATTTCAAGCCCGAATCGAGCGGTAATCCCAGGGTTGGGGGTGAAGTTCGTGAAGCTCGAACTGGCGGGGGCAAGGCGATCGGTCAACAGCAGCGAGCCGTGTTGCGTGTACGAACGATCAAAGACGTTGATGATCGCGCTGGTCGCCTTGATGTTGTCGGTGAACCGGTAGTACCCCAAGAGGTCGAACGTTACGAATCCCGGCGTGGGAAGCTCAAAGAGCGTATTGGCAACGACGTTCTGGCTCATCGCCATCCGGGTGATGCCGGTAACACCCCAGCGATCCTCTTTCTGGTCGAAGTAGCGTAACCCGACGGTCCCATTGAAGGGATAGATTCCAGGCAAGTTGTCGGCGCCGCCGATCTGGGGAGAATTGTTGATACCTCTAACGTAGGCGGCCGTACCAAAAGCTGCGAGTCCGTCGAAGATTTTCACATCAACGAATGCATCGCTCCCGTACAGCGTGGCTCTTGCAAGGTTCGTGTATTGATAGACCTTTGACGTCACCGGATTGTTCGGATCGGGATTGATCGGATTCCCCGCGACTCCTTGAAAATCGTAGAGGATGAAGTCCGTCACGTTTGAATAGTAACCGCGAATGCTGGAGTTGATGATTTCACCCCGTCGAGACAGTCCAAGGTCGAACTGAGTGTTCTGCTCAGGCCGCAGATCAGAGTTACCGACGGCAATGCTGTTGCCGGATCGAATCAGCGGAGTGAACACCGTCTTGCTGTAGAGCTCCGAAAGCGTCGGATTCCGCATGCCGAAACCCATGCCATTTTCCAAATAGAACTTCTCGGTGAGGCGTGTTTCCGCCGCGATATACGCCATCCCTAAGAAATGGTTGGGAGTGGTGTAGCCGGAATTCGAGAAGCCTGGACTTGGCCCCCCCCCACTCACAGCATCGTTCGTGTCGACATATGTCTGAGTGAAGTCAAAGCGGCCGCCTGTGGTGATTTTGACATCTTCGGACACGGGAATCGCCACATCGGTGAACAAGCCGTAGTCGTTCATTGACGAATAGGGAATTCCCGACGGAGCGGGGCCGAATGGTCCGGTGAAGAACTTGCCGGTCCCGTCCACGTTTTGCTCGACATAAAACTGGCTGTACCGACGGAAGTCTGCTCCGAAGGTCGCAAGAATATAGTCCTCTTCTCCCAGGGTCATCAGGCTTCGAATGCCTTGGCTTTGCAGGTTACCGAACACAAACGTATTCGTCAGATTGAATTGGGGCTGAACGACGAAGCCAGAAAAGTTCTGCGTGATGAACTGATCGTAGAACGTCACATGTTTATTGTAACGGAGGGAGTTTCCATTGTAGTCGTCCCGTGAATTCCAATACTGCACCATGAACTTCTGCGGGCCGCTTCGGTCCTCTTGCACGATGTACCGGACATTGTACTGGTTCGTCACCATGCTATTGATGTCGTAAATGACACCCGCGAGTTGCAGGTTGTTGATCTCGTTGCGAAGGAAATCGAATTCGACTCGAGAGTAGTTGCCGATGTCGAGCCCAGTGGCCAAATAACCATTCCAGTTCTGGTAGCCGCCGGGGATAGAGTTGAAATCCGACGCTCCACCTGGCCTAAAATCGGTCGCGAAGCGAAGGCCATAACTGAAGAAGACGCCCCAGTTCTTGCCGCCTGCCTCCAAAGAATCGCGATTATAAAACGTTCCGCCGTTCGTGCCGTAGTCGACCGTGCTGTAAACGTGAGCATTCGTTCCATCTTCGTAACGGGGCGATTCTCGCATGTCACTGATGATGAAGCCGAGTCCCGGACCATACAGAGAGGTGTAGGGTCCGTTATAAACCTTGGCATTCTGAATGAGGCCAGGATCCACCGTGCTGAAGAGTGAATCGATATCCACGCGAGTCTTCAATTGATTCACGCCACTCGCCGTTCCGACGAGTTGCTGGGTGGTGAATCCGCGAATGCGTGTATCAATTGTGAGAGGTGACGTTCGCCGGGTGTTGACGGAAGGAGCTGACTCAAGAAGCTGACCCACCGTGTTTGGCAAAGTCTTGATATCCATGACCTGCGTATTGATCTCTTGCGACGGCGCAGGAGTCGGCTCTGCGGAAGGGCTGAATCCGGTGGCGCCCGATGCTCCCGCTAGCTCGGTGCGCTCGGTCACGGCGCGTATCGGTTCTTGTGAGTTCGATGAATCGGGAAGCTCGGGGTTCGGTTGCAAAGAGTCTGGCAGCTCTGGGTTTGGCTGCAACATGTCGGGTAGTTCTGGGTTCGGCAAGAGTGGGGGATTCGCTGCCCCCTCCCCTTGGGGATCTTGGTACATGACAATCCTCGTGTATCCAAGATCGACGGTGCCGCGCCGAGATCGAGTTCGTCGCGAAGCCTGCGGGACATTTTTCGAACGATACTCGGGGAGAAGCGGCGCGTTGATGAGTTGAGGTAACGGTCTCTTCACCAGTTCCTGATGAGTGACCGGTGCCAGTCCGTCATGAGCGCTCGAGACGGAAACGATGGAACCCGAACGATCGGAACGATCACTGGCGTCGGAGTCCGCACTTCTGAGTGAGGCTCCTTGTTTGCGATCACCATCCGGAGACTTCCATCGCTGCGGAGACGGTTTCCATTCAGGGAGTCTCGGAAGATCCGCGCCGGCCAGGCGAGGTATTCCCATCGCAGGGAGAAGAATCAAAGCGAGCACAAAGTAGCTCGCTCCCCGATTCCGTCCCTCTCGCCGCATGTCCGACACCCTTTAAAGAGGCAGGCTTCATTCTCTTTTGAGGTTCTGCGTTAGACTCGCAGATGAATATCTGTTCTGTCTGGACAAAGCATTTGTGTACGCCGTCTGAAAGCGGTGCGGATCAGCGAAGGAATTCATCAATGCGCGATCCTCCCGTTTCACGGGGACGCGCCGTTTATGCCCTACTTTTCGTCAATTGGAGATGAAGGCATTAAAAGATTTAG
This sequence comes from bacterium, assembly GCA_019748235.1. Taxonomy (GTDB): domain Bacteria; phylum Planctomycetota; class Planctomycetia; order Kolteriales; family Kolteriaceae; genus JAIEPU01. The sequence continues at coordinate 47,358 of JAIEPU010000149.1, forward strand.
GAGAGTGACGAGGATCAGGGGGATCCGTGGGATTTGGCGGATTGGCGGTGATAAGGAGAATGCACGGTCGTCTGCTCGTTCCAGGGTGGCGGTATCAGTACGAGTGGAACATTTCTATTGAAAGACGCCCACTCAAAGGGAACAATGGCAACCATCAGCAGACGAAGAATTTACGATGCGGCTAGGACGCCTAATCTGATGTAAAACTGAATTGAGTGAGCCATCCCCAACTCTCGTAGTGCTCACGTGATCACCTGTGTTCTGTTTTAACGCAGCCCGCGTTTTCGAGTTTCAAAGCAACGATTCTCGGTCCCTAGATACCGTCGAGATTTGACTACATGCCAGACGATCCAAAGAAGAAGCAGTCACGTCCAAGTGCCGCCGATGTCACCAAACAGCAATTCGACATCACCACCGATTTTTCGGACAACCGAGAAACCGCAGCCAATCCTCGTTCGGCACAGACCAATCCACTTCTGGATGAGACGGCGGCTCCGACTTCAGAACGTCCCAAACTTACCTCGATCGATTCACGAAATGCCTCCCGCGGTGCTGGTTTGGGTGGCAACCGAGAATCTGAGGTTCAGCGACTCGATTTGTCAGGCGACTTGGGAGACATCGGTCGACAACTTGTTGAATGGCAGCTCGTCACTGAAGAAGAGTGGTACGCCGCGTTGGAGAAAGTCGGCGAGACAGCAAGCCTCAAAGAAGTTCTCGACATCCTTCGTCAGACACCGTCCAAATGGGATGTGAAGTATCCGGTTTTGACTGAGTTCCAGTGCGAACGGATTAGGGAAGGCCGGACCGACGAGCTTATCTATGAGCATTACATTGTTCTTCATGAACTCGGCGAAGGTGGAATGGGGGTCGTGTACGTCGGCCGAAATACCGGGCTCGATAACATCGTCGCGATCAAGACCATCAGGACTCAATTCTTTCATGAAGGAACGAACGCCACACCAGCGATGACGAGCCTCGTCCGATTTAAGAATGAAGCAAAGACACTCGCGCGGCTCGAGCCTCGTTACTTCCCCTCGGTCTACCACATCGGCCAAGCGGGCGGCTTTCCCTATTACGCGATGGAGTTAGTGCAGGGAAAAAATCTTGCTCAGCTCGTCGAGGAATGCAAAAAAGAAGAGCGGCAGATTCCGTTCAATTATTGCCTTAAGATCTTCATTGAGGTTGCCAACGCCATCGGCAAGGCGCACGCCGCGAACATCGTTCATCGAGACCTCTCCCCCAAGAACATCATGATCACGAACGAGGACGTGCCGAAGATTCTCGACTTTGGAATCGCCAAGCATGTCAAGCATCGCTCGGATGATCAGACATTCCGAAATCTCGGAGAGGTCGCGGAGACCGGACAAAAGATTGGCGCGCCGCTTTTCATGTCACCGGAACAACATTCCGGCGATGTTGATAGCGTCGATTTCTCGACAGACGTCTACAGCCTTGCCGCCACCATGTTCTTCGTTCTGACGCAGGAATATCCCTTCACGGGGAATACGCTTGCGGAAATCGCGGAGAAGGCGTTCTCGCCCGAGAGGCCGCACGTCTCCAAGTATCGCCCCGATGTCCCCGCGCGCCTCGATTCACTTTTGACACGCGCCCTCGCGGTCAATCCGAAGGATCGCCATCAGACGATGGCTGAGTTTGCCGATGACTTGAGCGATGTTCTTCGGGTCATCGACACTCCGCCGGTGAACTGGACGAAGCGAATTCTGCTGGGAACCGGCCTGGCCGTTCTCATTCTCGCGACACCCACCTATCTGTTGTTTTTCTCGAAGTCCGTTCAGCCAGCAACGGCGGCGGAAATCGCCCAGGCGGAATGGTCGAAAAAAATTAAGCAGGCCACGACTTGGAAGCAGCTTTTCCCATTGCTCGATGATGGAAAGAAAAATCACTACGCCGTTTTACCTCGCGACTATCTGCGGGGCGTTGAAAGCGCCGTCGATCAATTCGCCGTGCAATCCACCAAGCCGACCGGAGAGCAGTCCGCGAAGTTCTTTCTCGATAAGAGCACGCAGTTTCTGAAGAACTACGGCGAAGTGACGAAGACCCCGGCGGAGATCGATATCAGCAATCCCGTCAAGACCCTTATGAAAGCTCGCAAACGCGATGAACTTGTCACATTGGCCTCCATGTTCGCACCCTACGGCAAGATCAGCGGCGGAATCATCGAGGTGCTGACGAGTTCAGCCTTTGATTCGAAGAATCGCCCTTCCAACGATGATGCAATGGAATGGCTCGACATCGCGAGCGTCGCCGCTGCCGGTGCCGAGAAGCAAGGATACAAGTCTGGCCTTGTCGCCAAAGTTCGCGCTCAGCAGTATGAGTTACTGCACAAGATCGGGGCTGGACTTGCCCGCACCAATCCATCGGAGGCCGTGGAGAAGCTTAAGCTTGCCGTAGATCAGTTCAAGGACGTGATTTCACCCACAATTCGGACGAATGTGGAGCAAGAGATCGCTGTGGCGAACTTCTTAAAAACTCCCCCTTCGACGTTACAACAGGTCGTCGCATTCCTCGGTGCCGTCAATTCAATTGAGAACGCCGACGATGTCGCGAAGCGGTTAGCGCTTTCGGAAGACCAGTATCCTGGCAAGATCGTTCAACAGGTTTCGAAATCTCGCGCAGAGGAATTAAGCCAATCGGCCGATCGCGCGGAATCAATTCAGTGGGTCAACGATTTAAAGGCGAAGAACTGCTCGCCGGAGATCCGCAAGCTGGCGGCGAAGGAGTATCTCTCGCGGGCAGAACAAAGCATCCTCCGAAAAGACTACGATAACGCCCGGCAAATGTTGAACGGCGTCGCCGATACAGACCCGGACCCGGTCGATTCTGACATTCACTATCAGACGTGTCTCAAGGCGAGCGATTACTACTCGCAGACGGCGGATAAAAGATCTGCGATCGCGGAAGAGTTGCTGAAGAATTCGGGAAATGCTCAGAGTCTCGACAATCAACTTCTCCTCGTATTGGCGACCCTTTTCCTAAACGAAGGCGACCAGATTCTTTCGGCGAATCCCACAAAATCGGCGCTGTTCTACGCCGCCGGCGACGAATTGTTGGCGAAAAGGCCTGCGGGATCTGCCGATGAACCTCGACTACGATTGGATCTCCTGTTTGGTGCTGCAGAGGCTGCCGAGCCCTTGTCCACAAGCGAATCTGACTCGCTCGCAAAAGCGATATCCCTGTTGAAAGCGAAACAATCAGAGGGAATCGGTCAGAATTTCGAGATCAAGCAGCGCACGAATAAGACGATCAGTTACGTACTGAATCGAGCGGCAACTCTTCTGCGCGGAACGGATAGTGGGAAGAATGAGAAATCGCTCGATGCCGCGCAAGCATTGCTCGGTTCATCAGAGCAATTCCGATTGATTTTCGATACTGACGAAATCCATTTCTCGCAGCGTGAATTGAAATCTAGGATTCAATTCCTCGAGGGGGAGACTCAATTCAAGGTTGGTAAGCTTGGAGCGGCAGAGGAAAATCTCGGCGCGACTCGTGAAGAGCAAAAGTATTTCTATCTCGCCATTCTGCCTGTCTTGATGAAGGGTCAGCCCCCGGAGCAGCAACCGGCTTTTGAAAAGAAGACGGAGATACCCTCCGCATTGAAGTCGCAACCACTTGATTTGCTTTTATCGGCAAGCCTGAAGCATTTGGATGTCTATCGCCACGATGCTCGCGATATGCGGCAATATGAAGAAGTCGCGCGACTCTATTCGGAGTCCGCGAAATCATTTGCATCTCCCATTTTCCAGTGGGATCCGGCGCTCGCGGCGACCGCGAAGGGAAACATCATTCAAGTGGCTCGCCAGTGTTACAAGGATTACTCCGGTGAACTCATCAAGCATTTGAATGAGGAATTGAAGAAGAAGGGCTACATCGCATTTGAGATTCGTCAGGCGGTCGATTCGAGCAAAGCGGCAGGCGGCAAGGTTCCAGAGATCGTGGGTAAGAAACTGGAGGCCATTAAAGAAAAGCTCGACGAGACGGTCAAAGAAGCGGATCGGTTCGACGCTTTTGAAATCTACGAGGAAGGCCCGGGTGGAAAGATTGGTTGGGGGCTCAAGGCTCAGTGTCGCACGTTGACGGCTAGGCTTCTCTATTATGTGGCGAAAGGCGAAGCGGCCGGTCAGGACAAGTTCCTTGGTAATCTTTCCAAAGCAGAACTCGAACGATTAACGGCATGGTGTGGAAAGATCTACGATTCCTTACGCGAATACGATGCTGACTCGAACAAGGGTGACTTCCATCTGACGAGGAAGTTACCCGACCAACTCGATCCCGCTATTGATCCAGGTAAGGGAGCCGTTCTCTACACCATCCTTTGGACCGATGCGGAGACGAAGTACGGGTTAGAGCAATGGATGGAAGTGGCTCATCTCTGCCGCTATTTCCGTGAAGCGGAAGCCGTCGAGGTATTCGCGGCGATTCCCCCGGACAAGTCGCGGGCGATCAAACCGGCACTGGCGGCGAGAACGATCGATGCCTATTTGATCGCCGCACTGATGAAGATGATCGATGACAAGGAATCACTAGGAAAATTGGAAGAGTATCTCAACTCCGATCGATGCCATCTATGGGGTGGACGTCCGCAATCAGAATTCGTCTATTACAGTCCCTCCGAAACCGACCCAAAAGTTAAAGAACGGGGCGACGCACTCAAGAAAGCCGATGCCGGACGATTGAAAGCAAGTCGTGACCGGGACATCGCTCTACTACATGCCGTGTCATTTATTGGAAACGAAAAGCCGTCCGAGGAGACCAAAGCGGAGGCGACGAAATTCTTCGACGAACGATCGAAAGAATTCGCGACAGAGACGGAACTTGGGGATTGCTGGACCTTCTTCCTCTGTGAGGCAATCGCATTAAAACTGAATGACGAGACACGATTCCGAAAGCTCAAGCTTCCCAGCAAGGGATGGTACGGCATCGGCATCACCGAAAAGGGATACGACGAAGCGAGGAGGAAATATTCGACCGAACCGCGACGAAAGCTCGGTTGGCTTCGTCCCGACGAACAAGCCAAAACGGAGTAATCATCTTTTAAAGACGCCGCTGATGATTTGGGAGCGACGCTCTGAGCCGGGGGAAGGACGCCTCGGGTCTTGTCGAAAAAGCTTATACGCATCGAGGCCAATCGCATCTAATAAAGTCGCGTGCAGATCTCCCACGTGGTGCCGCTCTTCGACGCTGACGAGTCCAATCTCGTCGGTTTTTCCAATAGCTTGGCCACCCTTGATGCAACCACCGGCAAGCCAAACGCTAAATCCGTGGCGGTTGTGATCGCGCCCCCCCTTGCCCAAGGGATCAAAAGTGGGAGTTCGACCAAACTCTCCTCCCCAAACCACAACGGTATCTTTCCAGAGTCCACGATCCTTCAAGTCTTGGAGAAAAGCAGCGATCGGCAAATCGGTTTCCGAGGCCCGCGCACGATGATTCGCGGCGCAGTCCGTGTGTCCGTCCCAGCTATCCTCTAGTCCCGCGGCTCCAGAGTATATCTGAATGTAACGCACTCCCCGCTCAAGAAGTCGGCGGGCGAGCAGGCATTGTCGTCCGAAGATATTAGTGGGCGATTTTCCGATTCCGTACCGCGATTTGATCGCTTCCGGTTCTTGATCAATCCCCACGGATTCGACGGCGCTATGCTGGAGCCGATAGGCGAGCTCATACGACTTGATCCTTGCCACTATCTCGTGGTTTACTCCCACCGCGACGCCATGTTCTTGATTGAGATCTTTGATGAGATCAATCACCCGTTTCTGAGATTCATCCGTCACCCCAGGTGGATTCGCGAGATCGCGTAATGGCGGCATTTGCTCCCGAAAGATGAGCCCTTGATGCTCTGGGGAGAGAAATCCCGAGCCCCAATTCGATGCGCCACTACTGGGTCCACCACGCGGATCCAGCATGACGACGAACGGCGGAAGGTTTTCGTTTAAGCTTCCAAGGCCAAGATTCGTCCATGAGCCGATCGATGGATTTCCGATTCGCGATGACCCAGTGTTCATTTCGAGGCATGCTGAACCATGGGCTGATGAATCGGTGAACATAGAGCGTATGACGCAAAGATCATCCGCGTGAATGGCCAATTGGGGGAATAGCTCGCTGATTTCCAGGCCCGATTTTCCTCGTTTTTCGAACTTCAACGGCGAAGGAGTCAGTCGACCGACGCGACGCCCAAGCGTGCCGATCTGCTTTACGTCGCCGGAATAAGTTTTCCCTTCGAATTTCGAAAGTTCCGGCTTGGGGTCAAAGGTGTCGAGTTGGCTTGGTCCACCGGACATAAAGAAGTAAACGATTCGGGTCGCCTTCTGCGGCACCCGCCAAGCAGGCAGTGGGGAAGAATCCTCTGCCGATACGGACGTGGCGAGGCCGAGATCCCCACTGAGCAGATCGGCCAACGCAATGCTACCCAATCCATAACCGAACTGGCCGAAGAATTCACGGCGCGACGGATGGCGTCGGGTACATTCTGTATCGTCACCGGGGGACAAAAGACTTGTCTCCTTACTCTGAGCAAAGGAATTCATCGAGATTGTAGATCACTCGACACAACTGTGTCACCGCCGCCCGGCGCGCTTCCGACTGACTCATCGATTTCTCTTTGTTGCTCCGCTTCAAATGATCGGCGGTTTCCACATCCAAGAACTGACTCAGCCGCTCCAATTCTGCCGCTGTCGGTTTTCGGCACAACGCGAGTTGGAATGAGAGATCGATCAACTCGTTCGTGTTGTCTTTACATTCAGTGAGCAAGTAATCAGCAAAGTGCCTTGCTTGACGGTTGGACAACTCGCCATTCAAAAGAGTCAGTGCTTGGGACGAAGTAGTCGTGGCTTGGCGCTTTGGAATTGACAGGGATGACGGGCACGCGTCGAACGTTTCAAAGAAGGGAACAGGAAGGGAGCGTTTCGCACATGCATAGACGGCCCGCCTGGAAGCCTCGCGTTCGTCGAATCGCTCCCAGCCCGATGCGGCATAACGATGAGACATCAAGGTTTGAATGTCGATGTAGGGGTACGTCGGAGGACCGAACATTCGGCGATTCAGTTGTCTATTCGTTGCGAGCATGCAATCGTGAATAACCTCGGCATCGAGACGGTGGCGAGGAAATCGTGAAAGGTAAAGGTTTTCCGGATCTGATTCCGACGGCACTTGATCATTCTTCTGGCTCATTCGATAAGTGTTACTTGAAAGAATGAGGCGGTGAAGTTCCTTTAAACTCCAATCAGCATCATTGACGAGCCAATCCGCCAACCAGTCGAGTAACTCTGCGTGAGTCGGAGGCTGCCCCGCCATACCGAAATCATCAGGTGTTCTCACCAATCCGACGCCGAAGTGAAACTGCCAGACGCGATTGACGATGACACGAGCCGTTAACGGATTCCTCGCAGAGGCAATCCATTTTGCCATCGTTAGCCGATCGTGCTTTAGGTCATCTGAGAAATTGATGTTTGTTTGCGTCGTACGTAGAAGTATCGCGGGTACCGACGGAACTGCTTTATCTCCAGGGTTAGTCGTTTCACCACGCCGAAGGACGAAGACAGACTCAGCAGTGTTGGCGAGCTTCGGAATGTATACTAACGGCTCCGTGGAATCAGGATCCTTTCACGGAGGAACGTGATCCCCCTCCGGATGACCCAACTCCAACTGCATCGATTCATTCGCCAGAGAATCTTCTTTCGTGCGCGACTGTTTCACAATATCGCTCGGCATCTCCTTGGATGCTAAATCCATTTCGATCGGTGTTGGCTTTTCATCAGTCCGATTAACCAGGTTGGCGGGGATCGCGTCATCCTCTCGCGGAGCCCGTTGACCCGATGCAAGGATCGCCGGCAGCGCGATTTCTCGACCTCTCACGACGGGTCGTTCCAGTGGAGCGAATATTGCCGCTAATCCGTAGTAGTCCTGCTGAGTGAACGCATCCAGCTTGTGATCATGACAGCGCGCACAACCCAGTGAAATCCCAAGGAATGCCTGTCCTGTTGTATTCACGAAGTCATCGAGTTGATCATAACGGTCCTTTTTTGCGTCCGATGGGGCATCATCCCATGCCCCGAGCAAATAGTATCCGGTCGCGATCAGGGACGAAACCGTCGCGTCTTCCACAAGATCGCCGGCAAGTTGCTCAATGATGAAGCGGTCGAACGGCTTGTCTTGATTGAACGCCCGAATGACATAATCGCGATATCGCCACGCATACGGCTTGTTCGAGTCTCTCTCATAGCCATTGGTGTCCGCATAGCGAACGACATCTAGCCAATGACGTCCCCATCGCTCTCCATAGGCCGGGCTCCGCAACAAGTCATTGATGACGACATCAAGCAGTTTCGCCGATGGGCGATCCAGAAAGTCCTTTTGGGCCGCGAGGTTCGGCGGAAGTCCCGTAATCCCTAAATGAACTCGCCGGAGAATCTGATGAGGAGAAGCCGGCGGCGCGGGTTTCAGTCCGCGTGACTCCAACTTCGCGAGAATGAACCGGTCGATAGGGTTTCTGACCCAGGTCGTATCAGCGACGTTCGGAATCTCGGGACGCTTAACTGGTTGATAGGCCCAATGACCGAGGGCCGCCGTTTGTAACTTATCTTCATCCGCTCGAAGTTTTGACTCCGCAGGCGCGCAGAGCAGCAGAGTCATGCAGACGACGCGAGCGAGTCGCCAAGTCATGAACCCCTCCGAGCATGCGAGCTTTTCAACGAGTCGGAACCAATTCAATACTGCCTCTACGAACTCCTATTCACAAGGAAAAGTTGGCCGACGAAACGAGGATTCCGACACATCTTTCGTGTTATCAAAATCAGCCACCCGCGAAGACTTCGTCCACCTCGCGGCGGGTTGGAAGCCGACGAACGCCTCCCTTTAAATTGTCATACATGACTCCACTCGGCTGGACATCCTGATCCTCTAAACCGAGTAAATGTCCCATCTCATGTAAGACCACTGTCAACACGTCGACGCCCGACGCCGAGCGGGTTTTAGCCGTCATCGAACCATCCGCGGAGACGTCGAACTCCTCATTCCGCCCTGGAGTGCGGTCGATAAACCAGCCCTGCCCTGCTCCGTTGATGTCAATCGTTACGCCATTGGTCCATGCGGCTCCTAGCAGTTCACCTGATAAATCGCCGATGCGATATTCCGCGCGACGAAGTCGATTGATTTGGCCCGTGTTCAGCCCAGCCTGTGACCAAATCGCAATGGCCTGATCGACCATTGAATTCAATTGCGACTGCGTCAACGTTTGAGATGCCGCTGTTCCGCTTTTGAAGCTATCCGTCGAGAGGACGAGCGCGTGGAATACGTCGCTGTTATTGATGATTGGCAAAGCCGAGCCGATCGACATCGCATAGATGGTGTCGCTTGTTTGCCAACCGAGCACTCCGTTGGAATCAAGATACCAGTTGCCGTTACTTCGATACACACCGATGTGATCTTTACCATCACCGTTCCATGAACCGACCACGGGAAGATCGCCGCTCATACCGAACTGAAGTTGAGGATCTGTGTTCTGCCAACCAAATGCGCCGTAATCGAGGTACCAAACACCGTTGGACCGGAAGACACCGATTCGATCGCGTCCCGTCCCCTCCCAATCGCCAGCGACGGGCGTATCACCTGCGATGCCGAAGCGCACCACCGTGTCACTGGACTGCCAACCCAAAATGCCGTTGGAGTCTAGGTACCAAACCCCGTCACGATAGACGCCGACATCATCCCGACCATCGCCGTTCCAATCACCAACGATGGGCTTGTCTCCGGCGATGCCGAATTGAAGCCAAGTATCATAAACGGGATTCCCGTATGCGTCGTAAACTCCCCGCGTGTCGAGTTTCCATGTCCCGTTGGCAGTGTTGAAGACTCCGGGTAATTCTTTTCCCGCTCCGTTCCAATCGCCGAGCACCGGCACTTCGTTGGATGAAGTTGTAAACACCACCGGAGCCATTCCCGGAAAAGTAACGACTCCGTTTTGGTTGGTGCCGAGCATGTCATACGGCTCGAGATATTTCTTGAGCGAGCTGAATTGTTGTGGATCTTGAGCAATGGCGATTCGCGCCGCCGTTCGAAGAACTTCCGGACTGTTCAAGATGCGATCGAGCGCAAGCTCCCAATTTCCGTTCGAATTTAATGTGGAGAGGGCGACATTGATCAGTCGATCGGGAGACTCTTGAACGATGCTTTGGCCGTATACACTTTGAACGATGGATGGAATTCGACTGAGAATGTTCGTGACCCAATTAACCGCGAGTGATTGATTGGAAGGATAGAGTCCCGCGTTGTTGGCAACAATCTTGAGACTGGGTGCAATGGCGTTTCGTGCCGCGTTCGCCAATGCCGCCGCGTTTCGTGGTGCAGAACCAAAGACCGCGGGGGCAAACAGAGTTCCAAGCTGCTTCGACAGTTCTATCGCTTTGCGATCACTCCCATTCAAAGGATTAGCTTGCGACGCGCCGAAGAAATAGTTGAAGAAGTCGTTATTGAGTCCTGGAATGACGCTCGAGAGGTTCGTTCGTTGGAGAATACGTTCCAATTCGAAACTTCGAGCACGATCGACGGAAACGAAGTTCAGCCAGAATTGCAACTCATTATTCGTTGGAAGTCGTCCCGCCAGAATGAGGAACAGGAAACGAACGTTCGCTTGAATCGTCAGCGTCAGATCAGGCTTCGCGATATCACCGTCAAAGAATGCTCCTACTTCGGGTTTCGGCAACTTTACATTGAGTGAGTAATAGAGGTTCTCTCCCTCTTTTGCAGAGGCTGCTTGCTGCTTGGGAGCTTTTCCCACCGTCCCATTTCCGATGAGAATCTGCGTAGAGTCCGCTCCCCCTGGAAGAAGAGTGATTCCCTCCTGGAAGCGAATTACGTTCGTAACGGCAGGATTCACCGTGACCAGTGTCCCTCCCACGAGCGTGAAATAGTGCCCGACGCTAGACTTCGTCGTGTCGAGAGTTCCATTGATGGGAAGGCTCGTCTGAAGAAAGTTAATTGCCGTGATTTGAAAGTTGAGCGTGTCGGTCAAAGTGTAAGTGTTTGAGTTCAAGTAGATTAACTGGAGAGAACTACCGACATTCGTCGCATCGAGCGTGTTTCCCGCCAAGCTGTTCTTTGTCGCTTCCGAAGGCGTGACGTTCGATCCCCCTGCTCCATCGAGCACTGGCATCTTCAGAAAGGTGCCACCAAAGGTGTCTAGGCTGCCGGCTCCGTTTGCAACTCCGTCGAAAGCCAATGTGAACTTATCATCCGCGCCGGTTCCCCGAAGCGTGTCGGTGCCACCGTTTCCATCGAGAACGCTGAACCGTGAGAACGAACCGCCGAATGGGTTCAACGTCCCCGCGCCGGTTCCGGTGATCGTGAAGAGATCATTCCCTGTCGTTCCTTGAAGAGTGTCTATTCCACCATTCCCGTCAAGAAGAGCCATCTTCACAAATGTGCCCGAAAACGTATTGAGTGAACCTGCACCCAGGCCCGTGGTCGTGAAGATGTCATTACCAGTTGTCCCTTGGACGGAATCTAAACCTCCATTGCCGTCAAGAATGCTGATCCTCGTGAAGTTGCCTGCAAACGTGTTCAATGATCCCTTGTTCGATCCCGTGGTAGTAAAGAGATCGTTTACTGTCGTTCCCTTGAGCGTGTTGACTCCCGTATTTCCATCAATCGTCTCTATGGAAGCGAACGAGCCGCCAAAAGTGTCGAGAGAACCGGCACCGGGTCCGGAGATCGTGAAGAGGTCGCTCCCCGAGGTGCCGAGAAGCGTGTCATTTCCGTCGCGCCCATTCAAAGACTCGAATGCGACGAAAGAACCTGAGAAGGTATCGAGAGTCCCCGCGCCGACGGAGCTGATTGAGTAAAGATCATTCCCTAACGTTCCCTCGAGTGTGTCGCTCCCTCCATTTCCGTCAAGCACCTGAATCTTGCTGAACGAACCGCCGAAGGTATTCAAAGAACCTGAGCGAACTCCCGTAATAGTGAAGACATCACTTCCAGCGGTCCCTCGAAGAGTGTCGATGCCTCCTCCGCCGTCCAGTTTGCTGAATTGATGGAACGATCCGCCAAAGGTGTTAACCGATCCTGAGCCGACCGCCGTGATGGAGAATAGATCGTTCCCATTTGTTCCTTGAAGTGAATCGACGCCGCCGTTGCCGTCGAGATGATTGATGGCGGAAAAAGTTCCCGCGAATGTATCGAGCGAACCACTTCCAGGCCCGCTAAGGAAGAACGAATCATTCGCCGTCGTGCCTCGGAGGGTGTCGTCACCGCCACCACCCTGGAGGTGATCTATGTTGGCGAATCCGCCGCCGAAGCTGTCCAGAGTTCCCTGGCCGCTCCCGGTCACCGTAAAGAGTTCGTTCCCCGAAGTTCCCTGAAGCGTATCGGTCCCGCTATTTCCATCAAGCAATTCGAAATTGGCAAAAGTTCCTCCGAACGAATTCAACAAACCGGCACCGAGTCCTGTTACGTTAAATAAATCGTTCGCATTCGTTCCTCGCAGGGTGTCTGTACCCCCATTCCCGTCGAGGAAACTGAATCCAACGAAACTCCCGCCGAATGTATCGAGCGATCCTGCTCCCACAGATGAGACAGCAAAAAGATCGCTACTCGTGGTCCCTTGCAGTGAATCGATGCCGCCATTCCCATCAAGAACTTCCATCGCACTGAACGCGCCGCCGAAGGTATTCAGGCTGCCGGCACCAGTGCCTGTGACAGCGGTGAGTTCATTGGCTGAGGTTCCCTGGAGCGTATCGGTCCCTAACCCTCCTAGGAGAGAGTTGACGTTTAGGAAGGCTCCGCCGAATGAATCAACGCTCCCCGCATGCGTTCCCGTGATCTTAAATAGATCGTTGGCGGCCGTTCCTTCGAGCGAGTTATCTCCCCCGTTTCCATCCAGTATGCCAATGTTGAGAAACGAGCCACCGAAGCGATCAAGTGTTCCCTGACCGATGCCGCTAATAACGAAATGATCATCCCCGCTCGTCCCGCGAAGAGTGTCGGTACCACCGTTCCCATCAAGCACGTTGATGCCAGAAATCGTTCCGGCAAACGTATCGATACTCCCCGCACCGGTTCCAGTGATTGTGAAGAGGTCGTTTCCTGTCGTGCCTTGAACCGTATCCACTCCACCATTGCCGACGATGGAATTGATTTGAGTGAAACTTCCACCGAAGGTGCTAAGCGTTCCTGCGCCACTCCCGGTGATCGTGAAGAGATCGTTGCCGCTACTTCCCTGCAACGAGTCGCTCCCGCCGTTGCCGTCGAGGAGATCCATGCCGGCAAAAGTACCGCCGAATGTATTCAGGCTGCCGGCACCGGTTCCGGTGATGGTGAAGAGATCGTTGCTGGAGGTTCCTCGAAGCGTGTCGGTTCCGAGCGTCCCATCGAGCACGCTCATGTTGATGAATGTTCCGCCGAAGGTGTCAACGCCTCCGGCGCCATTGCCTGTGATCGAGAAAAGATCACTCCCCCCTGTTCCTCGCAAAGTATCGGTGCCACTGTTCCCATTGAGAAGGACGATGCCGACAAAGGAACCACCGAAGGTGCTAAGCGTTCCTGCGCCACTCCCGGTGATCGTGAAGAGATCGTTGCCGCTACTTCCCTGCAACGAGTCGCTCCCGCCGTTGCCGTCGAGGAGATCCATGCCGGCAAAAGTACCGCCGAATGTATTCAGGCTGCCGGCACCGGTTCCGGTGATGGTGAAGAGATCGTTGCTGGAGGTTCCTCGAAGCGTGTCGGTTCCGAGCGTCCCATCGAGCACGTCGATATGGATGAACTAACCGCCGAAGGTGTCGAGAGTTCCCGAATTTAGGCCGGAGATAGTAAAGAGGTCGGCTCCGTTCGTTCCTTCGAGCGTATCGTCCCCGGCAAGTCCGTCGATCAAACTCATGCCATTGAATGACCCACCGAACGTACTAGCGGAGCCCGAACCGACCGACGAGATCGTGAAACGATCATTTCCATTGGTACCCGAGATTGAGTCGTTACCGCCGTTACCGCTGAGAACATCGATTCCAAGAAAGCTGCCATTGAATGAGTTGAGCGTGCCGGACCCGTTCCCCGTGATGTTGAAAACCTCAGCGGCCGCCGTTCCTTGAAGCGTGTCCGTTCCGAGATCACCATCGATCACCGTGATGCCGACGAACGATCCGCCAAATGTATTCAACGATCCCGCGTTCGGTCCCGAGATGGAAAAGAGATCGGCGCCTGCAGTCCCTCTCAGAGTGTCGCTGCCTCCATTTCCATCGATCGAATCGATGTTGAGGAACGAGAGCGAGACGGGATCAACCGTTCCGGATCCGGTGCCCGTAATCGTGTAACGTTCATCGCTCGTCGTACCACGAAGAACATCGTTGCCGCCGTTTCCATCAATGACGCTGATGCCGCTAAGGATGCCGCCAAATGAATTGAGTGATAGCTGTTGAACACCGGTGATGCTGAAAAGGTCATTCCCCGTGGTTCCTCGAACAGTATCAGTTCCGCCCCCACCGACGAGAGTTCCAATTCCGAGGAACGAGCCGGCAAACGTGCTGACGGAGCCGCGAGCAATACCAGTCACTGTGAACTGATCATTTCCGGTAGTCCCTTGAAGGGTATCGAGCCCTCCGTTGCCGTCGAGGAGGTCCATCCCTTCGAATCCGCCAGCGAACGAATTCAACGTACCCGCACCCGTCCCGCTCAGCTGGTAAAGTTCATCAACGCCAAGTCCGCGCAACGTATCGATTCCAAGTCCACCGTTGACGACGCTAATATTCGCGAATGCGCCACCAAATGTATCGAGCGAGCCGGCGTGGACGCCCGTGATGCTAAAAAGATCATCTCCAGACGTGCCCGAGAGCGTGTCGTTACCCCCGGCACCATTGATGGAAGTGAATCCATTAAACGATCCGTCGAATGAACTCGACGTTCCCGAGCCAATCCCCGTAATCGTGAAGAGGTCGTTCCCCGAGGTACCTTGAAGGGTGTCATTTCCTCCGTTGCCACTCAGGGCATCCATCCCAGCGAAGCTGCCCGCAAAAGAGGTGACGGTTCCCGAACCGAATCCGGAAATCGTGAACGTTTCGTTCGCGGACGTCCCCAGAAGAGTATCGCTACCCAGTCCACCATTGAGGAGCGATATGCCGACGAAAGATCCGCCAAAGGTGTCAACCGTAACTGAATCGAGGCCTGTTATTGAGAAGAGATCGTCTCCCGTGCTTCCTTCGAGAGTGTCAATTCCACCATTTCCATCGATTGATGAGATACCTAGAAACGAAAGGCCGAGCACGCTCCCCGAGCCAAGCCCGGTGACATTCCAATAGTCGTTGCCCGTTGTCCCGAGAACCTCGTCGTTACCGCCGTTTCCGTCGACAACGCTCATTTCGACGAAGGAGCCCCCAAGGGTATTGATGGTCCCTTCACCCGTTCCCGTCACGCCGAATATGTCGTTCGAGCTCGATCCTTGAACGGTGTCCGTTCCACCGTTGCCATCCAAGACAAAAAAGTTGTTAAAGGTCCCGCCGAAGGTGTTAAGTGTTCCGGTTCCCACACCGGTGATGGTGAATAAGTCATTCCCCGTTGTGCCCTGGATCGTATCGACGCCATCGTACCCGTCGAGGATATCCATCCCCTGGAAGGCGATCGGAAATGAACTGAGAATTCCGGAGCCGACGCCAGTGATCGTATAGACCTCGTCACCGGCAACAGTCTGAAGCCTATCTGTTCCTCCCGCACCATCAAGGATGGACATACCAAGAAAGAAGCCGCCGAACGAACTGACAATGCCGAGAGATTTACTGTTCAGAACGAACGTCTCGTTACTGCTACTCCCGCGGAGAGTATCTACTCCTCCCTTCCCCTCGAGGATGGCGATCTGAGAGAATGATCCTCCAAATGTATCGACCGTTCCCGATCCGAATCCGGTGATCGAGAAGACGTCGTCTCCCGCTGAACCGACTACCGTATCCAGGCCGATCCCAATCAAATGATCGGTTCCAGAGAACTGAAATGCGGCATTGCCGTTCTGGAATACACCTTCTCCCGCGCCGGAAATAGTAAAGGTGTTGCTCCCAATGAGATCTTGAATGGTGTCGTTCTGATCCCCCAACGAGATGTTCACGCTGTTGGTCGAGAAGAAACTGGAACTGATCGAAAGAGTGTTCGTTCCATTGCCTGAAACGCCGGCGATCGAACCGATCACGTTAAACGCGTTCGCGGTATCGTTTAGCCTGTACTGAGCACCACTTAAACTGATCGAGAGATGATTTGTTTCGCCGACACCCGAGACGATATTCAGCGTCGAGCCGACAAGCGTGACATCGTAAGCCATCGCAAGACGTGTTTCGAGCGGCTCGAAGCAGGGTGTGAACTTGCTGGTCTCCCGATGCCTTCGGTTTCTCTTAGGGTGAAAAAGTGAGCGACGAGGTCGCGGCATTACTGACTCCGGAGTGCGCGGGGACCGAGAATCTGCGGGGGGAGAATCGAAGCCCGAAAATAACCGCAAGTTGTGCTGCTTGCAATGATTGGATTGGATTTGAAAAGACTTATCGTTTAGAGAGTACAGGCGTACATTTTGCGATCTCTCATTCGTCTCAATTCAGGCTTTGAAGGTGTAAAAAACAGAGAACGATTCGCCTAAAACCGGTAAGAGTCGATCTGCTTTTGTGTCTGCTCGGACGATCATGAGACTGTTCGATCATGATGATCGGTCGAGTGACGATTCGACAGTCCAGCCCACTTTCAACCACGATGGTGACAAATGATTCTGAGTTCGCTCTGCGCGCCATCGTTGTCGACAATACAGTCGAATCATCATCCGACCGATGACGATTCCGTCGGAAGTGCTGCGGGACGAGCAAAGTGAAGCTGTATTGCACGGATCGTTATCCCCTCCCTTTGCCCGATGGGCACCGGTTTCCAGCGGAAAAATATCGCCTCTTGCGAGAGCGTGTCATCTCGTTCAAGCAATCCGATTTTGAACTCCTTGAGGCTCCCGCCGCCACTGATGAACAGATTCTGACCGCCCACTCGATCGAATATCTCAATCGCTTGAAGTCAGGAACGCTCGATCGCGTCGACGTTCGACGGCTGGGACTTCCCTGGTCGCAGGAGTTGCTCGTGCGAAGTCGACATTCGGCGGGAGGCACGATCGCGGCCTGCCAATCGGCCATAATCGACGGAGTGAGTGTCTGCTTAGCGGGTGGAACGCATCATGCATTCAGAGAAGCGCCGGAAGGTTTTTGCGTCTTCAACGACAGCATCATCGCTGCTCGCCAATTACAGCGCGACGGTCTTTTGTTGCGTGTTGCGGTGATCGACACTGATGTTCATCAGGGCAATGGAACCGCGAAAATGGCCGAGGGTGATCCATCGATCTTTACTTTCTCCATTCATGGATCGAGAAACTTTCCATTCCAAAAAACATCCAGCGATCTCGATTTCGCGCTTCCCGACCAAACCGATGACTCCGGATATCTTTCCGCGCTACAACAAGGCGTCGATCGATCACTCGACCTTTCACGTGCGCAATTGGTGATCTTCTTGGCGGGGGCCGATCCGTTCGTCGGCGATCGCTTCAGTCGATGGAATGTCACCAAAGAGGGACTTTCCGGGCGAGATGAAATAGTGTTCGATGCGTGCTATCGTCGGCAAATTCCGGTCGCGGTGACGATGGCGGGCGGATACGGAAAAGATATTCAGGACACCGTCGATATTTATGCTCAGACAGTAATGGCTGCCGGGAAATACTGGCGACGTTGGAAGAATGATAGACAATCTGAATCAGCCAAGGATAGTGGGAACGGCAATGAAAGAGACTAACGTCGGATTCAAGGAATGGGCCGCGATCTGTGAGGCACTCGCCGACGGAAGCCAGTCTCTCATCCTTCGAAAGGGAGGAATCATCGAGGATCGCGGAGAGTTTCATCCAGACCACTCTTGTTTCCTGTTAATCCCAACGTATTGGCATCAGTTGGAGAGTGGCATCAAACCAGAGAAGTTCGACTATCTAAACCGAGCAAATGACAACAAGCCCATCGAAGATGAATTCGTCATCCGTCACGTTGCGGAGGTTCATCGAAGTTTAAGAATCGAATCCCGTGAATCCCTCGCTCGCCTTGAACCTTTCCACATCTGGTCCCCCGAGATCATTGACGAGCGCTTTCGTCGATGGGAGAAGGAAGTGGTTCATGCCATGATCGTTAGAGTTCATGAGGTGAGCCGACCTCTGAAAGTGGCAGTCCTTCCTGAGCATCGAGGCTGCAAGTCCTGGATCAAGCTTGACTCGCCGATTTCAGTCGACGATGCGCGCCCCGTTCTATCAAACGCTGAATTTAGCGATTGTGCGGAATCTATCGTTCGAGCCGCTGCGGATTGAACGGGGATCGTTTTCTAGGAAATGCATTCCTGTCCGGACTTAACGACTCCAACGACATTCGCGGCTTGGAAGTCCCCGCGGGCACCCTGTGATCCACCCATCAGAATCTTCAAAAATGATAAGGTTCGCCAGTGAACCGTTAGCTGTTATTTGTCAGGAGCGCGTCCTCAGGTGGTAACCTCTTCGACTCTCAAGGCTCCTGAATCCGTCAATAATTCTCTGGATGTCTCCATTGTCATCCCGGTCTTCAACAAAGAAGAATTGACGCGCAATTGCCTTGCGAGTCTTGATGCCAATACGACGCGCGAGCTTCGGTGGGAAGTCGTTATCGTTGACAATGCCTCGAAGGACGGCACGCCGGCCTACCTTCAAGAAGCAACGAAACAATATTCCTGGCTCCGAGTGATCCGCAATGAGGAGAATATTGGTTTCTCCCGTGCATGTAATCAAGGTGTCCGCGCTAGCCAGGCGCCGGCAGTTCTTCTTCTGAACAACGACACGGAAGCACGCGCCGGCTGGTTAGAGCCCCTGGTTCGCACACTCTACGGTGAATCACGTGTCGCGGCGGTGGGATCGAAGCTTCTCTTTCCGAATGAGGAGATTCAACATGCCGGGGTCTTCATCATCGAGTCGGAATTTCCACCCGACCCTCTTCTGCCTCAGCATATCTACTTTCACAAACCGTCCGATCTTCCTGATGCGCAGATCCGACGAGTCTACCCCGCCATCACCGGCGCCTGCATGCTGATCAAGCGAGCCGCATACGATGCCGTGGGGGGCCTCGATGAAGAGTATTGGAACGGTTACGAAGACGTTGATCTCTGTTTCAAGTTTCATGAGCAGGGTTGGATTTGTGTCTATGAGCCGGAAAGTGTGCTTCTCCATTTTGAGTCGCAGAGCGGACCAGAGCGATTCCGTTGTGTCACAAAGAACGTGCAGCGATTGCATCAGAAATGGATCGGCAAGATCGATCCGGACTTCAGCATGGCCGCGAATGGGGAGATCAAGCGTAAGAATTGTAACGGCATTTATCGCTACGCCGCTGCCGATCAATTATCGTTCAGCGACGTCCTTTCCGCTATCCGTTGTACCCCCCCTTCACTTACATCTGTCGACAGCCCTGTTATCACTCGAGTTCCCTCATCCATTGATATCCGTCCCGTTTCAAAACTCGTATCGAGATACAACGTCCTTCTCGTCGAACCGGCAGACTACGAGCATTCGAATGCATTTCTGGAAGTCGGCGAGCTGATGGTCGAGTCGCTGAAATCTTTGGGGCGCGACGCTCGGCTTCAGCGCAATTTCGTCGACCCGGACGGCATCAACATCGTTCTCGGATACCAATTACTTCCTGAGCCGCGCGATCTCCTCGGATGCCGTCATGTCGTCTATCAGCTCGAACAATTGTCCGAGCGAGAGGGATGGTTCCGGCCCGAGCTTTTGGAAATCTTGAACCAGGCGGATGAGGTATGGGATTATTCCGAGGAGAATATCAACTTCCTCCGGCGGCGCGGTGTGCCGCACCTTCGGTTACTACCAATCGGCTTTCATGAGAACCTGCGGCGAATAGGCCGAAAGACGCAGGACATCGATGTTCTCTTCTATGGCAGCTTGAACCCACGCCGACGCGCGATTCTCGACCAGATCGCCACGTTTGCCAATGTGAAGTGTTTGGTAGGAGTCTACGGCGCGGAACGAGATGCTTACATCGCGCGTTCGAAGGTCGTTCTGAATATCCACTACTACGAAGCTCAGATCATGGAGCAGTGCCGAATCGCCTATCTTCTCAATAATCATGCATTCGTCATTACAGAGGACTCGCCGAGTAATCCTTTTGGTGACGCGATCGTCTCAGCCCCTTACGAGAGGCTGGTGGAAACGGTGCAAGACTACCTCGGCCGACCGAAAGAGTGCTACCTCAAAGCCAAGCAAGGCTTTCAATCCTTCAAACAATGTTCGATGATCGAATATATGAGGCCGCTTCTATCGATTGAAAACGGCACGAAGAGATCGCCCAATCGGGCGATCGCGTAACCTCGAACGAAACGATGATTTCGAGGAATTACTTATCCCCTTCGACGGGCTCGACGAGTCTTCCGTACATTTCCGGGCGTCGGTCCTTGATTCGGTCGATCTCATGTTTACCCGGCACTCGTACGAGGCGCTTTCTTCTTGCTATTTCCGGATCGATATCCGCGTAAAAGATCTTTTCATCCGTTCCAGTCGCCTCGGCCAGCGTGGCGCCAGAGGGGTCGGCAATCTTGCTGCCGCCGATGAATGCAAATCCACGTTCGACGCCGACGCGATTGACCGCCATGAAGTAGACGATGTTTTCGTGTGCACGAATATTCGCCAGATGTTCCGACGCGCACTCCGATTTGGGAGGCCAATTCGTTGGCAACACGATGAGATCCGCACCGTCGAGTGTCATCACACGAGCCGACTCTGGGAATGAGCCGTCATAACAAATGTGCATCCCAATCTTTAACGGGCCGACTTGCCAGACCCGGAACGGACGGTCACCGGGTGTTGCGAACTGATCAACACCTAAGTACGGCATGTGAATCTTGCGATAACTGCCGATGACTCCATCCGGCCCCACGAGTACGACCGCATTGAAGATGCGATCACCGTCTCGCTCGAGCATTCCCGCGATGACTCTAGTGTCATACGACCGGCAGATCTCGGTCAGTCGATTTGTTGCGGGACCGGGAATCGGTTCCGAATGGGGAAGCGCTTCTTCTAATGTTTCAAAGCAGTATCCCGAAATCGCGGCCTCAGGAAAGACAGTCAACCAGGCTCCCTGAGATGACGTCTCGCGAACGACTTCCTCGATACGCTTCAGGTTATGCGGGATGTCGGCAAACTTAACATCGATTTGCGCGCCGGCGATTCGATAAACATCACCCACGTGTTATTCCTTTGATCCAGAGAGTGATACGGCCAGTTGCTCACCATTCTGTTCTGGGCCGAGTGAGAGAATGAGTTTCGCCGCGACCTTTCCCCATGCGTCGGGCTTATAAGCGCTGGCGGCATTCTCTCCCCAGCACTTCCGTAGCATTTCAGTGTCGATCACGCCGGGATTCAAAGGGACCGCCGTCATGCCGCTCGGAAGCTCCTCGGCCAGCGCCAGCGTCAGCCCCTCGATTCCCCATTTGGTCGCGCAGTAGGGTGCGACCTGTGCATCGACACTTCGGCCCCAGCCGGAGCTGAAATTGACAATGGCTCCACTTTTTCGAGCGACCATCGAAGGGACGAAAGAGCGGATCGTGTGATAAGTCCCCTTGATGTTGACGTCGATGAGTTGATCGAATTCCTCGGTCGGGATTTGCCAGAGAGGACGAGGAACGTTCATCACAGCGGCATTATTGATCAACAGGTCCGGAGCCCCGAACGCGGAAAGAACACGATTTGCCCATGATTCGACGGACTTTCCGTCAGCAACGTCTACGACCGAGAAATTATGCGGCTTTCCAAACTCGGATTGCAGCCGTTGAATTCCGTCTAGTGACCGTCCGCAGCCGATGACGGTGTGACCCTGTGCGGCGAATTGATCGAGAAGTGCTTTTCCAAGCCCGCGCGTGCATCCCGTGAGCACAATGATTTTCGATTCCTTACCCATCGGATCTGCCCTTCGCCGTCAAAACGTGAAAATGACTCGCGTCATGGTCGAGTCTTTCCTCTCTTTCGTTATTGATCCGACCTCCAACGAATAGAGGAAAGTGTGAGCGTGGACTCCTCGGCCGGCGAATCCGGTGGAGGCAATCTGTTGCTCCAATCGGGCTCACCAAGTTCGAAAAGAGTCGTCTCTCCCCTCGCAATTCCACTTGGACAAACCGCACCGCGAACGACGCCCGAGAATGTCGCCGGGAGCTTTTTCTCGTTCGGTTTACCAGGAGCGATGATCATGTGTAATGAATGAATGGCCCGCGTCAGCGCCACATAAAGAATGCAAAGCGATTCGATGTAGTCTGCTTCCTTATGCCCTTCGAAGATCTTGCGGAACTTCTCCGGCAAAAGACGCTGCTCCTCTTGATTTGTGTAACGGCAAATCGCGTCGATGGGACTCGTTGGATCCTTTCGGTCCACTACAAATCGAGGGGGTTGCCCTCGAAGGGGTTTGTCCAATTCCGGCAGGACGACGATATCGAATTCCAATCCCTTCGATTGATGAACAGTCATCACTCGGATTGTGCTTCGGGACGGATCTTCGACTTTCGTCATCTCGACGTGGCGAACGAATGCGGAAGGACGAAGCGATCCGTCGTCTTCATATTCGATGGCCTGTTCGATGAGCTGCTCGAGTCCGTTTTGTGCCGCTGCCGACAGACCAGGCTCGAGCAAATTCACCAATCGGCGAATCGTTTCTCCATAACCTTGTTCAAATAGGTCCCGTCGCCATTTGGCTGCGATTTTCGCGAGTTCTTCATCGGAAGTCGACGAACTAAGTCCTAGTCGAGACCCTAACGGCGAATGCGAAACGTGAAATAAGGACGCAGAGCTTCCCGGATGATCAAGCCAATCGAGAAATGAAAGTAAGAGTGAAACGGCCGGGTGCCTTGAAAGTGGATTCCCTCCCTCTTCACTTGCTTCCATTCCAAGCCACGGAGCTCTCCCAGCATCCGAGCAACGGCTCGGTTCTCGCGCACCAGAACGCCGATGGAAGCGCCGGGAGATTGATCGCGAAGATTTGCGATTTCATGTGCGACGAATGAAAAGTGAAGATCCGATTCTTCCTCCGACTCCGTTTCCTCGGGAGCGACAAGCAAGCGAACGTATCCCGGCTTTTCCGCACGAGCTGAGCGGTGTGTTTGAAAACGCTCTAACCATTTGCGGGCGACTCCTCTGAGGACTTCATCCCCCGCAAAGACTGGGTTGTCGGAGAGTGATTCGAAGACACGATTCACAAATTCAATGACGACGGGAGAAGAGCGATAGCTCTCAATGAGGTTGTGCCACTCAAGCGACGCCACATCATTGGAAAGAGTGTCGAAAAGCTCGGCAACGCCCCCTCGCCATCGATAGATCGCCTGCTTCGGATCTCCCACGCAAAAAAATGAACCGTTTTCAATGGTTGCGCAATGGCGGGCAAGAGGAGCTATCACGCGCCACTGAAGAGTTGAAGTATCTTGAAATTCATCCAGTAGCAAATGTTCGACGCCGGTCGGTCCTGTCGGCCAGATCGATACATCCTCAGTGATGGCTCGGGCGAGGAATGCGGTCACATCAGAAAAGCGAATTCCCCCCGCACGAAATTGTTTGTCGCGGTAATGCGTGTCGAATTTGGCAAGGAGTTGATAAGTCGCGCTGTTTTGCACGACGAGCCGATTCCGAAGTACCGCTGATGCATGCCGACAGACCGCTTCATAGGCCGGTACAAGTCCATCAGGAAGAGGTTTCCTGTTATAGGTCAATGTTCCAGAAATCACGGAAGGCCCGATCCCCTTCGAGACAAAATCAAGCCACCGCGCCTCACGAGCGGTTTCGACGTCCTTGTCTCGTACCTTTGCGAGCGACGGGGGTTGACTCAATGGAAATCGTTCGATGGTGTCGAGGTACGACTCGAGTTCTGGAGTCGAGAGTTCGGCGGATCTCGGTAGCGCCTCCCATGCATCTTGTGACGCTTCGCCATGCACCTCGTGCAGTTCAGTGACGAGCTCATCCACCTGCTGGTAGACCTGTCGATGAACCTCTCCCTTGGAAAGAAGGCGGCAGAGTTGAGCGAGTTCCTTTCCGGAATGCCCAGATAACAGATCACTGACCGATTCACTTCGGAGGCTCGCATTCTCTAAAGTATCAAGAACGTTCCATCCGGCCGGCAAACCGAGCTCAAGTGAAAGCTGACGGGCGGCGACAGAGAAAAAACGATCAAGCGTGCCGATTTTTGCTCCCGAAAGTCGATCGACGACCAGCAGAAACTGCTTTTCTACTTCTGATTGTTCGAGCGATTCCAGTCCAAGATCCTTTTGCAGTTGAGCGCGCGCGGTCGGGTCGAGAAGACTTTCCGCCAGTCTGCCGACGATCCGGCTTAAGATTTCACCGGCCGCCTTACGAGTAAATGTCGTCGCTAGGATTCGATCGGGAGGCACTCCTCGGAATAGCAGTTCCAGATATCGCTTCGTGAGCGCGAATGTCTTCCCCGACCCTGCTGATGCACGGATGGCGACATTACGCTTCGGCTGATTGATTGGACGAACTTCGGGTGGTGGCTCAGTCATGCGTCACCATCCCGTCCTGACAGATGCGCGCGAATTCCGGGAATTTGGACGCCGCATCCGCCGATAATCGCAGGAACTGTTTCTTTCGAATTTCACGAATGATTTGAATGGCGGTCTCGTCCGCATCCTTCAAATCCGCTGTCGTCCAATCTGCCTCCAAAAAATCAACTTTGCCAATATCCTTGGGGAGGACCATGTACGCCAAAACGATCGTGGATTGTTTGAGGTCGTCGCGAATCTGCGGAATTGCCGGAAGTAGGTGTCGATAGAGGGGAAGCTGCAAGTCGGTCCAACCCTCCTTTCCCCGATGGATCTTGTCTGGCGATTGACCAGACTCGCTTGTCTTGTAATCCATGACGGCGAGCTGACCGGTGCGTGTGTTGATGTCAATTCTGTCGATGCGACCCGAGAGGTAGAATGGTTGTCCGTCAACGTCGAGATGCGCTGATCGCCGTCTCGTGGTCACCTCAACATTTCTGATTCGCCAACCCTGGGCGGCCCACTTCGCTTGCCACGAGGCGTAAGCTTCAAGCCTTGCATGAATCTGCTCGATTTGCACCGCCACGGCGGGCAATGCGTCGCTGAAGCGAACCTTCGTTGCGTTCACGAGCAGTGTTTCCAGATGGGCGAATATCTCATCTTTGCTGTGCGAGGTCGCAACCTTGCTGTTCCCAAAGTCATTCAGGATGTCGTGAATCAAATTTCCGAATGAGAGCGGATCGAGCTCAGCCGGTTCATCATCAACAAGTTCTAATTTCATGATATGACGCAGATAGAACCGGTATGGACAGGCAAGATAGTCTCGAAACGCAGTCACCGACAATTCGTCGATCGTGGGATGATCTTCCGGCTCGGGGATGCCGATCCGAATCGGATTGGCGAGAGTCCTTTTCCATTGAATCTTCGGAGAGGGATCTCGGAAGTATCGGAGAAGTCTCTCGGCCTTTTGCTGGGGTGAACCATCCAGTAACAGTCGATGTATCAGGTACGGGTCGCCGTCGGCCGATCGTCTCCCCACGATGAACATTACCTCCGGGTGAGAACGGACGATCGAACAAAGGAGGTAACGTTGCTTTGCTCCTTCCTCCACCAAGCCCGGAATCGCAAGTCCCCGCCGAATCTCTGGCGAGAGAAAGAGGCTTGTTTCTTGTCGGGTCGGAAGCTTCCCCTCATTCATTCCTAAGACGAAGAATTGTTTGGCATCGGCGAGGAAGAGTTCATCCCACGGCATCGCGTGAGTGGAATTTGGATTCGATCTCGCACCATCTAGTTTCTCATCAAGTGATGCTTCGACGACCGAAAGTCCTTCCTCTGCCGAGCACTCGTTGAAGAGGTCTTTGGAGGAAGACTTCAACTCCGAAAACGTTTCTGAAAGCACCGATAATGCATGTGAGGTATCGCTCGATCTCGATGATGCTTCCGCCGCACGGTACACAATCGCAAAGATGAATTCGAAAGTAGCGATCCAATCGCTGACGAGTTGTTTTGTCACAGGAAAGGCGTCAACGAGCGACTTGAGCCGGACGATAATAGTCTGATGCTTCTCAGCGTCTAATCTTGAAAGCGACAGCTTGAGCGGCAGTTGAGTCGAACGATATTTGTCCACGTACTGAACGAATTCGCTCCCCGCTTTCCCAGGCGTTTCAAGATCCTTCGTCAACCAATCGAGCAAATCGGGATGCCGAATGAGTGATGCAAAATCGACTGCCTTTTCCTCATGGCTGTAACGGGTGAGTTGTCGGAGCAACTCTAGTGGAAGCCAACGTTCGCACGAACAATCTTGAGAGGATGTGATTGGAACATTGGCACGTGCCGCGTGTCTTAATAACCGGGGAAGGACACTTTCATCACCGACACCGAATCTCACATCATGTGGCAAGAGTTCTTCCGAACGCTTTGAAAGTTCAACGAGTGCTACTTTCACCTCATCCGAGGGAGACTCGGTGACGATGATCTGCTTGTCCGGAATTCGAGTTTCGACATTTCGCCAATAGCTCGGAATCAAACATCCCGTCGGATCGAAACCCTCTTCATGATCTTTTGATGCGAACACCATCGACAGTATGGATGATCGATCCGCCATCTTCATTAAAAGGGCATGCTGAAGTGAAGAGAGACATGGAATAGCCGCGAGAAGTATCCGCGAATAGTTCACCTCTACGGTTGCGTTATCGGATAAGACTTCCTCCAAGTGATCAAAAAGGTCGACGCGATCGTTTTGATTCAATCGCCTGCGATACTCTCCTTCCAGTTCCGCGAGCCCCTCCCATCGGATTTTCTCCGATGAGTTTTGAACGGCATCGGTCTTGAATGCTTTCTCGATCGTCATCCGCTGATGGCCGAGGATACGCCGCAGCTTGAATGCCTCGGAAGCGAGGGAGCTCCAGTTCGTCCAATCATCAGCCGCCGGTATTCGGCGAATGATTTTCCGCAGGAGACTCGGATCCGCTGATTGGAAAACCTGGTACCAGGCAAGCCGCGACTCAACCGGAGATGCAAACTTCACCTCTGGAACGACGAATAGCGATTCAACTTGCAAAAGCGTCACGATCCGAGGAGGAATTAATTCCGTTTGTTGAAGGGTTGCTTCAGACTGAATTCGGTTGGAAAGGGAATGCCTCGCAGATTCAAAGGGAAGCACCACTAACGAATCGGAGAGGTCCCACGTTTTCGTGCTCCGGCGATCCCCGAGCAGAAGGTCCACCGCGCGAGCGATCGCAGACTGATTCCATTCGACAAATCGACGCTTCCAGGCCACGAAAACTCCGTTTCCGCTTGGTGAATATGTCAGCCTGACAGATGAGACAGTTTACGAAAGCGTACTCACGAAACTCGGTTGAGGCAATCTCGTCGCTCTGGAAGCATTGCCGGATACAATGGGCACTTCAAATCAAACTTGGGGGGAACATTGATGGCGGGTGCTCGCAAACATGCTTTGATCACCGGGGCGGCTAGCGGCTTGGGAAGAGCGCTGGCGTTACGGCTCGCGAGAGACGGCTGGGACATCTGTGTCGCTGACTTGAACGATGCCGCGGCCGCAGAATCCGTGGCTCTCATCGAGAAAGCGGGAGGTAGCGGATTCCCCCTTCATCTAGATGTGACCAAGCCCGAGGGATGGGAAGAGGCTCTTCGCCATCTCCAGGCTCGTTGGGATCGAATTGATCTTCTGGTCAACAATGCGGGAGTTGCTGGAGCGGGACTGGTCGGAAGCTTCTCATTACCCGACTGGAAATGGGTGATCGACGTGAACCTGTGGAGCGTGATCTACGGCTGCCATACATTCGTTGATTGGTTAAAGAAAAATCCGGAGGGAGCATACATCATCAATACCGCATCGTTTGCGGGTATCGCCTCTGCTCCGGGAATGGCGGCCTATAACGTCTCAAAGGCTGGCGTTGTCAGCATGTCGGAAACTCTGTACGGCGAACTTAAAATGGACAACGTCGGCGTGACGGTGATCTGTCCCGAGTTCTTTCCGACGAACCTGTTAAAGGAATCACGGTTCGTCGATCCGCAGGCGCTTAAGTTCGCTCAGCGTGCTTTTGACAAGTCCCCCTTCACCGCGGAAGACGTGGCGAATGCGGCCGTTGATGCGATGAAGCAAAAAAGACTGTACGTCGTACTTCCGTCAGCCGCCCGCTTTCGATGGTACTTCAAGCGTTTCCATCCACAGAAGTTTCTCAACAAAGTGGCCGAGATCATGGCCCGCGCGACAGGTGGAAGAAAGCTGT
>JAIEPU010000057.1 GCA_019748235.1 bacterium
GTAGACTGCAACCGTTATCGAGAAAGAGAGAGGTCGATTAAAATCGCCCCTTGCGGCGATTGCTCATGACACGGCTAATCTCGCGCTTCGCATCTTTGGTTTTGATCGACTCGCGTTTGTCGTGCGTCTTCTTCCCTTTCGCCAGTCCAAGCTCGAGCTTCGCGCGACCCTTCTTGAAGTAGAGTTGCAGCGGGATAAGGGTGAAGCCGCGCTGTTCGGATCCGCGGGCGAACTTCTCGATCTCTCGCCGATGAAGCAGAAGCTTTCTCGGACGCTTCACCGGGTGATTCATGATATTCCCCATCGCGTATTCGGGGATTTCGAGCTTGTGCACCCATAGCTCGCCGTTTTCGATGCGCGCGAACGCGTCTTCGAGCGATGCGGTTCCTCCTCGAAGGCTTTTCACCTCTGTTCCAGTCAGGACAATACCGGCTTCGATCGAATCGACGATTTCAAAGAGATGACGTGCCCGACGATTGCGGCAAACGACCCTCTCCTTCGCAGGTCCTTCGTCGGCGTCTTTTTTCTTCTTAGCCATTGGCCCCCGCTCTTTACGCATGAGTTGCCGCAATGAATTCAGGACGCACCGAACGGCGATCACCTCCGAATTATGAGGAGAAACGTCACGGATCGGGCGTCAAGAAGTCAGCTTTCGTTGATGCGGAGAGCGGCGATCAACCACTTCCGCACATCTGGAGAGCGAGGTGATTCCTCTATTCCCCCTCGCAATTCTATTGCGGAGGGAGCTGGAGATCTTGTTGGGCCACGCGAGAGGGGGTTGAATCGCTCGACGAATCGACCGAGGGGAGCGACGATGCCCCTGCCGGAATCGGAGGTAACGCGCGGGGTGCGTCACTTTGATTGACGAGTTCGACCGTGGGTCGCTCCTTCGGAAGGGTCGGAGGGGCGGGAGGTTCCATCGCCACGACGGGAGCGGTCGATTCCGCTTCCTTTCGAATCAAAGGAACAGCTGGTGCGACGACCTCGGAAGGCGTGACGGCTATTTCGACAGAAGCATCTTCTCCATCGTCGAGTCCGCCTGGGACACCTGCGTTATCGACAAAGTTTGCCTTGTACCAAGTGATCGCCTCTTGCACCTTTTCATCAACTCGAGCGGAAAGATGATGCGTGTCGATTCGCTTGAGTTCCGGCCAAAGCTTGTACGCGAAAAAGCCGGCACTGACCGCTCCCGCCAAGGCAACGGCACCCGCTAATGGTTCGAGCCAGCCCCACCCATTCGGACGAGGCATGGGGAGTGTTTCTTCAATTCGGCCCGACGCGGGAGCCATCTCGAAGTCATCCATGATTCGGCTCGCCATTGCGGCCGGGCCCATGCCACCGGTCGAAAAGGCATGATGTTGTTCAAAACCCGAGTGACCGACCGATCCCATCATCGGCTTGGTGGATGCCCTCGCGGGCTCGGCCGGCGGAAGAGAAATGCTTTCACTCCATGCCCGCGTATTCGTTGCGGGACCAAAGAGCGATGCCAAGTCCCCTCCCCGTCCCATTCCTGATGTCTGAGTCGGGTAGTCGAGTGTCCCAACGCCGGAGGAGGATCCCGGATAAGTCGTCGGCTTCGACATTGGACTTTCCATCCCTGTCGGAGGCAAGCTGGCGGAGATCGGTGAAATTGGGCTCGCCGGCGGTGATGGTGCGGCAACGGGCGAGGGTGCCGGTTCAAAATCAGCCATCACCATCGAGGAGGCTTGGTTCATTGGCTCCATCATGCTCAGCGTTTCGGCTGGCGTCATCGGAGCGGCTGGTTTCGAGGCTAATTCGTGTTTGATACGCTCGAGTTGGACCTTGGATTCGTCAGAGGGATAACGCATGAGAAGCTGGGCGTAAAAGAGGGGCGCACTGTTCTCGCGAATCACGACATGGTTCGGGTGGCAGATCAGGATTTGCTCTCGGCAAAGGTCCGCCAGGGCACTGTTCCCACCCCGCTTCGCGTAATACATGGCCAAAGCATAGGAATCGGCGGCATCGGCCAACTGACCCTTCTGAGCCAATGCATCCCCGAGCTCGAAATACAACGATTGAAGCTCTTCTTTTGAACCGGCGGACATTCTCGCCTCCGTGCCGAAATGGGCTGCCCATCCATGGACCCAGACCAACGCCGACCGGCCCATAAGCAACTTTCTCAATTAGCTCAAGGGGGACTCTGGCGGTTAACTGGGTAATTTGAACGGAATTTCACGAGGGGCTCGGGGGCTGCTCGGAAATCGAGATTCATCTCATTTGGAAGATGGACACCCCGTCCGTGATCGGCCGGAATTCCGTATTAGTTGGAAGAGAAGCGGAAGTGATGTCACGCCAAAGATCGAATCCCGGTGGGACCGCGCGGTTGTTGCCGAGAATGATTGATCGCTGAGCGGATGTTCCGTCGAATCGACCAACGATTCTTGATGGGACGCGCAAATTCCGGGTAGCATAGACTGGTTGGTCGTGTTCAGGAGACAAGACTTGCACACCACACGATATGCGGCTCTTCTAGGAATACTAGCAGTCACTTCCGCCGCCAATGGGAGTGACCATGTTCTGGTGATTGGCGGCGGCCCTACCCCGGCCTCGAGTCAGCTCTCTATCGAACGAAATGTCGTCTATCTGCGACAGGTCCTCCAAAACCTCGGACGAACCGACATTCATCCAGAGGTCTTATTCGCATCCGGCCCCGATGCCGTTCCGGATGTTTGTGTCGACCAATCCTCTTCAGTCCCCCCATCGATCAAGCTGTTGACCGATCTCATTGGTGAATCGAAAGGGATCAATCTCGGCTACCGTTGCCACGACATCGGCGACGTGAAAGGTCCGGCCGATCGCCCCACCATCTTTCAGTCCCTCGAGCGATATTCCAA
Source organism: bacterium (assembly GCA_019748235.1). Classification (GTDB taxonomy): domain Bacteria; phylum Planctomycetota; class Planctomycetia; order Kolteriales; family Kolteriaceae; genus JAIEPU01. The sequence continues at coordinate 2,856 of JAIEPU010000057.1, forward strand.
GGAATTGAAAAAGGGAGATCGACTCCTCATCTACGTGACCGGTCATGGTGGAAAGGGTAATCCCTCCACGAACGGGCTTCTTCACACTTGGAAAGACGGCGAAATGCGAGTGCGGGACTTCGTGCAGTCCCTCGATTCGTTCTCTCCCGATGTCGAAGTCGTCGTGGTGATGGTTCAGTGCTACAGCGGCACCTTCGCGAACATGATTTTCAACGGTGGAGATCCCGATAAAGGTCTGACGAATCATCGGCGAGCTGGATTTTTCGCGACGGTCGATTCCCGTCCCGCCGCGGGGTGCACTCCCGATACGAAGGTCGAGGACTACAAGGAATACTCCACCAGCTTCTTCGCGGCCCTCACCGGTAAGTCACGAGGTGGCCAAGAGGTCAAGGCAGACGACATCAACGGCGATGGGCAGATCTCTATGGCCGAGGCGCATGCCTTTACCGTGCTGAATTCGCCGACGATTGACATTTGCTATCGCACGTCCGATCGATTCCTTGAAAAGGAAGCCCGGCTCGATTCGAAGGATGAAAAGCTGATGCCGACGGAAGTGAACCTAGCCAAACTGCTGGAAACGGCCGATCCGATCCGCCGGCATGTAATTGAGAAATTGGCAGCCGATTTCAACATCAGCGGAGATTCTCCGATTGCGGATGCCGAGAAGATTTCCAAACAGATTTCGGAAGATCGGCGACGAACCAAGGCACTGATCACAAGCATCGACAACAACGCCAGTAGCGCGGCCAAAAAGATGAAGGAGACACTTTTTATCCGTTGGCCGTTTCTGCAGAACGCCTGGCATCCGGACACTCATTCCCTGTTGACCAAGGAATCTGAATCCGTGGTCAAATTCATCGAGGGGCAATCTGGGTTTACGGCATGGAAGCGAATGATGGATCGCGCGAAATCGCTCCGAACGCAGGACCTCGAGAAAGAGCGGAAATGGGCCAAGCTCCAGCGGTTTCTTCTCACCGCCAAATCGGTTGTCCGAGCCGAGAATCTTCGGCGAGAGGGATCGCCTGAAGTCCTCAAGCGATATGAAGAAATATCGCAACTAGAGAACTCGCCGTTTGCCTCTCTACCAAGTTCCGTCGTTGCGCCGGTGGCAAACTAACCTTTCTTTTCCTCCCGCGGAGGAAGTCCTTCGGCGGACTCGACGGTTCGTACTTGCTCGATGGTCTTCCTTTTCTCATCGATGAGCCAAAATGCTCCTTCACGCGGTACATCGACGCGCGCCGTCAGGAATTCCGGGATTGTGACTTTCACCATCGGCGTCATCTTGAGCGGTGCGTGCGCGTAAAGCAGCCAGCGTCGTTCTGGCTTTTCTCCAAGCTTCAGAGCGAGAGCGAAGACCGGCAATTCGCTGTGAAGCGTCCATTTTCCCTTGGGATCAAGATCAGTGTCGAGGCGGAACCACCGGGGAACACCTTCAAATTGTTTGGGGAGGAGTGTTTCGTAGGGATGGGGGCGCGACGGGTTGGCGACCAGTTCTCCCTTACGCCAGAACTCGCGCAAGACAGGCGTCCGGTGGACTCGATCGACAGCCGCGAGGATGGGGCGAAAGTATGGTTCGGTCACATCAAGCGTCTCATTATGTCCCCTGAATTCGCGCACCGTGCGAGGTCGAAGGAGCCACATCCCGTACTGCACCATGCCGACGTATCGCTCCGGACCAAACGTCTGGCCTGCTTTCGTATATTGCGTCCGCTTATCGTCCGGCTTACCCGAGTTCCCATCCCATGTCGACATCTCGAACCAGAAGGGTCGTTCCTTCGGCAATTGTTCACGCGCGACCAGCCAATTCATGGCTTCCGTTTGTGGGCTCCAGAGATTGCAGTCCGTGCTCCCGTCCCAGTTGTTCGTGTAGTACGAAACCGATGCTCCTTGCCAGATGCTACTCCATGGTCCCACATCGGTCGGAGTCGATAGGGAATGGGCCAACCACCCTGGCCAACGTCCAACGAAACTGGGGGCAAAGGCGTTGTAACCCATGAATCGAATATTCTTCTTCCAAGTCTCAGAGACGAGTCCCTTGCGGATCCCCTCGAAGAGTGCCTCATAGCGAGGCTTCCAGCCGTCCGCAACAATTTGACGCTTTTGTTCGTCGGGAAGACCAGGCTGATACTTCTGCAGGTAGGCGGCGCATTTCTCGACCTCCGTCCAACGAAGCTTGGCATGTTCGTTGTTCGAGATGAAGAGAATGAGTGGCGGATCGGGATACCACTCTTGAATCTGTCGAAGCATGGGGTGGGCTCCCCAGAGCATGCCGCACTGCTCCCACGCCGTGATATCCCCGAAGGGGGATACCTTTCGTTCGATGGTCCCGTCAGGATGAATGACGTTGGGATTTACCGGAATCGGTCGGTCGTAGAACTCGCTTTCATACGACAAAAGCCGCTCCCATTGCGTGCCGACAAATGCGATCGGCAGCTTGAGCCGCGCCGCCCGCTTGATCGTCGCTTCGTAGTATTCCGGTCGAAGACTCCGATCGAAGGGAACGGGCGTCGCGAACCAAGGGATGATGTAATGCCCCTGCTCCAATAGCCGCATCTGATATTCGGGGGTATAAGCAGGAACCGTCACGCCGGTATTCCAATGCCCCGCCAACGGAAGGGGGCGACCGTCGGGGTCGTTGTCTACGCGAAGCGACTCTTCCTGGATAGCAGTGACGATCGACTCGGCTTGAAGTGACGGAGGAAAAAATGAAACAAGCAACGTCACAAAGCAAATGAGTTTGCCGATCTTGGTCGGTTGCCGCATGAGTCTATCCGTCACTTAGTGTCGTTTTAGTGTGAGACTTAGAAGTTGCTCGTTTCAGCGACGTGACCGATCGTCAAGCAAAGCTGGGATCTAGTGTCGGATTATTTCGAATCATGTTTAGCGACTGCTACCGGAGTGACTTCGAGTTCTTCCTTCCAACTAAACTGCCCCATCACTCGAAACTTGATCCCATTCCCGTCGCAGACGTCAACTTCAAGGATATACCGTTTCGGCAATGCGATTGGAGGAATGGGAACGATCGTCTCTACTGTCTCACCCGGTGCAATCGCTTGATGGGGCATGTCGATGTTGAATTTCACTTTTTCGTCGGTTTGCGAATCGACGATCCAGCAGAAGATTTGCATCGTTTGTATGTCGCCGGGCCACGTGACTTTGCTGGTATTCGTGACTTCTAGATGTAAATCCCAGGGCTGTCCCGCCGGGATGCTTCCGGAGAAATTCGTTGGTCGAATTCTCGCACTAAAGTAGTGGAGCGTGTCGAGGCTGTTGATCCAGCTCTTAAACTGGTCGACGGTGTGAGGTTGTTTTTGCTCGACCAGCCAGTTCTTATAGAGGTCCAGCAGATTGGGAAGGTGCGAGCCGTGCGCGAGGCCGGTGTGGCCGTACCACAGGCTGTACTCTTTGCGGGCGTCCTCAATGCTGTCACCCGCGAGCAATCGGGCGATCGCAGAGGCAAGTCCGGTTCGATCGGCGCCGCTTCGGCAATGCAGTAGGACCGGCTCTTGGGACTCATCCAGAATGTGAATTAAATGCCGAAGTTCATCCAGCGGTGGCAGCTGGTGATTGATGAGATTGATGTCGATGACTTCTATACCGAGCTCGTTCCCGGCTCGATGCTCGTCGTCGTACCATTTATCCCCCTGCCAAGGTCCACGTAGATTGACGACCGTATGGATTTGGTACTTGTCCCTGTATTCCTTCAGTTGATCGGGGGTCGGTTGGGCCGATCGGTAAACGCGGGCCGGCAAGACCACGTGAAAATTTGGACGTGCGATCCACCACCATACGCCGATGCCTAAAAGGACCAGCACCGTCGCGAGGCGGAGAGGTGTTTTCGATCGGTCTTCGTAGTAGTACCGTTTCCCGAACACGTCCCTGTGTTACCTCAATCGCTAAAGGACTGCTGATTCGTGCGACGCCTTTCGTTTCCATCGTGGCGTGGCGTCGCTCGACCTTGTATCATCGCAACCAGTTGAACGCAACCGCAGGTTAAACTGGGGAGAATTGGCGGACATTGTTGGCCGAATTCCTTTCCATCCTTTGGTTGCCCGACTCCTCGTTGAGGAGAATCGATCGGAGACGGGTGAAATCGCTCGCTCAATCACCGGGGGATCATGACGTTCGATGAAAGAAATTGCTTATGCTGCACCACGTACTGTCGCTGATGCAGTCGCTGCGTTAAAGCAGGCAAACGGTAACGGCAAGGCCTTCGCAGGTGGGACCGACATTCTGGTCCAGCTTCGCGAAGGTACCAGAAACGCCGACGTATTGGTCGACCTGAAGAAGATTCCAGAGATGACGGAAATCCGTCAACTTCCCTCGGGGGATTGGCAGATCGGTGCCGCGACCCCCTGTCACCGGATCGAATCGACTGTACCCTTCGCCGAAGGGTATCCTGGCATCATTGACGGCGTCCACATCATCGGCGGTTGGCAAATCAAGGGGCGTGCGAGCCTGGGTGGAAATCTCTGTACTTCATCGCCCGCCGCTGATTCAATTCCCGCGCTGATCGCTCATCATGCGGTTGTCAAAATCGTTGGCCCTGATGGAAGTCGTGAAGTTCCCGTTTCGGAGTTTTGCACCGGCCCAGGTAAGAACGTTTTAAAGCCCGCTGAATTGGTCGCCTCGTTCGTGATTCCGGCGATGCTTCCGAATAGTAGCGGATGCTATCTCCGCTTCATCCCCCGCTCCGAGATGGATATCGCGGTCGTCGGTTGCGGCACCACGCTCACGGTCGAGAAGGACACGATCAAGCAGGCGCGGATCGCACTTGGGGCCGTTGCGCCGAAGCCTGTTTTGGCGGAAGAAGCGGCCGCTTGGCTGATCGGAAAGCCCGCGACGATCGAGTCATTCGAAAAGGCGGGTGAGATCGCGCGCAAAGCAGCGACCCCGATTAGTGACATGCGGGGACCCGCTGAGTATCGAACCCACTTGGTGGGTGTGCTGGTGAAGCGCAGCCTTATGACGTCCCTTCGGCGATTGCGAGGCGAACGCGTCGACGTGCTGCACGACAAGCTCGTTTGACGTAGTGAACCCACTCGAACAATAAGCGACAAGATGCATCCCAAAGGAGCAGGCGTGGCCACGAAAACTCCCGTCAGCACGACGATCAACGGCGAACCTGTTGAATTCCTCTGCGAGCCGCGACAGAGCTTGCTTGAAGTTCTTCGGGACACTCTTCACCTCACCGGCGCGAAGGAGGGATGCAATAACGGCAATTGCGGCGCCTGCACCGTCATCTTGAACGGGGTGGCGGTTGATAGCTGCCTGGTACTTGGCGTCGAGGTCGAAGGGGCCGAAGTGACGACGGTCGAAGGACTCGCCTGCCGGAATGAATTGCATCCCATTCAGCAGTGTTTCCTCGAAGATGCGGCACTTCAGTGCGGAATTTGCACGCCGGGATTCCTGGTCGCGGCAAAGGCTCTTCTCGACAAGATTCCGAATCCGACCGAAGAGCAGATACGCTTTCATCTCGCCGGCAACATTTGCCGCTGCACGGGATATGACAAGATCGTCAAAGCGGTTCAACATGCCGCTCAAGAGATGGCAAAGTAATCCGACACTTTCTTTAAGAGTCGCGCGAACATCATTGCAAATGGAGCCTGAGTATGGCGACCGCGAATGAGACCAAGACTTCGAGCTATCGTGTCATTGGAACTCGACCGATTCGTCACGATGGTGTCGATAAAGTAACGGGCCGCGCAGTGTACGGCAATGACGTGCAGCTACCAGGGCTACTCTACGGGCGTGTCCTGCGAAGCCCCCACGCTCATGCTCGCATCCGTTCCATCGATACCACGAAAGCGGAAAAGCTTCCCGGCGTGTTCGCCGTGATCTCGTCGGCAGACATCGACCCGCACGAATCAAAAATGGCTGAGCTCGGCGAAGGCTCGGTAAACCTTCAGTACCTGTGCGAAAACGTTCTGGCTCGCAAGAAGGTGCTTTACAAAGGTCACGCGGTGGCCGCGGTCGCGGCGGTGAATGCTCACGTTGCCGAGGAGGCTCTTAAACTCATCGAGGTGGATTACGATCCGCTCCATGCGGTGACTTGGGTACTCGATGCGATGAAAGACGATGCACCCATTCTTATCGATGATCTTAAGACTGAAGGGGCTCCCCTTCCCCATTCTAAGGGCCCAACGAATATTGCCCAGCACATTGTGTTCTCCAAAGGGGACATCGAAAAGGGATTCGCCGAGGCGGACGTCATTATCGAGCGCGAATTCAAGTCCGCAACGGTCCATCAAGGTTACATCGAGCCGCACGTCGCGACGGCACTTTGGAGTCCGGACGGCCATCTGAGCATCTGGGCATCGACACAAGGCTCTTTCACTTGCCGGCAACAAACGGCCGAGCTGTTAGCACTTCCCGTATCGAAGGTCACCGTGACCCCTTGCGAGATCGGCGGCGGATTTGGCGGCAAGATCCGCGTTTACATCGAGCCGATTGCCGCTCTCTTGAGCAAAAAGTCAGGCCGGCCCGTGAAAGTATTGATGAACAGGGCCGACGTGTTTGAATCGACCGGCCCAACCCCAGGCTCGTTCATCCGCGTCAAACTTGGGGCGAAACGAGATGGTCGGCTCGTCGCAGGGGACGCATGGATGGCGTACGACGCCGGCGCCTATCCGGCGGGGATCATCGGTCCGGGTTGTGTCTGTGTCTTTTCCTGTTACGACTTACCGAACGCACGCGTAGAAGGTTTTGACGTCGTTTTGAACAAACCGCAAACGGCCGCCTATCGCGCTCCGGGCTCGACCAATGCGGCCTTCGCCTGTGAAACGGTCATTGAGGAACTTGCCGAGAAGCTTGGGATCGATCCGATCGAGTTCCGCCTCAAGAATGCGGCAAAGGAAGGAACGCGCCGTCCCGACGGACCTGCCTATCCGGTGATCGGGCTCGTGGAAACTCTCAAAACCGCAAAGGCTCATCCGCATTACTCGGCCACGCTCGAGGGACCAAACCGAGGCCGGGGAGTCGGCTGTGGATTTTGGATGAACGCAGGGCTCAAGTCGAGTGTGACGGCCCACGTGAACGGAGATGGAACCGTAACCCTTGTGGAAGGGTCCACCGACATCGGCGGCACTCGCACCAGCATTGCCATGCAGTTGGCCGAGACTCTCGGTATCACCGCCGAGGAGGTCGTTCCCCGTGTCGTTGATACAGATAGTGTGGGCTATACCGACGTCACCGGTGGAAGCCGGACCACCTTTGCCACAGGGTGGGCAGCACATGATGCGGCAATCGACATTGTCAAGCAGATGAGCGCTCGCGCGGCTGAGTTTTGGAAATGCTCACCAGATGAAGTGACGTTTGATCGAGGGCTTTTCTCGAGCAAATCGCATGCTCTCACGTTCAAAGAACTGGCCGGCAAGATTCAAGAGACCGGCGGCACGATCACGGGAAGAGCATCGGTGGAAGCCAAAGGAGTCGGCGCGACATTCGGCACCCATATCGTCGATGTCGAGGTCGACCCCGAGACCGGCAAGGTTAAGATCCTACGGTACACCGCTGTGCAGGATTGCGGTCGTGTGATTCATCCAAGCTACGCTGAGGGGCAGATCCAAGGGGGAGTCGTTCAAGGAATCGGCTGGGCGTTGAATGAGGAATACGTCTACGATGCGGACGGTCGCATGCGAAACGCTTCGATGCTTGACTATCGCATGCCAACGGCCGTCGATGTTCCAACCATCGAACCGGTCATGGTGGAAGTGCCGAACCCACGCCATCCCTATGGAGTGCGCGGCGTCGGAGAAGTGCCGATCTGTCCTCCTCCCGCCGCCATCGGCGCCGCCATTTACAACGCGATCGGCATTCGAATGTATGAGTTGCCAATGTCTCCTCCGAAGGTTTGTCAGGCCATCATCAATGAGGCATCGGCAAAGTGATTCGTCACCGGAGCGACTGATCATCATGCTACGGGTTTTTATTCCGGACGCTCTGGCTGATCATGCCGCCGGAGAACAGCAAGTCGAGCTTTCGGCGAATACGTTAGGTGATTTGATAAGCGGGCTGGAGGGAATGTTCCCGGGGATTGGCCCCCGTATCACCGATGGTGATCGTCTGGTGAGTTGGCTGTCGTTCGTAATCAACGGCGAGCTTGCCGGCCGGAGCTTTTTAACTCCCATCCCGCCAAACTCCGAAATTCACTTCATTCCGGCGATCGCTGGAGGCTGAATTCGTCACTCTCCGAACAGGACGTGGCGAAGAGTTTCTACTTGGTGACGCACGCGGTCTGCTTGAAACGTCGGTTCCTTGGCCGCCTGATCGAAGAGATCTGCTCGAACGAACAGCATGGCCGGCTTCTTGATCAATCGAGCCGAGGCTAGCTGAATGAGAAGATCTCGCTGCGATGCGATGAGGCCATGTCCGGCGGCCAATTCATCAAAAAGTTGATCCGGATCGTTGAGCTGTTCGTGCTTCTCTTGTCGACGGCGAAGGAGGAAGAGTCCAATAATCCCGAGCACCGCCGCTGAAAGCAGGATAATGATTCCGATGTCAACAGCGTCATAAGTGGACCCATTAAAACCCTTTCGAATCGATCCGAAAACCTGCTGCTGCTCCTGCATTTGTCCCAGGATGAGAATCATGTCCGCTCCTTTTTGATGAATGATTTATGAGCATCACGCTCAATTACTTGCATCCGCACGACAGCAGATATCTAAAAATGCGTCTCTAATGTTGAAGCGTATCACTCGAATTCCATTTTTCTGTTTGATCCGCAGTCATGGTGCTCACAAATTTTGCACCTTTCGCATCTGTTGTGGGCAAATAGGCAGCAGTTTGCTATACTCTTCTGTGGATGGGGAAACGGCCAAAACGGGATTGGCCATCTCCAATTCAACATCTCCTTTCGAATACGTCGTTTGACCGGGAGTACAGATTTTGGCCGCTCCGCCACTCTCAACGATTGTCGGCGAAAGTCCCGCCATGCGAGAAGTTTATCGCATGACTCGGCAAGTGGCGCCGACGAGGGCCAGCGTTCTAATTGTTGGAGAAACCGGTACCGGTAAGGAACTCATTGCCCGTGCAATCCACGTCAATAGCCCCAGGGTGGAGGGGCCGTACGTTCGGGTCAATTGTGGTGCTTTGAGCGAGAGTCTGCTCGAAAGCGAGCTTTTCGGGCACGTTAAGGGAGCGTTTACCGGGGCAATCGATAACAAGACCGGCCGATTCGAGGCGGCCCATACAGGGACGATCTTTCTCGACGAAATCTCGTCGATGACCCACAAGCTGCAAGTGAAACTCCTCCGAGTGCTCCAAGAACGAGAGTTTGAGCGAGTGGGAGACAGTCGCACGATCCGCGTGGATACCCGCGTCGTGGCGGCCACGAATCAACATCTCGAAGACGAAATCGACGCCGGTCGATTCCGTGATGATCTCTATTACCGCCTCAATGTCGTTCCCATTTATCTCCCCCCTCTTCGTGATCGGCGTGAAGACATTGGCCAATTGGCCGAGTTCTTCCTGAAGCGGTACTGTGCCGAAAATCGCAAGGACATCAAATTCCTTGACCAGTCGGTGCTCGATTGCTTGGAGAAATATGACTGGCCGGGGAATGTTCGTGAGCTCGAGAATTACATCGAGCGTGCGGTCGTCCTGTCGGATGGGACTCGAATTACCCCAGACTTACTTCCCCCACAAGCGCGTGGAGAAGCGGCTCCGCGGATCATCCGAACTCGATCTGTCGATCTGCCGAGCGCAATTGATGAATTGATCAAACTCGCCCTTCAATCCTGCCCGCCGAGTGAGACTAACCTTTATGAAAAGGTGGTGGGAGCCGTTGAACGGGAATTGATCGAGCAGGTCCTTTCCTCCTGCGATCAGGTCCAGGTCAAGGCGGCTGCCCGATTGGGGATCAACCGAAACACGCTGCACAAAAAGCTGAAGGAAATGTCAATGGGCGAGGGCGCCGACGCGGACGAGCGGGATCTCGTCTCCTCATCGAGCGGTGCCGCCAGTTAGCCCGGTGAACGGCCGCGAGTCAAACCGAGCGGAATTTTGGCTGACGAACGAGCCGACCTGTTTAAACCTCGCGGATCTTGGCCTCCCGAACCTCTTGCCTCCCGTGGTGACTATCAACTACCAATGACGCATCCCTTCGTTTAAAGTCGAACCAGATCTGGATCAAATCAATGAAGTGGCACGGACTCAGCGATGAGCCGACATTGTGACGGAGCAGTGCGATTTCATCACGGTAGGATGGATTCGTTGGCGGCCGACGCGGGTCAGTGAGTTCTTTGGAAAGCGAATGTCGAACGAATTCACCATCCCGGACGTTTCACCATTCTTCCGAGCTGATGCATCTCGGGAGAATCTGAATGCTCATACCTTCGTCCAGCGATTGAAGCAGCGAATCGATTCACTCGTCCCACTCCCTTCGCGGATTCTATTGGCGATTTCCGGAGGTGCGGACAGCGTCGCACTCCTGCGCGGATGGATGATGGCACGAAAAGAATTCGGGGATCATCTGGTCGTAGCGACGTTCGACCACGAACTGCGACCCGAATCAATCGAAGATGTTCGCTTTGTCTGCCGCTTAGCGTCGGAATTACAGATCGAATGCGAAGTGGGGCGTCCATCGGTTCCACTTTCCTCCTCCGGTGGTCGATCACTGGAAGGAGCGGCTCGGGCGGCTCGATACGACTTCCTCATTGAAGCTGCTCGGAAACATCGAGTGACTCATGTCGCCACCGCTCACACCGCATCTGATCAAGCCGAGACGATTCTTCATCGAATCATTCGTGGGACCGGCCTGAGGGGTTTAGCGGGTATCGTGCCTAAACGTCCCCTCGATTCTGAAATCGATTTGATTCGACCGATGCTCGAGCTGACTCGCGAGGATGTCGAAAGCTTCCTCGAAAAGATTCGGCAGCCGTTCCAGATTGATTCGACGAATGGTGACCGTCGATTTACGCGGAATCGCATTCGGCATGAGCTCTTGCCCCAATTGCGAGCGGAGTTCAATCCGATGGTCGGTACGGCTCTTTGCCAGCTTGCGGAATTGGCTCGCTTGGCGTCGGAAAATGAGGATCGTCTCATCCAGGGACTCATCTCGAGAGTCGTGCGCGAAAGAACCAAGCACACGGTATATTTTGACCGTGCGGAGCTTTGTCTGCTGGGGGAATACCAAGCGACTTCTTTGATCCGCGCCGTGATGGAGCAGCAACGTTGGCCCTTGCGGCGAATGGGAAAAACTCATCTCACTCGCATTGCCCGCCTTTGCCATCTTCATCGATCGACTCGAATCAGCCTTCCGGCCGGAATGTTCGCGAGTTTGAATCGACGGGAGGGAGTAGTCAGCATCATTCGTCTCGAAGAAGGAAAGCAAGAGACCCTGTCAACCGACGAAGCGATGAGCGACGGTCAAGACAATCCATAAAATGATCGGGCCGTCTGAAACGGTGAATCGATATTCAGTACAAGGCGCGGGATGAACGAAGATCTGACGGGCAAGACGCTGGGCCCATTTCAAATCGAACGACGTATCGGCCGCGGTGCAATGGGCGCGGTGTATACCGCCACGCATCGTCAAAACGGCAAGCGCGTCGCCATCAAGGTCATGACCCCAGCCAATGAGGCACAGGCCGTTAAGCTCGCCGCTCGGTTCGAACGAGAAATCAAACTCCTCGGGAAATTCCGTCATCCGAACATTGTTCGCTTCTATGGAGCGAGTGAGGACCAGGGGATTCGCTACTACGCGATGGAATTGGTCGAGGGAATGTCACTTGACGATCTCCTCGATAAAGAGGGGGTCCTCTCCTTCAACAAAACGGCCGCTTACGCGATTCAGATTTGTGAAGCCCTGCAAGAAATGCATGCGACGGGAGTCATCCATCGCGATCTCAAGCCGGGGAACGTTCTTGTCACCTCTGATGGCAAGGTGAAGCTCACGGATTTCGGCATTGCTCGCGATACTTCCGCATTCAGCGAAGAGCGACTGACGGCGGCCGATCACACGGTCGGTACGATTGCTTATATGTCTCCCGAGCAATTGGCGGGGCAGGAGCTGACTCGAAAGAGCGATCTCTATTCGCTCGGCATTCTCATTTATCGCATGTTGACGGGTCAACTCCCCTTCAACGGCGAAACGATGTTTGAATACATGCAGCAACGGCAGACCGGTCGCTACCCTGCTCCGACGACGGTCAATGCCGATCTTCCCCTCGATGCGGATCGGCTGCTGGCGGATCTGTTGGCGCAAGAACCCGACGATCGCCCTCGCGATGCTTATGTCGTGATGCAGCGGCTCATGGATATCACGAAAAAGCCGAAGACCGCGACGGTCACGAAGACCAAGCCGAAAGTTGTCGAGCCATTGGCCGACACTGTCGAAAATGGAAAGAGCAGATTCAGCACGTTGCTCGCGACCGTCTTTGGAACTCGGGATCGTAAGACGAAGAAGGTGAAATCGAAGTCCGACGAGAAGAGTTCGAATACAGCCGCTATCCTCGAGTCGCCCATTTTGCTGGGTGCCGGACTGATTCTCGTCGCAGCATTCGTCACGTACATGCTCTGGCCCCCTGGGCCGGATGAACTCTTCGCCAAGGGGGAGGCCTTGATGAAGCAGGAAAACGTGACACTCGATCAGATGATGGTTGCCGATCACGATTATTTCGAACCGATATTGACCACCGATCCGAGCAGTCCGCTGGCTCCGAAAATTGCACAATATCGTGATCAGATCAAATTGCAGCAATCGCGTGGACGGGTGAAACAAGCACTACTGCTGAATATCATTCAGCCCGATGCGACCGACGCCGAGAAGAAACTGATTGCCGCCATCAAACTGAAGGATCGTGATCCGGCGAATGCGGCCGATCAATTCCGCGCGATCGTGCGTGTCTTCGCCAATAACCCTGCCGCGAAGCCTTGGGTGACTCTGGCTTCGGAGCAACTTCTCGACGCGCCGACCTATGCCTCGGACGAACAACGGATTGAAGAGAAGCGGATCGGAGTCCGAAAAGCACTCGATGAAGCGACTGAACTGCGGAAGGGAGGAAACCTTCGCGAAGCACTCGACAAGTACGCCAGTGTGGAAGAACTGTACGGTGAAGATCCCGAGGTTTCTGATCTCATCTGGAAGGCGGGGACCGACTTTCTTCCTCCCGATGATCTTTTCTCTCGCGGCGAAAAGCTGATGAAGAGCGAAAAGATTGAAGATTGGAATCGAGCGTTCAAACAATACTTCGACCCTCTCATCGAAAAAGGAACATCCCCTGAACTTGTCGCGAAAGTCGATGCTTATCGGGAACAACTAATTCAGGGAGAAGCTGCCAAGAAGGCCGACGAAGACCTACGAGTTGGTATTCATGCGGAAGCTCCTCCCGCAGAAGTGATGTACGTCACTGCGATGTACGTGCGAGATCAATTGGACGATCCGCTGAGTGCTTATGACCATCTCAACCGACTGGTCGGTCGCTTTGAGGAGGAAAAGGACGCCAAACCTTGGGTGCTTCTCGCCAAGGAAGCGATGAAGAAGGATCAGGCGTCCGAGAATCGTGAGAAAAGGACCGGCGAGAAGCAGTATCGCGCGGATCGAGCGCTCGACAAGATGAAGAAGGAAGTCGCGCAAGATCCCGATAAGAAAGCTTGGCTTAGCCGAGTGATCAGCCTTTATGAAGATGACCCGGATACCAAAGAAATCGCGGCAAAAGCAAAGCAATAAATGAGTTGATCACTCCGTGATGCTCGTTTGAAGAAAGCCGACAGGAATCAAATGGCAGGCAATAGTTTCGGTCAGATCTTTCGCATCACCACGGCGGGAGAATCGCATGGCGCCGGGAATGTGGTCATTATTGACGGCGTCCCTCCAGGAATCGAACTGACAGTTGAAGATCTCATCGTTGATCTTGATCGTCGTAAACCTGGTCAAAGCAAAATCACCACCCAGCGCAAAGAAGACGATCGTCCCGAAATCCTATCAGGCGTCTTTGAAGGGCGAACGACCGGAACGTCTCTTGCCATCCTGGTTCGGAATGAGGACCAGCGATCGAAGGATTATTCCGACATCAAGGATAAGTATCGTCCCGGTCACGCCGATTTCACGTTCGATCAGAAATACGGCTTTCGCGATTACAGAGGGGGCGGACGTTCCTCAGCAAGAGAGACAGTCTCTCGTGTGGCCGCAGGCGTGGTAGCGAAGAAAATTCTTTCCACAGAGGGGATTCGGGTCGTTGGCTATGTGAAGCAGGTTGGATCCATCATCGCAGAGATCGACGATCCAGCCAGTGTCGCACTCGAAGAGGTCGAAGCTAATATTGTTCGCTGCCCCGACCCAGTCGCTGCCGAACGAATGATCCAACTCATCGACCAAGTACGGATGGAACAAGATTCTATTGGCGGCGTTAGCGAAATGGTCGCGGTGGGAGTGCCGGCGGGGCTTGGCGAACCGGTGTTTGACAAGCTCAAAGCGGATTTGGGCAAAGCAATGCTTTCACTTCCCGCCGTGCTCGGATTCGAATACGGAGCCGGGTTTGCCGTGGCGACGGCACGCGGAAGCCAAAACAATGACCCATTCGTCCCTTCCAAGGAAGGGGGCATTACCACCGAGGGAAACAGGCATGGAGGAATGCTTGGCGGTATCAGTAGCGGGCTTCCCATTATCTGCCGCGCCGCGATCAAGCCAACGAGCAGCCTATCTCAGCCACAAAAAACAGTGGACAGAGAGGGTCATCCCACGGAGATAAGGACAAAGGGTCGACACGATCCTTGTCTGCTTCCCCGGTTCGTGCCGATGGGGGAAGCGATGATGGCGATCGTACTCGCGGACCATTTACTCCGTTGGCGCGCTCAAGTCGATTTGGCGCGCAAGTGATTCAGCCTCTCTCGTTATCGGTCGCGAGCTCAATCGATTCCCTAAGTGGATGAACCGGGAGACGCTTTGACATCCTGCCCCTTCTCTACTTTTGGCGGCGGCGTCTTCTTGCCTCGGCCTCCCCCGAAAAGGAATAGGAGTAGTCCACCGATTGCGATCGGCACGTAGAGATAAGATCCCGTCCCCAGCAGATAGATGAAAAGCCATGTCGCAACGAGAAATGTCATGATGTAAAGCCCCCAGCGGAGGGCATACATCAGAATGTACTGCCAGGATTCGAAGCGTGTACCGCTGTAGACGAGGCTGATGGCGGCGACCAGCGGGGGTAAATAAAGGAAGATATTCGTGTCTTGGGCTTGAGCCAGAAGGGTCATGCGGATGCCTCCTTCAAGCGATTCGCGCGACTCCTGAGTTCCTGCTCTTCTTCCTCCTTGAGGGCAGGTCCGGACAATGCATCGTAGATTACGAAATAATTCAGTAGTCCGGCGATGATCGTATAGATCACGGCGATATCCATTCGTTTGCCGAGCTTCAAATGAAGTTCATTCAATTCCTCTTCAGAGGGGGGAAGCTCGAAACTCTTGATCGGTTCAGGTAGCCAAACTCTTTGCTCGGGACTGTTCGCGAGCGCCGGAAGGGCCGCCAGTCCGACGCCGACCTGTGCCAGGTAACTCCACTTCTCTTGCTTATCCCATTGCACCCAAACGACTTTCCACGCTCCCTCCGCGAAGCCCGTCCAAAAAAGTCCGTGAATGCAAATCGCGAAGAGGAGAGCCTTACCGTAGCGGCCCTGGTACAGATGGCCGAGGCCTGGAATTAGCCAAGCCAGGAACGCGGCCAGATAGGGGTTTCCTAGTTTGAGCGGATATGGCGAACTCATGCTGTCCTTCCGCAAATTTCCAATGTTTCAAGCATCTTTTCTATCGAGGGGGATGCTTCTTTGCTCCCAAGTTTCTCGGAACTCCTCGGATCCGTTACTTACACTGGGATTCCGAAAGGATCGCGACCCATCCAACCTGTAGAGGCAAACAGAGCGAATCCGCTGGGATGGTACCAGCCTGGCGGGTCAAATCCACCCCAAGCTGGCGAGAACGGCGGCCAGAATGCCATTCACCGCGAGAAATCCACCCAGGATGCCGAGTGCGGCGGGAATCATCGGATGGACGAGACGGAGGCGATCAGTGATGCGGTCGAGTGCGACGAGAATGACGGGAAGTTGACGCTCTTTCGGCTTCTCGTCGATTCCTGTCAGTACATTCTTATCGACGTCACCTTCTCCCTCCGATGCTTTCGCCGACTCCCCCCCTTCTCCGAAGAGTCTAGCCGCGAGAGCGGGAGCCTCATCCCCCCCTTTCTTCTTTAGAGCGGCCAAATTGATCTTGGGTTGCGGCGTCCCGGCCGGGCACGTCACCTTCGGAGCGGATTCCTTTGGGGTGTTTGTCGCGGTGGGTAGTTCGTCTTCATCGTCAAACTTAGCCAAGAGTGAAGAAATGGCCTCTTGCGACAGCGATTCATTCTGGTCGGCACCCGGTGCTTCCTCCTGCTCGAAAGTAGCTGTCATGTCCGCGGATTCTGAATCTCCGTTTTTCGGCACTGAAGCGGGGGCTGGCAATAAGTCTTCAGGCTCAACGGATCGTTCGGCGGCTTCTTCCTCGACCTGCTTCAAAGCAAGCGCGATCTCCGCCGCGACGAGATCGTCTACCTCGTTGCTGTCGGTCAGTTCAGTCACGATATCGTTGGGCACGTGAACCGCTGCTTCCTTGGATGAGTCATCGGCAACAGGAGATTCCGCTTCCTTCCATGCATCATCCGTTTCATAAGCCGCCACTTCTGGCAAAACAGTTGCCGTATTGGAAACCTCTAATTCTGCGGAGACATCGATGTCAGAGTCGCTCTCATCGTCATCGAGATTTTCGTTCAAACCATGAAAAGTGTTATCGACCAATCGGTCATGATCGCCCGGTACTTCGTCCACTTCATCGATCAGAAGATGGCTCATCTCGACATTTGATGGCGAGGAAGAAGACTCGACCGCCGTCTCTTTCGTGTTCGCCGGTTCGTCATCGAAATTGGCTGTGGGATTCTCCATTTCCACAAGATCGTTGAGCAATTCGGAAGTCGGCATTTCTTCAGCCCATGTGGGCATGGGAGGTTCTGCGAGGAGTTTTGCTCGAACAGGATTCGGCGAGGGGATGGATCTGACGGAAGCTTTCACGCCAGCGAGAAGGAGGTCCTCCATCCAGTCATCAGGAGAGGAGGCATTGGGAATCGATTGAACATTGGTTGTTGCCGAGGAGTTCGGCATTCGCACCCCTTCCTCGGATTCAATTGGGGCGAACGAATTGGCATTAGTCACCACGGGGTCGAGAGATTCGCCTTCGGTCGACGTTGGTTGGTCGGCATTCATGGTGTGAGACTCATTGCAGGCAAAGCGTTAACCGTCGGTGGCTGAATATTCCCTCGACAATACCCTGCCCATAAACATTGGCGACAGACACCCCGTCCCGAAGCGGACTGCTCCGTTAAAGTCTATCACATGACATGACAGCGTACGCAGAGAGTTTCAGACTTCTAACAGTGTCGTCGAACGAGTTATCGAACTTTTGATTCAAGTGATAATTCGAGCCATCATGGCTTCCATTTCGTCCATACGACCGGCGCAACGGGAAGCGGTTCGCGCTGACATAACTCGAGGGGCTTTACCATCCCCAATTGATTTTCTTGAGGGCATCACTGCCCAAACGAGTTAAAATGCTGGTTCTATCCATCAAGTCGACTCTGAGGTGACAATGCGAGTTCGGTTTCCGGCAGCCTTCTTTTTTTTCTGCGGCATCCTGGGACTCGTTCCCATTCTCTCGGGCGAAGAATCGGAAAAGAAGCTCGATGACTTACTTCCCCGGATCTCGGCGAAGGAACCAGCCGAGGCGATCAAATCGTTCGCGACACGTGACGGTTTTGTTTTGCAGTTGGCGGCGCATGAACCGGTGGTGGTTGACCCTGTAGATGCCGCCTTCGATGAGGATGGAAGACTGTTCGTCTGCGAAATGCGCGGCTACCCCTTTCCAGAAGATGAAGCGAAACCCATTGGCCGAATCCGCGTGTTATCCGATCGAGACGATAATGGCATTTACGAAAAGAGCGACATTCTTGCCGACGATCTCTTTTGGCCAACAGGTATCGCGGTTTGGCAAGGTGGTTGCTTCGTCGTTGCCGCACCTGATCTCTGGTACTTGAAAGATACCAATGATGACGGCGTCGCCGATATTCGTGAAAAGGTATTCACGGGATTCGAACGAGCCAACGTCCAGGCACTCGCCAATAACCTGAAATGGGGATTGGACGGCTGGATCTATGGAGCCTCTTCCTCAAACGGTGGAAGCATTCGCCGTGTTGATGATCCCAAAGCTCCTGTCGTCTCCATTCGTGGATCAGACTTTCGATTCGAACCCAAATCGCGACGATTCGAAGCGATCTCGGGAACCGCTCAATTCGGCAACTCATTCGACGATCATTACAATCGCTTCGTCTGCTCGAACAGCAATCACGCGGTACACGTCGCTTTCGATAGTCGTTACTTGCCGAATAATCGGTTCGTTTCGGTCCCTTCAGTTCTCGAAAGCATTGCCAAAGATGGAGCGGCGGCGCCTGTCTTTCGTACCAGCCAGGCTGAGCCCTGGCGGCTCGTTCGCACCGCGCGTCGGGCGGCCTCGGGACAGCCATTTGCCGAGACAGAACTTCATGCGACGGGTTTTTTTACCTCGGCGAGTGGAATCACCATCTATCGGGGAGACGCGTATCCACTCCACTATCGGGGTAATCTGTTCGTCGGCGATGTGGGGGGAAACCTGGTTCATCGAAAGAAGCTCACGCCGGATGGGCCGACGTTCGTCGCCAGCCGCCTGGAAGACGGAGTCGAGTTCCTGACCTCGACCGATAATTGGTTCCGTCCTGTCAATTTCGTCAACGCTCCCGATGGAACGCTCTACATCCTCGACATGTATCGCGAGACGATCGAGCATCCATGGTCGATTCCCGAGGATATCAAGGCCCATCTTGATTTGACGAGCGGGAAAGACCGGGGACGCATCTATCGGCTGACTCCTCCTGAATTCAAACGACGTGCGACACCCAAGTTATCGTCCGCATCGACGCAGGAATTAGTTCAACTCCTCGGGCATACGAATGCCTGGCATCGAGAATCAGCCGCGCGACTTCTTATGGAACGGAATGATGAGACGACGAAAGCGCACATCAGGTCTCTTCTCGCGGCGAAAAAAGATGGGCCGCGCCTCGATCAGCTCCATGCGCTAGGAATTCTTCACGGTTTGGGGCTGCTCGAGCAGCAAGACATTCTTTTGGGACTCGCTTCTGCCGACCCGTCCGTTCGAGAACAATCCGTTCGATATGCGGAAGGAATGATGTCGGATGATCGGATGGCCCATGCCGTGGAGCGACTTGCGGAGGACAAGGATTTTCGAGTTCGCTGGCAAGTGGCACTCTCGCTCGGCTTCTCGGATTCGCCCCGTCGCGCGGACGATCTCCTCAAACTCGCGACGCATGATCCGAAAAGCGCGTGGATGCGAACGGCGGTTCTCCTCTCCTCCAGCAATGTCGAGCCTTCCATGCTGAAATCGCTTCTCAAAGAGAAGGATGACTCGCTCGCCCCTTTGGGCGAAGAGCTTTTGCGCATCGTTGCCGTCAAAGGAAACGCTAGCGACATCACATCGGCGGCATCAAGTCTGTCGGATTCTCCCTGGAGCAAATCGCGAAGGATCGCGCTCGCCGCGGCGTTTGCCGACGGACTCAGGCAATCGCAGTCCACCGGTAAACTTTGGCAGACAATCAATACAACCTCGGTCGGTGAGTCGCTGCGATCGCTCCTCAAGGAAGCGAAGACGATCGCAACCAATCACGAAGCCTCGGCGACGGATCGTACGGAAGCTCTTCGCGCACTTCAATTGAGCCAGGACGATTTGGCAGATGAACTCGCCAAACTTCTGAATTCTCACGAGCCGCGAGAGGTACAACTGGAATCGCTTCATATTCTTGATCGATCCTCTCGCGCGGATGTCGGTGAGCGAGTCGTCAAGGCGTGGAGCTCCGCAACACCGGGCCTGCGAGCTGAAATGATCGAAGTACTACTTGCCCGACCTGATCGCCATGCCGCGTTGTGGGGGGCGGTCGAAAAAGGAGATATCCTTCCAGGGCAGCTTTCGAGCGCGGCTCGCCAGCGGCTTTTGAATTCCGTCGCGACGCGGGGCAATGAAAAAGCGAAGACGCTTCTCACCGCGGGAACGGCAAATAGGCAAGGAATTATTCAAGCTTACCGAAAGGGGCTTGATGTGAAGGGGGATGACGTCGCGGGACGAAAGGTCTTCGAGCGGGAATGCGCGACCTGTCATCGTTTACGCGAAAAAGGGTATGACGTCGGACCGAATCTCGCCACCGTGACGAATCGAACGCCAGTGCAACTCGTCGATCATATCCTCGATCCTAATCTTGAAATCCTACCGACCTTCCTCGAGTACACTGTCGTTCTCAATGACGGTCGAACGGCAAACGGACTTATCTCATCTGAAACTGCCACGAGCATCACGCTTAAAAGAGCAGAGGGTGTGGTCCAAACTATTCCGCGCGACGAAATTGATGAGATCAAGTCGACGGGAAAATCCCTAATGCCGGAAGGTCTCGAACAGAAAATCAGCAAAGAGGAAATGGCGAATCTCATCGCGTACCTGTTGAAGGCGTCAGACACGAGTCAAATTACAGGAACGCGCAAATGACCGCGATGATCAAAGCACATCGAGGAAGCGATCAACCTCTTCCTCGGTGTTGTAATGCACGAGACCGATCCGCACCATCCCTTTCGGCTCCAGGCCAAGGGCCTCCGTAAGAGGTTGAGCGTAAAAGTTTCCATGCCACACGAAGATGCCGGCATCCGCAAGTCTCTGGTCGATCGACGCGGGATCTTCCGTTCGATGGGTGATGGAGATGGTCGGAACGCGTTCATGGCATCGAGCAGGATCTGTGATCCCCCAGATCCGGATTTCGGATTTGCTCTGAATCCCGGCAATCAATCGCTTGGCCAGATTCCTCTCCACCTCCTCAATCGTTTGCATCGCCGAAGATAGAGCTTCTTTTCGCGACGCTTTCAATCCGATTTGTTCGCGGCCCAAGTCCGCCAAATAGTCGACCGCCGCCAGCGCCCCCGCGATCCCCTCCATGTTCGGCGTGCCGGTCATCCATCGATCGGGGATCTGATTGGAGGCGGGACGAACTTTGTATGCCGGAAGCGTCTCCAGCAGAGTTCTCTTTCCCCACAAGATTCCGACGTGCGGTCCGAAGAATTTGTAGGCCGAGCAAACGAGGAAATCGCATCCCCACTCTAGTGCATTCATCGGGCCATGGGGTGCATAGTGAACGGCATCGAGATATACGATCGCCCCCACGTCATGAGCAAGCCGAGTTATCTCTTGGACGGGATGAATCGTACCCGTGGCATTGGAAGCACATCCGACAGCGACGAGTTTCGTGCGAGAAGAAAGCTTCGATTGAAAATCACTCAAGTCGAGTGTTCCATCCTCGGGACGGACACGAATCCTTTTCACGACGGCGCCAGCGTCGGATGCTGCCCGAACCCACGGTGTGAAGTTCGCGTCGTGATCCGAGTCAGAGACGATCACCTCATCCCCTTCCCTCCATGTTCGACCGATCGCTCGGCTGATCTGAAAGGTGATGGTCGTCATATTGGCGCCGAAGACAATCTCTTCAGGGTCGGAAGCACCCATTAAATCCGCCATCGCTCGACGGGCTTCGTCCAACAAGGCGTCACTTTCTCGACTGGTGGCGAAGAGGCCGCCATGATTCGCGTTGCAGTGGAGCAAGTAATCGCCGATCCCATCAACCACTCGTTGGGGAACTTGGGTCCCAGCCGGTCCATCGAAGAAAATCGCTGGGCGGTTGTTGACCAACCGTGACAATGATGGGAACTGCTTACGAACTCGATTGATGTCGAACGCCATAAATGCCTGAACCTCCACGCATCAAGGAAACGCGGAGGTTCAGTGTATGGTTCTGGTCACCCAATGGGGAACCGTCTCGGTTAGAAGTTCGCAGGGAGCGTGGTGTAACGGTTCAGACGACCAAAGTAGTAGTTGAACAGAACTTGAAGTTCCCCATTGAAGCTTCGGTTATTGTTATTCGTCACGGGGACGACGCCCGCGAGAGTGAGCGTTGATCGTTGGCCGAATACGAAGTGCGAGCCTGCCGTCAGGTTGACGATGCTGTAATTCGCATTGGTATCGGTCAAGATCGTCGTGACATTGCCGTTGTTGATCGAGCCGTTGTTGACGGTATCCGCGTTGCCGAGCGCCTGGTTGTAGTGAACTTCGAAAATGGGCGCAATGCCTGTGATGAACGATCCTGGATTCTTGTAAATCCAGTAACCGACGTTCCAGTCGAGGAAGAGGACGCTCGTATCGCTGTAATCACCGGCTTTGGCCAATGAGTTCGTTGAATTGTTAAGCATGTAGACCGATCGGCCAGTGGCGTCCACATCGTACTGACCATAAATCTGCGTAAAGAAGCGGCCGGGCATGTAGACCAATCCCAGGTAGGGTGCCAGATGAGTTCCCTGGTTCTTCACTCGAAGGATATCCGATCCGTTTTGAGTTAAAACTTGATCGTTCGCGGTCGGGGTGGTGATCGAAAGACCTCCACCGAAAGCGACCGTGTTCGATGAGTAGATCAATCCCTTCAGAAAGACCGTCACGTTGCCGAGCTGCGTGTTCGTCGAGCCGATGTTCGTGACGTCTTGTGTGGAATCGAGCGTTCCGGCAAAGGGAACTCGAACCTCAACGGACGTGTTCCCATTGAAGAATGTCTTCTCGAACCCTGGCACATACCGATTGACATTGGTGCCATTGGCCGTCAGCGGCACGCCGTTGAAATATTGATAGCCGAAGTAAACGCGGTCTTGTGGGAGGACACTCGTGTTTTCCGCGAGCTTGAGTCGCCCCACACCACCGCCCGTTCCAGGTGACGTGTTGATCGGCGTCACCCGCGTCGGGAAGAAGCCACCATCCGTGTACCCCTGAACGACGGTCGTTCCCCCCGCGGCTCCGAAGAAATCGCCAACCATATTCGGCGCAGCAAAGTTAGACGCAGAGGCGACGTCATACTGTCCAGCCAGCGCCTGGTCGAATGCCGAGTTCGTCTCGGGAGCGTTGTTGGCTGCTTGAGGGCTGGGAGCATTGGGAGACTGAGATGCATCAGCACTCTCCGCTGCTTTCGGTTGAATCTCGGTACTAGCCGACGGCGGAGAAGTCGACTCTTCAATAATCGCCGGATACGACGGCGGGCATGTATCGCAGCTCTTCTTCTTGCCGAATCCAGCGGCAAATGAGTCGCTTCCAATGACAATGCTCAGTGCGGCTGTCAGTGTGGCCAATCGGCGAGAAATAGGGAGCTGATACACGGCATGTATCCTTTGCGTGGACAAAATGACGCTTTCCTGCTTTCTGGATCGGAGCGTTCCGCTTATTAACTCGTTCAATTCCTTGAAGAATTCGTCGACTCAGCGTTAAAAGAAAACGGTTTTACGGCTCACGACGGGAGTGGGTATGACAAGAAATGAACAATCTCCACGCACCGAAGGGAAACGTGGAGATCGCGTTCATCAACTCATGGGTCAGGTGATTTTAGAAGTTGACCGGAAGCGTGCTGTATCGATTAAGCCGACCAAAGTAGTAGTTGAACAGAACTTGGAACTCGCCGTTGAATCCGCGGTTGCTGGCGTTGGTTGCCGGAAGCACGCCCGCCAATGTCAACGTTGATCGCTGTCCAAAGACAAAATGAGTTCCTGCGGTCAGATTCACGATGCTGTAATTCGGATTGTTGTCAGTGACGACGAGGCCAGTTCCATTCACATTTCCACCGGAGAACCCATTCGTGACGGTGTCCGCATTACCAAGTGCTTGGTTGTAGTGGACTTCGAAGATTGGCGCGATGCCGGTCACGAAGGTCGACGGATTTCGGTAGATCCAGTAACCAAGATTCCAATCGAGGAACAAAACGCTCGTATCGTTATAGTTTCCGGCTGATTGAAGAGCGCCAGTTTGTGAATTCGCCATGTACACCGGTCGGCCGGTCGCATCGACATCGTACTGAGCATACATCTGAACGAAGAATCGGTTCGGCATCCAGATCACGCCAAGATAAGGAGCCAAGTGCGTTCCCTGATTTTTGATCCGAAGTATTTCCGAACCATTCTGAGTAACAACGGCGTCGTTTGCCGTCGGCGTCGTGATGCTTAACCCGCCCCCCATTGCCATGGTGTCTGACTGGTACAACAATCCCTTGAGGAACAAAGTCACGTTACCTAGCTGAGTGTTCGTCGCACCGATCTGATTCAAGTCCTGTGTCGAGTCCAGCGTGCCGGCAAATGGTACGCGAACCTCCACCGATGTCGTGCCGTTGAAGAACGTCTTTTCGAAGCCCGGAACGTAACGATTCACGTTCGTTCCGTTGCCGATCGGAACGCCTTGAAAGTATTGGTAACCGAAGTAAGCACGATCCTGCGGCAGAATGCTTGTGTTTTCGGCGAGCTTGACTCGACCGACACCGTTGCCCGTTCCAGGAGAAATTCCGAGCGTCTGATTCTGCGTGGTCGTTTGATAGATCGTCACCGGTCGGACTTGACCGTCAATATTGAGGAAAACAGTCCGGCTGGTGGTGATGGATTCGGTCAGCGTCATGGCACTCGCGGCACCGAAGAAATCACCGACCATGTTCGGAGCGCTAAAATTCGAAGCCGACGCGACGTCGTACTGCCCCGTCAGGCTTTGATCGAGCGCTGAATCAGTGGTCGGAGCGTTATTGGGGGCCGGCGCCTGAGGTGAATTCGCTTCGGGAGCGTTTGGTTGAGATTCGCTCGGCGCAATGGGCTGAGCCGTTGATAGAGGCGGTGTGCTCGGGACCTCTTCGATAACGGTCGGATAGCCCGGCGGGCAGACGTCACAATTCCGTTTGGCTTTGCCAAATCCAGCAGCCGCAGCTTCGGGTGAAACCACGAGAGTTGTCGCTAAAGCAAGGTGCAAAACAATCTGAGACAAGCGTCGAGGCGTCACGGCTTGCTCCTTCCATGGAAAACGAAGCGAACAGCTATGTCGCCCCGCGAAGCCTAAAAATCCATCACACGGCTGAGCCATCAAGCGGATGGCGCACTGCCCTGGTTGCCACCCCGTCGGGCGGTCTCGTAATTGATCGGAGGAAGCTCCTTGTCGCATCGCGTAAATTGCAAGCTAAAAACAAAGCCGAACCAACTTTGGCCGAAAGATGGGAAAACTTTGCTGATCATTCTGAAAAGGAGGGCGTTAACAGGGTCAACCGCAACAAAACGATTTTAGGACTGGGGAATCCTCAATTTCGAAAACAGCCCTGAATCCTGTGCATAGGTGTATTTTGTTTACGTCATGTCCCTCCCGCGGAGTCTTCTCCCTCCAAAACGAGCGGCAAGAGGAGTATCATTAGTTTCAGAAGGAACTTAGGTCGAGAGAAGGCTCTGAGCGACCCTCCATTGGATCAGCATGACCTGATCCCCCTTGACCGACGCCCGTCGAGTCGTACTTAAATGGTTTCTATAAGGCGGGATACGCCCCGATTTGTTCTCCGGGTGTTCCCCCAGTAGCTGACTGGCCGCGGGTTTTACCTAACCTCTACGGACCGCAAGATCCTGGTTGAAAGGATCGCTGAAAGGCTGTTGAAGAACAACCTCTCGTTGACTGCCGGCGATGTTCTGCGAAACTAGCCAATGGTAGCAGTGATGTTGAGCAGCCAGGGTTCGGAGACTCCAGCAGGATCGCTGGAATAAGAGTGCCGCGGCCTCAGCCGATGGGAAGGATGTCGAACAATGGCTGTACCTAAGCGACGTAAGTCACACTCGCGCGTTCGTACGCAGCGAGCTCACAAGGCGATGACGGCGGTGCAACACCAGTATTGCACTAGCTGTGGTGCTCCAACGCTACCTCACCGTGCTTGCCCCGCGTGTGGTCACTATCAAAAGCGTTTTTACGTGAAATCTGAGGAAAGCTAATGCGGCTAGCCATCGATGCGATGGGAGGCGATGATGCACCGGGACCGATCGTACAAGGGGCTCTCGAAGCATTATCGTTAGACGCGGAACTCGATCTTGTGCTCGTCGGTGATGAAAAGGTGATTCACCCCCTCATCGACGGCAAGATTGATGACGGCAAGCGGCTCAGCGTCATTCACACCGATCAAGCGGTGGGAATGGACGAGAGTCCTGCCGTAGCGATGCGTCGAAAACCCAATAGCTCGATTAATGTCTGCTGGTCACTACTCGCTGAGGATAAAGTTGACGGAGTCGTCAGCGCTGGAAACACCGGCGCGGTCGTGGCCGGTGGATTGATGACTCGTCGATTTTTGCCCGGGATTCAACGTCCCGGCATCGCGGTGCAACTTCCCACGATGACCGGCATCTCAATTTTGATTGATGCCGGCGCCAATCTGAATCCCAAGCCAGAACACCTTTTTCAATACGGCATGATGGGAGCCTCTCTTGTCCGGCAAGTCTACGGCGTCGAGAATCCCACGATCGGCCTCATGAACATCGGCTCGGAGGATACCAAAGGAAACACGCTCGCTAAAGAGACTGCCAATCGCTTTCGAAACAGTTTCCTCCGTGATCGTTTCCTCGGAAACATCGAAGGCCGCGATATCTGCCGTGGCCTTGTCGACGTGATTGTCTGCGATGGCTTCGTTGGAAATGCTCTTCTCAAATGCTGCGAGGGTGTCCTCGATTTTGTCGTCAAGCGAGTCGCGATGGAGCTTTTGGGCAGCCTCGACTCGGAACGTCAAAAGGCCGAGGAAGTTTTATTCGGACTCTACAATCAGTACCATCACAGCGAGATCGGCGCTGCTCCGCTCATGGGGATCGACGGTGTCTGCTTGATCGGACACGGCGGGAGTGATGCCCGCGCGGTCAAAAATGCTATTCGCGGGGCCAAGAAGTATCGCGACGTCAACATCTCGATCGTGGATGATCTTTCCAACGATCGGAATAGCAGCCCGACGCCTGCCAAGGCATAATGCCTACTCTTTGAGATCGAGCGAAGGCTTTTGGCCAATTCAGGCGAGAAGCCTTCGCTCATTTCTTGGTTCGTCGTAAAGCATTATCAGTTCAGAGTTTGCACCTCGATGTGCAGCATTGGTTCCTCTTGCGTTCCTTGGACATCGCTGCTATAGGCCCCCGTCTCGTTCGCAGGGACGTGATGGAGGGCTAGCGTGACATATCGAAGAACGTTCGCGGCTCTCGGCGTCACCCTCGGCGTGGCTTATCTCCTCGGATGTGAACCGGTTTCCTCAATCGAATCCCCCACGGGCGAGACCACTCGTTCGCTTTCTAATCGCGCGACCACTTGGACTGTTCGTCGGCCGATGTCCATGCCGATCGGAGGGACGTCGGAAGTGTATTTTGCCGACTCGGGGGTTGCCTCTTCTTCAGTAAACGTGGTTCGGATGGGAGCGATCTTCACGGAGTCGACCGAGAAAACCCTCGATTGCTACACGTCGCATAAGCCTAACGAAGAACTCTCAAACGAAGTCATCCGGGCGGCTCGCCGAGGAATCCAGGTCAGGGCCATTCTTCCCGCCGAATTTTTAGCATCCGCCGATGGCCGCCGCTGGCTGGCGGCGGGGATAGAGTGCAAATCTGACCCATTAGCCACTGAGTCCGATCAAGACTTCATCGTCGCCGACGGCGACCGCTTGCTTGTGGGTAGTTGGGACTTCATCTCGGGGCAACCATCGGACTCCTCCCTGCTCTTCTGGCTCGATGAAGAAGAGGTCGCATCCGCCTTTGCCGATTGGTTTCATTCTCAATGGCAAAAGGAGAACCTTTCTCACCGTGTATTACCAAAGTCGGTTGGTTCCGTGAATTCGCCTGCAAGAACGCGCGCCACCATCGGCCTTCCCAAGCAATCCAGTCACTCGATCGAACAGGCCATCCGCCGTGCCCGACGATCAGTGCACTTCCTCGCTGGTGATCTGATTGACGATGAGATTACTTCGGCGCTGACCGAGGCGGCTCGACGGGGGGTCGAAGTCTCAGGAGTCGTCGGCTCGCACGAGCAAAGGGGTGGCGTCGAACTTCAGCAACTCAATGAACTGGAACGCGTGCATATTCTGATGGCCGGTTCGGCAAGCCAAGGGATGCGTCACAACTTCTATATCGTCGACGGAAACTTCGTGATGATTCTTTCCCGTATGCCTCGGAAAAATGCGAACAGTCTGGATGTCCTATCCGTGATCACGACGCGAGATGGCAAACTCCTTGCCTCATTCAAAGATGAATTCGCTCGAATCCAAGGCCGCGCCGCCGCGACCGTGGCGAGCCGGTTGGAACGAGCGTTTCGATAGAAGTATTCATCACACTCTGACGGCTACGCAATCATAGAGATCATCTTCCGATGCCCAATGTGTTCGACATGGTCACGGCGAGGATCATCATCACAATGACTCAGAAGAATGAGGCAAAAGTGTTAAGGATTTTCGGCGACCAACGAAGTATTAGAGCGATGGCAATGAGTGCGAGTAAACACCCAATAGCGATGGGAAAGATTCCATCGATCAGTGGCTCAAACGTATAAGGGTACGGTGCGCCATGCAAGAATTTCGAAGGCGCCGACCAGTTCATTCGCCGCGATCACTAGCAGAACGTCACCGCTAATCGATCGTGCGTTCAAGATGCGATCTTGCCGTCTGTGCTGAGCGTTTCGATGATCGTGCCGACGTTGTACTTCTTCGCCATCTCGACGATCTTGTTCACCATCGAGTTCGTATCGAGGCCGACCTCCGCAAGTTGTTCCTTCCGATCAGCATGCATCACCCAGCGGTCAGGCATGGCGGCAATCTGAAGGCGAGAAGCATCCACCCCCGCTTCGTTCGCTGCTTCTAGCACGGCCGAACCAAAGCCACCCATCTTGACTCCCTCTTCTACGGTGAGGACGAGAGGAAGCTGTTCGATAGCTTTGAGTATGGTTGTCTTATCCAGTGGTTTGACGAACCGCGCGTTAATGACGCCGATATCGAGCCCCATCTCGCGGAGCTTCTTGCTGGCGGCCACCGCTTCGCCAAACAAGGAGCCGTACGCAATAATGCAGCCATCGGTTCCCCACTCATAGATCTCTGCTTGGCCCAGTTCCAGCGGGACTGGCGTTCGTTCGATGCGTGCGGGAGTCGCTTTCGGGTAACGGATTGCCGTCGGGCTGGAATGATGGAGTGAGAACTCAAGCATGGGCGCGACGTCAAGCTCATCACCAGGAGCCATAACCACGAGATCCGGGAAGATTCGCATGTAAGCAACGTCGAAGCTGCCATGATGCGTCGGACCATCTGGACCCGTAAAGCCCGCTCGATCCATGCAGAAAACAACGGGCAAATTTTGAAGTGAGACTTCTTGAAAGACCTGGTCGAACGATCGTTGAAGGAAGGTCGAATAGATGTCGACAATCGGCTTGAGGCCAGTCTTCGCCAGCCCCGCCGCAAAAGCGACTGCGTGCGATTCACAAATGCCGACATCGAAGAAGCGGTCCGGAAATTCCTCTCGCACCTTCTCGAGCTTATTCCCTTGGCACATCGCCGCCGTCATGACGCAGACCTTCGGATCCTTCTTCATCTGCTCATAGATCGCGCTGCTGACGACGTCGGTAAAGGCGATGGATGACGTCGACTTCTTGAGTGAGATTACTCCGTTGTCAACCTTTTCGAAGACAGGAGGCGTATGGAACTTAACTGGATCGTTGCACGCGCTCGGAACGCCATGCCCCTTGTTGGTGAGGACATGGAGCAAGGTCGGCTTCTTCGCCTGCTTCACTCGCTGCAAGTATTCCGTCAGGGTCGGTATGTCATGGCCGTCAATGGGGCCAATGTAATTGAATCCGAGTTTTTCGAACAGCATACCGCCAAAGAAGCTTACCTTGACGATGTCCTTTGCCACTTCCCAGAGACGTTCGAACGAATCCGATGCCTTCGAGAGCGTTTTGACGAAGCGGTCCATGTGCCGCTTCACGTCTTTGAGCATCGGAGCGAGTCGAGCTTGCTCGAGAGAGTGGGCAACACCGCCGACACGAGGACAGATCGACATCTTGTTGTCGTTCAGAATGACGATCAAATTCTTGTTAAGTCCCGCGGCGTTATTCATCGCCTCGAAGACGATCCCTGAAGGGAATGCACCGTCCCCAATCACCGCGATCGAATGGCGGTCCTCTTCGTTGTTGAGGATGTCTCCCATCTTGAGGCCCAGTGCGGTCGAAACGCTTGAACCTGCATGCCCTGTCATGAAAAGGTCGTATTCGCTCTCCGCAGGATTGGGATATCCCATAATGCCGCCGCGCGTGCGAATGCTGTGGAATTGCTCGTAGCGGCCTGTGATGAGCTTATGCGGATAGATCTGATGTCCGGTATCCCAGATCAGACGATCACGGCTGAAATCAAATTCGCGGTGAAGTGCGAGGCAGAGTTCCACGACGCCTAGATTGCTAGCGAAATGGACCGTCCGATCGAAAAGCGGACGACAGAGTTCCTCGCGCATCTCGTCCGCGAGTTGTCTGAGTTGATCGAAAGAGAACGCCTTCAGATCATGGGGATTCTTGATCGTCGGCAGAAGAGCACTCATTAACGATCCCTTTCGACCACGTAACGCGCCAATGCCTTGAGCAATCCGGCGTTTCCACCTAAAGGGCGAAGTGCATTCGACGCTTCTTCGACCAGTTCGTGAGCCTGCCGGCGGCTCTCTTCAATTCCAAGGATTTTCGGATACGTCAGCTTGCCCGCGGCGTCATCCTTTTGAACCCCTTTTCCGACGAGTTCAGGATCTCCCTCAACGTCGAGGAGATCGTCAGCAATTTGGAACGCCAATCCGATTGCCTTGCCATACGTCGCCAGAGCGGCAATTTGTTCGTCCGAAGCCCCTGCGATGTAGCCCCCCATTTTGAGCGATGCCGTCAGCAGAGCTCCTGTCTTCCTTGAGTGTAGGGACGAAAGCCACTCGGCGCCTCCTCCTGCGCTCGGAGGATTCAAATCGTCGACTTGACCCCCAACCATCCCGGCCGGACCAGCCGCCACTGCCAGCTCACGGATACACTTCACCGCTACTGCCGACGGCTGAATCTCGGTCATGATTTCGAAAGCGAGCGTGTGGAGTGAATCCCCCGCCAGGATCGCCGTTGCTTCATCGAAACGACGATGACACGTCAATTGGCCGCGACGATATTCGTCATCATCCATCGCGGGCAGGTCGTCGTGGATCAGCGAGTAGGTATGCACCATCTCAACCGCACAGGCCGCGGGCAACGCCGCATCGGTCATTCCCCCACACGCGTCGCAAGAAAGCAACACCAGGATGGGACGCAGCCTTTTGCCCCCTCCAAAAATGCTGTAGCGCATTGCTTCACGAAGTAAATCAGGCCCGACAAGTTGTTGGCCCAAATAGCGATCGAGCGACCTATCAACGAGCTCCCCCCACGACTTCAGGGAATCGGTCAAGGATTCAGCAGTGGAAGGCATCAGGCTCCTCTCGCGGTACAAGTTCAAGCGTTAATTTAGGTAACGTCTAACTCTACCGCGTGGAACCAGCCTTCAGCAATGCCAATGAGATAAGCGGGCCATCGCTCCGCAAATTAACTTAACTTTGCAATGCAAAGTAAACAAGAGCCGATTGTTAATAATGTTGCTAACCTGACGCTCACAATCACTTAAGCTCATGAACTTCATAGACTTATGAGTCATAAATCTCCGATCGCATTGGCGTCGCCATTCTTACCGCACCAACTGCTTTCCACAGTCGATCAATACCCGCGAACCAATCAGCCGATGAAGAAGGGGCGACATCATTCTCTCAGCGAAAGGGATTACGTGGCGCAAGGTCTTTGGTGGATATGGGATAAGATTGTTCGTTTCGGGGGCCAGAGCCCGAGTGCCGAGGAATCTCCGCGCGTTTCGCCGCTCGGTTTGAATGATCTTGCTCCCCCCACCATCCAGACCGTCACGATTTCCCTTCCATCCTTTCGGCGGACCAAGCCCACCCTTCCCTCTGCCCGCGTCACGAGCTTGGTATTCGGCTCGCCTCCCCTACTGAAGCCGATGGTCGCCCACCCCGAGGAGACTTCCACGCCGGCACGAGCCGTGAAGCCGCTCAGCAAGAGAAAACCCCCAGAGGGTATGCCGCTTCGCGATCGATTACAGTCTCTTCTTCAGCCGCCCATCGACGTCTTGATTGGAGACAATCGCCTTTACATGCCGTTCGATCCGTTTCCCTATCAGTACGAAGGGATCGGTTTCCTCTCGGGAAGTTGGGGAGCGATCTTGGCAGACGAGATGGGCCTCGGCAAAACGATGCAGTCGGTGATGGCGATCCGCCTGATGCTGCGCGCGGGGATGATTCAATCCGCCCTCCTCGTCTGTCCCAAGCCACTGGTTTCGAATTGGAAGAGAGAGTTCACGCTTTGGGCAGAGGAGATACCGATAGCGATCAGTCCCTCCGAGTCGTGGTCGCGCCGCAATTTCTGGCTCAATGATCGAACGCCGGTCAAGATCGCAAACTATGAAAGCCTTTCTCGAGATTCAGAGATTGTGAACGGTGCCGGTGTCTCGTTTGATCTCGTGGTGCTTGATGAAGCCCAGCGAATCAAAAATCGGGATTCCAAAACGTCGAGCGTCGTCCACGGCATTCGAAGGAAGCGAAGCTGGGCGCTGACAGGAACTCCTGTCGAGAATCGCGCCGAGGATTTGATCAGCCTTCTCGATTTCGTCCATAACCGCAAGACCATCGTCGAGCATGATCCTGATGCAAATCGCCCTGACCTCCTTCGGGATGCCGTCGCTGAAGTCATTCTTCGCCGGACGAAAGACATGGTGATGGATGACCTCCCCGCGCGCATGACACGAGACATCTTCGTCTATTTAGGTCCAGAACAGCGGGCACGCTACGATTCCGCGGAGAAGGACGGCGTCATCAAACTCGGCGAGATGGGAGAAGAGATCACGATCGAGCATGTCTTCAAGCTCATCGGCCAGCTCAAGCTCATTTGCAACTTCGACCCGGCCACGGGAGAAAGCGCAAAAGCCGAGCAGCTTGAAGGAGATCTCGAGGAAGTCATCGAGTCAGGAAAGAAGGGGATCATCTTCTCGCAGTACGTCTCCACGCTCGATCGGCTATCGGAGCGACTCAGTCATTTGAATCCGCTTTCTTATCACGGATCGGTGCCACACTCGCAGCGAGACGAGATTCTTCGCAAGTTTCGCGAGGACAAAGATCGGCCGATTCTGCTTCTCAGCTATGGCACCGGCGCGGTCGGGCTCAATCTGCAGTTTTCGAATTACGTCTTTCTTTACGATCGATGGTGGAACCCGGCGATCGAGGATCAAGCCATCAACCGGGCTCACCGCATCGGCCAGAAAGATCGCGTGTTCGTGACCCGGTATATCTGTCCGAATACGATTGAGTCCCGCATCGCTCAAGTTCTCGATCAGAAGCGGGAACTCTTTTCATTCCTGATTGATGGGCATTCCGCGCCACAAGAGAGCCTGGGGCTCTCGGCTGATGAAATCTTTGGCCTGTTCGATTTGAAAGTCAGATCTCGGAATGCCGCCTGAATCCGTTCACGAAGTTCAAATTCCTTGAGCGTGCGTTTTTGAGAGGTGGGCAATTGCCATTCGATCCGGGGTGCTCGTACAGATACTCTTAAATAGACGATCGCAAACAAGTTCAGCCAGCAAGTGAGACTATGGATCGACAATCTCTCGAAGATCTATTCCGGCAAGTGCAAGCAGGTGAACTGACACCCGGAGAAGCGGCGGATCGGGTTCGGATCCAGCCGGTGACGGATCTTGGCTTTGCGAATATTGACGAGCATCGTCATTTACGGTGTGGCTTTCCCGAGGTGATCTATTGCGAGGGAAAGACAGCAGATCAGGTGGTCGCCATCATCGCGAAGCTCGCGGAGAAGGAATCACTTGCTCTCGCTACGCGCGTCAGTCCCGAGCAGATGGAGCATCTGCAAAGCCGATTCCCGAACCTTCATCTCGACAAGCCGAGCCGAATCGCTTGGCTCGGAGAGATGCCTTCGGAGAAGCATGGGTCAGTTGTCGTCGTGACGGCGGGGACAAGTGATCTCCCTGTCGCGCGCGAGGCGGAACTGACGGCGCAGGCTCTCGGTTGTCACACGAAACTCATCGCCGATGTAGGCGTGGCGGGCATTCACCGTTTACTCGGACGTTTGCCGGAAATTACACAAGCAGATGTTGTCGTCGTCGTTGCCGGTATGGAAGGGGCGCTTCCCAGTGTGGTGGGCGGCCTCGTTGATTGTCCGGTCATTGCGGTGCCGACGAGTATCGGATACGGTGCGAATATGCAGGGAATCTCCGCCCTGCTCTGCATGTTGACGAGCTGCGCGGCAAACGTGACGGTCGTCAATATCGATGCGGGCTTCTGCGGCGGATTCGTTGCGGGACTGATCGCCAGGAGGACCAGTCGAGCGGATTCTAAGAACTAAAAGCCGTTCATGGCTCATCACGAAGTGCCCGAGTCTCGTAGCCAGCCGCTTGCCAAGTGGCAATTCCTCCCGCCAATCGCCGCACATCCACAAAGCCGAGTCTCTTGCCCCACGCCGCTGCCGCATGGCCGCGCAATGAGTCTCCATCTTCATCGTAAACGATGACCGTCAGCCCCGGATCACGGCCAAGCTGCTTCTTGTAATCCTCCGGAGATTTGCCCCCCGCCTCTTTCGCATCCCACGGCTCGAGCGACTCCCGATTAGGGAACGAATAGCTCGTTGCCCCCAGAATGTGATGCTCGCGAAAATGACCCGCAGGCGTTGCGTCGATCAGAATCATGTTCTGCCGTGCGGAAACCAGTTCGTGAAGCTCCGCCGGCGTGATGAGCTTGTATCCCCCCTCCTTCGCCTGCTTTTCGAGAGCAGTCCGCTGCGCCTCCGTCAGCGGCTTCCCCGATCGAAACGCATTGCACCCCGCGAGCAGGAGAGCCCCCACGAGGATGGGCGCGATGGCGAGTATTCGAACCGTGTGATTCATCTGATTCCGTCCGCGTGAAGGCTCAATGTTATCCATCGATTCGGCAGTTTTGATGATGAAAGATATACTGATCAGCCACGCAATAATCGACGATGCCGTCTTTCAACACGGATCGGGATGGGCCGAATTCCGATTCCTGACTGTAACGTCCACTACCCGTTTTGCGAGCATGGTATGAGTGATCGAAGTTAACCTTTCGGATCCTCAGTTAGTATTACCTCTCGAATCTTCAATGATTGTTCTAGCTGAAAATGTTGATAGTCGACTGTGCCTGACACGGTCCTTGCATCGCGTCTGTTCACGGTGATGACTAAGGAGAGCAGTAGCTCTCCATAACGAGTTATCGTCCAAAAGTCTCTACCATTGACCCCGTGAAACTCACAGTTGAACGGCGCCGTCACAGACGGATTCATGTCAAAGCTAACTTTCCAACTTTGCATATTAGGTCCCAGTGTGAGTGCGGTGCAGAATGGTTCCGA
Organism: bacterium; assembly: GCA_019748235.1. GTDB lineage: Bacteria > Planctomycetota > Planctomycetia > Kolteriales > Kolteriaceae > JAIEPU01. Next base: position 38,262 of record JAIEPU010000057.1, read on the forward strand.
ATACCCGGTGAATAGACAATGCTTATTACCGGAAATTGAGAGCATTACATTTTCAGCCGTAGACGGACCGTGATTTGTCAGTCTGATAGTAAACCGAACATTCATGCGCATATCATTCTTCTCGAACAGCGTCGGCTCAATTGTGCATGACCACTGGACGCTTCGTTCCGGGAAAAACAACATCCGTAGGACGTTGATATTGATTGGGGCAAACTCATCACCTGCCCGAATGTAGAAAGGCCTACCAGTGTCAACCATCGATCGATATGGCTTGTGTGATCCGTTGGGTACATAGCTTACGACGAAGCCGCTTCCATCCTCATCAATGAAAAACTCGCATTCTACACCCTTGACCGGCGGGTCAGTCATTCGATTAAAAAGCTTCACAAGTGTATTTCGGCAAGCCTCGGCGTTCTTTATTGGCGCAAGTTTATGAGCCCGATCGAGCGTTCCAGGTTCAATTCGTTTGGTATCGATCCCCCATACAACGACGCCACCACCGGAGTTTGAAAAACCAGAGAGCATCTTTGCCCATTTGGACTCGATCGGCTTTTTAGGATCATTGGGATTCCCGGGTTCGTATCTCTTGAATTCGAGATAGTCTGACTCCTCCGTCTTTTCTTCAACAAACTGCTTGATTCGTTGCAGAGGATCGGGTGCGTCCACAATCGATCGATAGATGACCTCTGCTGTGCTCATGTCTCGTTCTGGCATATGCTCAAACTCCGCGTTTAGCTACGGGAAGAGGCAAAGAGGAAAATATTTGTTCACAATAAGGGTTGTAATATCGACAACAGCGATTGCGAGCCAACTGATAAGTCGTGGGGTATCTAAGGCCGAGGTAACCGACAGCATGCCGACACAAGTCGAACTCATCGCAGCCGCAACGATCAGATCGTCCCGTCCAATGCACCAATCAAAGAACACGCCAAACGATCCTCTATCAGATCGATGTGAACCAACACGAAGGCCTATCGAGTTGCCGGGAAAACGTTGGCGGTCGATTGGGACGAGGTGGTGTGATATACTGATCACAAAGATAGTAGATGACTAGGGATCGATTGATTGGGCATCTTTGACAAACTTTTCGGCAAGCCTTCCAAGCCCTCCGCTCCGAAGCGGAAGAGGATAAGTCTTTCCAGGCGTTTCGGGATTTATGGCCCGCTCGGCAAAGGGAGCATGTCGAAAGTCTTCCGGGCGACTGATCGAGAGCTTGGGCGCGAAGTCTGTTTGAAGGTGCTGGATAAGAAACAGCATCTCGCGCTTGTGAGCCGTTTCCCAGGCCTCAATCGTCCGGAGGAAGGGGAAGTCGCGATCAGCATGAAGCATCCGAACGTCGTCGAGACCTACGACTGGGGTTGGACGACGAAGGATGAAGTCTTCATCTCAATGGAGTTGATCAAAGGAGTCGGCCTCAACGTCTTTACCGATACCGAAGGAAAGAAGCCTCTCAATCGACGGCTGGATCATCTCATCCAGGCGGCGGACGGCCTCGCGTATTTCCATCAGATGGGCTACATACACCGCGACATTTCCCCCAAAAACATCATGGTCAACAACGACGGGATCGCGAAGCTGATTGATTTCGGGTTGTGCGTGCCGAACAAGCCCGACTTTCGCCGGCCGGGGAATCGAACTGGCACGGTTCGGTACATGGCCCCAGAACTCATCAAACGTGGCACGACTGATGAACGGATTGACATCTTCAGTTTCGGCGTCTCGGTTTATGAGGTCCTGACCGGAGGCTCGGCCTGGGAGCATGCCGAAGAGTCGATGCAAGAGATGCTTCAGCACGTCAATCGGACGGGACGGGATCCTCGTGAATTGAATCCAAACCTTGACGAAGAGACCGCCCAGGTCATCATGAAGGGAATTGAGCGGAATCCGAAGGACCGATACCAGTCGATGAAGGAGTTCGCGGACGCCCTTCGGTCGCTCGAGCCGAAGAAGGTCCCCGAACCTCCAAAGCGAATTCCTGTCGAAACTTCTGACGCTTCTGACCTTTCCGCAGGTGTCCCCAAGCGGAAACCCACTAAGAAAACAGTGAAACGTCCCGGAGACCGGCCGACGAAGGGGTAGTTCGCTCTTGGTGAACTCCCCTAACCGATGGTGTGTCACTGGGGCGGGCCACGGCAGGTCATCGTCTCGATGGCGGGCCGGCCAAAAAAGATTTGATCACTGATTCCACTCAAGGCAGGTAGCGTGAGCTTTCACCCGAGCATCGAATCTTTCCGTCAACTGGCCGGCACCTATAACGTGGTTCCGGTGTATCGCCAATTGACGAGCGACAGCCTGACCCCGGTCAGTGCCTTCGTTCGCCTAAAGGGTGGAGACTGGTCCTTCCTGTTCGAAAGTGTCGTCGGGGGTGAAAAGGTTGGTCGATTCAGTTTCATCGGCATCAAGCCCTTCATGACCTTCGAGGCGTTCGGCCATTCGATCACTCTCTCTGATTCCGCCGAGACAAAGACATACGAGCATCCCCAGCCGTTCGATGAGCTTGACCGGCTCATCCAGCAGTATCATGCTCCTCACATCGAGGGGCTTCCTCGCTTTCACGGGGGCGCCGTCGGCTATGCCGCGTATGACGCCATTCGTTACCTGGAGAATTTGCCAAACGCCCCGCCCGACGATCGTCAACTCCCCGATCTGTCTTTTGGCTTCTATGACCAAATGATCGTCTTCGACAACATCAAGAAAACGGTGCTCGTTGTTGCGCTCGCGCATGTGGCCGGAAAAAATATCGAGGAGGCATACGCGAACGCGTGCGGGCGCGTCGATGGCCTGGTGGCGAAGTTGAAGGAATCGAGCGATGGATTAGAGCCCGTCGACATCGAAACGACCGGCACCGAGGTCGCTCCGAACATCCGTTCCAACTTCACCAAGGAAGAATTCGTTACCGCCGTTGACAAGTGCAAGGAATACATCAAGGCGGGTGACTTCTTTCAGATCGTCATCAGTCAGCGATTCGAGACGGAGACGACCGCCAGTCCGCTAGAAATCTATCGCTCGCTCCGCGTGGTGAATCCAAGCCCGTTCATGGTTTATTTCCAAACGCCTCGCTGCACGCTGGTGGCAAGTTCGCCCGAGATCATGGTACGTGTCGAAAACGGAACCATCGTGACGAGGCCCCTGGCCGGAACCAGGCGGCGAGGAGCGAATGAAGCCGAAGATCGTCGGCTCGCGGAGGAATTGATCGCGGATCCCAAGGAACGGGCCGAGCATATCATGCTCGTGGATTTGGGTCGAAATGATGTCGGTCGGGTTTCGGAATACAACACCGTCCAACTCGACGATGTGATGACGGTCGAACGCTACAGCCATGTCATGCACATCACCAGTAACGTCACCGGTAAGCTCGCAAAAGGATTGAGTCCGCTCGATGCTTTACGTGCATGTCTTCCCGCCGGGACAGTAAGTGGTGCTCCCAAGGTGCGTGCGATGGAAGTTATTGACGAGATCGAGCGAACCAAGCGAGGCCCGTACGCGGGCGCGATTGGCTACGTCGATTTCACCGGCAACATGGACACCTGCATTGCCCTTCGCACGATGGTCGTCATGGGAAACAAAGCGTATGTGCAGGCGGGAATGGGGATTGTTTACGACAGCGATCCGCAAGCCGAATATCAGGAAACGCTCGACAAGTCGCGTGGCCTCTTCCGGGCCATTTGGATAACCGAAGAACGATTAAAGCGTCAGAACGGCGATTGATCACGCCCGGCCGTCCCGAAGCCTGGGATCAGTCGCCTCCTGTAATCCTTCACCGACCAAGTTGTACGACAGGACGGTGAAGAGAATCGCCACTCCGGGAAACGTCACCAGCCACCACTTACTGAGATTCGCTCGACCTGCATCGAGGATCGTCCCCCAGCTCGGATTGGGAGGAGGCGCGCCGAAGCCGAGAAAGCTGAGCGATGCCTCAATCAGAATTGCCGCGGCAATGCCGAACGTGATCGGCACCAATACCGGCGCCATCGCGTTGGGAAGGACGTGGCGAAAGATGATCGTCGGTCGCCTGATGCCGAGCGAAATAGCGGCCAGGACAAATTCGGTATTGCGCAGCCTTAAAAATTCGCCACGCGTCAGCCGTGCGATGCCGGTCCATCCCGTGAATCCAATGATGGCCATCATGTGCCAAATCGTGGGACGCTCAACGACAGCAATGAGTGCCAAAATCAGGATGAGCGTCGGAATACACATCACGACTTCGATGAGGCGACTAACGAGCGAGTCGATCCAGCCGCCGAAGTAGCCCGCAATCGCCCCAAGAGTGATTCCAATGATCGCGGCAATTCCCATCGAGATGAATCCGACGACGAGTGCGGTTCGTGTTCCGTGCACCATCTTTGCGAAGACGTCGACTCCGGCGGGATCGGTGCCGAAGAGGTGGTAGCGATCAGGGGGCATGAGCGGTTCCGCGGCCGGTAGACCGGGCCATTCATTGGCTCGAACGCGCCGATACGGATCTTGATAGACGAGCGGCCAGACCGCCCAGGCCTTCGGATCATTCTTGGTGAGGTTCTCAGGATAAACGCCCCGAAATTTGTCGACGCGAAAGATCGGGTTCTCCCAAGTTGTGTTCAAGTACCCGAGCGCCGGGAAATAAAGTGTTCCCTTATATTCGCAGACGACCGGTTTTGTCCCTGCGATGGCCGGTGCGAAAACCGCGACGATAACTAGGAATCCGATGAATGCGAGGCCAAGCATCGGGAAAAGCTTGCGACGAAAACGGCGCCAGACGTCTTGCCAGTATCCCGGCGATCGCGGCACGCGCTTGAGTGTTCGAACTGGCTGCTGCTGCGTATTCATCGCGTCTTGAACTCACTGGCAAGGTGCATTTCAACTCTCGTCTCTAAGCGGTCACTCATAGTTCACGCGAGGATCGACAACCGCGTAGAGGATGTCAGACAACAACTGTCCCAGTAACGTCAGTGCCGAGAAAATCAGTGTCAGCCCCATGATCGTGGGATAGTCCCGTTCTCGAATCGACTCAAAAAAGAGTCGTCCCATCCCCGGCCAGGCGAAGATCTGTTCAATGATGACGGAGCCGGACAGGAGCGAGGGCAAGACGAGCCCAATCATCGTGACGAGGGGAATCATCGTGTTTCGGAACGCATGGTGAATGAGCACGCGCCGAGGCGGAACCCCTTTCGCGAGCGCGGTTCGAATGTAGTCTTGCCGGACGACTTCTTCCATATTCGCTCTGATGAACCGTGTGTAATAAGCAAGGCTGCCATAGGTGTAACATGCAACGGGCATCACGGAGTGAATGAATAGGTCCCAAGTCTTTTGCATCGGCGTCATGCTCAAGTACTGATCACTCGTCATTCCAAACAAGGGAAGAAGATTTAAACGCACGGCGAGAAGGTATTGCAGAAAGAGTGCTGCCACAAACGAAGGAAGCGAATAGAGGATGTAGAGTCCGAGCGAGAGGACTTGCTCATCCCCCTTCCCCGCCCGCGCACTGGCGTAAAGACCAAACGGAATGGAAAGCCCAAATGTAAGAACAAGCGAAGTGATCGACAACAGCAACGTCGGCCCGATTCGCTCCATGATCAAATCACTGACGGGTCGGTGCTTGGAAATAGAACTCCCCATGTCGAATTGGAAGAGATTTTTCAGCCAGATTGAGTAACCCACGGGAATGGAGTTGTTCAATCCATAGGCGGCTTTCATCCGTTCGATCTGCTCTTGTTTGATCGCTCGATCCGTCATTTCGGACATCGCCAGCGTCGTCGCATCGCCCGGCATGTTACGGATCAACGTATAAATCAGCATCGTGATAAGGGTAAGCGTCACAATGCCGATCAAGGATCGTCGGAGGAGATAACTAACCACACCCGTTCCCCAAAGGATTTCTCATCTCGGTCCTCTCGACGTCGAATGTGACATCGGTATGTCACACAAAACCAATCATCGCGCTCCTACTGGGCTCGCCAGATAGCCGATGAGCCTGGGCCGTAGTGATAGGGACCGCGCGGGCTCATGAAATAACCCCGAAGATCCTTGTTGATGCCGTAGAACGCGGTTCGCCAGTAGAGCCAGGTGTAGGGTTGATCGGCATAGAGAATCAGATGAATCTTGCCGTAGATTTCCCCTCGCTTCTCCCGGTCGAACTCCAGTTCGGCCTCACGGAAGAGTTTGTCCACTTCGGGATTGCTGTAACTTCCGTAGTTTCGACCCTCGCCGGTTCCATAGATATTTTTCGTCGTGAAAGGGTCGGCTCCCGAGCCCCATCCACCGAAAGCAGCATCGAACTGATGTTCGTTCAATCGTTGCTGCAATACGGTGAATTCAAGGGGCGACAAATTACATCGCACGCCGATCTTGTCGAGTGATTCCCGGATGACGTTGCAATAGCGTTCGAGGAGTGGATCGGAGCGGTAAAGGAGACTGAACTCGAAGACCTTGCCATCCTTGTCGCGAATGCCGTCTCCGTCGGAATCTTTCCATCCCGCTGCGTCGAGGAGTTCCTCTGCCTTATCGAGATCCTGTTTGTAAGGCGAGGGATAATCCTTCGGCGCCATCCATGCTCCCTTGTAGAAGGGGCCGGCGCACGGTTCGTAAAGGTCGTAAAGGATCTTCTTCAGGAGCTCGTCATAGTCAACGGCATAGGACATTGCCTGTCGAACTTTCAGGTCGCTAAAGAAGGGTGCCTTGTCCGACTTCATGTTCCAAATGACATGGAACGAAGTCCATTCAACGTCCCGAATCTTGGTGTTCTTCTTGTAGAAGTCTTCTCCGTTTGTCTGCTGTCGCCACTGCTCCGCGGAAAGCGTCATCTCATCGACATCGCCCGATTTTAGACCGAGAAGTGCCGTGTTCGAGTCGGTGACGACGCGGAACCGGATGGTTTCGAAGTAGGGCTTGTCTCGCACCTCTTTGCCGTTGTGCATGTAGTAGCTTTCACGGCGCTTGAGAACGATTTCGTTTTGTGCCTTTCGGCTGGCGACCTCGTAAGAGCCGCTCACGACAGGCTTGGATTCGAAGGCGACGTGTTCCTTGCTCGTGACAAGGGACGGGTCAGACTTGTAACTCGTTTCGAAAATATGTTTGGGCAAAATCGGAAAGCTGATGTTCCAAACATTTGTTGCTGCCGCGGCCTTGTGAAAGAAAACGACGGTATGGTCGTCGTAGGCATGAACCCAGCGAAGTTCATCCGTTCCCGAACGGACCGCGCGAATCGGAACGTTATCATCCATAATCACTTGAAAGCTGAATGCGATATCGTGAGCGGTCACCGGCTTTCCATCCGACCAAGTCAAGTCGTCGCGAAGGACGAACTTGTCAACGAGGCGATCCTTGCTCGTTTGCCAGCTCTTCACGATCTCTGATGCCGCGAAAGGGCGCATCTCCCAATCAAATCCAATCAGGCCGACGCTGGTAGCGCCTTGGAAATCAAAGTCGGAAGTCGAACTGATGAGGACCGGATTGACGCTGTTGATGTCCCCTTGAATACATCGGTTCCAAGTCGCATTCCAATTGACATCGCCGGGGGCTTTGGGTTGTTGCGAATAGGCCGAGAGGATCTTCTCGTTCGCTTCCTTCGAATCATTCCTCAGCGATGACACTTCTTCGATTGTCGCGATGGGAGGATGCTCGGCGAGGTATTTCGTCAATCGGTCGAGACTATCGACGATGGGGCCATCAATCCATTCCGCTTTCGCATCGACTTCAGACAACGGAGGTGGTGTGAACGGCTCAAGTGATGGAGTCTTTGGAGTCTCGGCTTGTGCCGGAACTGGCTTGGCGGTTTCTACCGAAGGCGCGGACTTCTCGGTCGGGGCCGGAGTCTTTGCTTCTTCTTTCTTCGAGCAACCGGTCGTGAGGATCGGAACTACCAGTAGCAAAGTGCCGAGCCGGAACCAATAAGACATCATCAACCTCGAATTCCTCAAAACAAGTTGCGGGACCTCATACGTCTTTCGAACGTGTTTCCCATGTGGTTGGCAGTATCGGCGTTCAAGGCGGCTGAGACAAGGGAGGAATTCAGGCCGATCCAGCCAATAACCCTTACGCATGAAGCTGTCTTAATTGCTGGCGGCGCTCGATGGACGAGAGAGAATCATCGGGAATCGCCGCAATCAGATTTCGTGTGTAGTCATTGCTCGGGTTGCGATAGATCTCGTCCGAGGGGCCGAATTCGACAATCTTTCCGCCGTTCATCACCGCCATCATGTCGGACATGAATTTAACCACGCCAAGATCGTGACTGATGAAGATGTACGTCAGCCCGCGATCATCTTGCAGGTCTTTGAGCAGATTGAGTACTTGAGCCTGGACCGACACGTCGAGCGCAGAGACCGACTCGTCACAAATGACGAATTCTGGTTCCACCGCGAGCGCGCGAGCAATGCAAATACGTTGCCGTTGGCCTCCGGAGAACTCGTGCGGATAGCGTCCCAAATGCTCGGTCAGAAGGCCACACTCTTCGAGAGTTGCAGCCGCTCGATCTCGTCGATCCGCCGGATTCTTCCCGACTCGATGTGTTTTCATTGGTCCGGTCAGGGCGGCTTCAACCGTGAGACGCGGATTGAGCGAGCTATAGGGGTCCTGAAAGATGACTTGGATGCGTCGCCGAGCCGTACGGAGTTCTTCGCCACGGAGCCCAAGGAAGTTTTTTCCTTCGAACTCAACCTTCCCCGAGGTAATCGGAACCAGCCGAAGAATCGCCCGTCCTGTCGTGGTTTTTCCACATCCGGATTCACCGACAAGACCAAGCGTCTGGCCTTTGTAAACATTGAAGCTCACACCGTTCACGGCCTTTACTTCGCCGACCGTCCGGCGGAAAACACCCTTCTTGATTGGAAAATGAACTTCAAGGTTTTCGACTCGAAGAATCGGCGACTGGTCCTCCGGGACGAACGTTGCATTAGATGCGGGCAAGGTAATCCCGAGTTTCGTGAGTTCTCCCTTGGGAGACAAAAGCCTTTCTCTGCCGCGCGACTGGAGTTCTGCGAGCCGCGTCGCCGGAACTTGCTTTTCAATGATTTCAATCGAATCCCCATTTTTTCTGACTTCCATGAAATCAGAAACGGTGAGGAGCCGCCGTGTATCGCCCGCCAATCGGGGTCGGCAGGCAAGAAGTCCTTTCGTGTAGGGGTGTTTGGGGTTCCGAAAAATGTCGAGCACCGATCCAGTCTCGACCACTTTCCCCCGATACATGACGGCGACGTGGTCGGCAATCTCGCTGATCACACCCAGGTCATGACTGATGAAAAGAATCGACATCTGCCGCTCATCGCGGAGTTTTCGCAACAGATCGAGAATCTGTGCTTGAACGGTGACATCGAGCGCGGTCGTCGGTTCGTCCGCGATCAAAATCTTCGGATCGCAACTGAGCGCGATGGCAATCATCACGCGCTGCTTTTGTCCCCCCGACACTTGATGAGGATAGCTCCCCATGATGCGCTCGGGATCGCGGATCCCCACCTCTTGTAAGAGCTGGAGAGTTTTCTCGCGAACCTTTGCTGCCGAATTCTCGCCTCCGAGCTTGATGGCTTCACCAACCTGTTGGGCGACCGTGAACACGGGGTTGAGGGATGTCCCCGGCTCCTGAAAGATCATGCTGATCATTCGGCCCCGAACTTTTTGAATCTCTTTCTTGGGGAGACGGACCAGATCTCGGCCCAGGAAAACGATCTTTCCCGCTTCGATGTGCGCGGACGCTTCCGGTAACAGGCGGAGGATGGTGAGCGCCGTCACTGATTTGCCCGATCCCGATTCGCCGACGACTCCGAGCGTTTCGCCAAGTCCAAGTGAAAGGGAGATGTCATCGACCGCCTTCACCGGGCCGTGAGCGGATCGAAAATAGGTTTTGAGCCTGTCAATTTCGAGGATGGGCGCCGCTGACGTCATCGGAAGTCCTGCTCGAAGCATTAGTTGGGATCAAACGGTGCGACAGCGTTCCCGTCGTCGCACCACGGAATCTTGGTATTCTTCTCAGAAATCTACGAAACCTGAAAGGGAGTTTGATTGTCCTTTTTCGATAGAGGGCTCGTTGTTGGACGAATGACTTAAGCCGTTGCCTGCAAAAGCCTCTCGCGGAAATTCGTTTGAAAAGACGAGAGAACCATCCAAGAAAATGCGGGAGCAACTGAAGATTCTACAGTGTTTCAACGTAACAGAAGTGGGGCAATGATGCGCCCAAATGATGCTTTACATCCCGATTCAGGGATTGATGAGATGGAAGCAGATCCTTGTCTAACAAATACTCATCGAAGGATGTGGGCCGGCACACGCTCGTACAATCGACCAAGGGTTCGCCCCCTAGTCTGTGTGGGAAAAGTGGCATTGTCTGATTCGAATGGCAATGCCAGCCTACCGCGATTGCAGTGGGGCTGTTTATGAGTCGACGCTTTCTCGGCAGTTGCCCGGTTGCCTCTCCCGGCACGCCCGGCTCGACCGGTTTCGTGAGTGAAACCGAGCACGTGCTGCGCACAAGACTTCGCTCGGCTGCTTTCGTTCTGTTCTTAGGATTCTTCTCATTCCTGAGCATTTTCCTGTATGTCCGAATGCCCCTGAGCACCCCCATCTTTTTTGCTCATGTGGCGATCGTCATCATCACTGGTGTCTGCAGTTTTGTTCTCTGCGAACGGTATGGTTGGCGATTGCGTCAACTACGCATGTTTGAATACCTCCTCTTCTTGTTGCCGACCGCTTATTTCGTCTACATGCAGAGCCTCGAGGCGAGTCTGATCGTCAACTACGTGCGTCAGACGGAGTTGATTCAAATCATCCCTGCCTTGCCGAGCCGGCTTGTGATGCCTTGGATCTGTGTCATCTTCATTTACGCCATTTTCATTCCGAACAGTTGGCAAAGATGCGCCGCGCACGTGGTGCCGATGGCGGCGATTCCGATCACGATTTTCACCGTCATCTGTTTGAGCGTCCCGAATGGGACTCAGATTCTGACGAGCCCCGCGATGCTAGAGATCGTTCTTTGGCTCGCCATTCCGACGGCCACCGCCGTTTTCGGGGCGCAAACACTCAATACTTTGCGGAAAAAGGCCGCGATGGCGCGTGAGCTTGGGTCTTATCAACTGAAACAGCGGCTCGGAACCGGTGGAATGGGAGAGGTCTATCTTGGCGAGCATAAGCTTCTCAAGCGTCCCTGCGCCATCAAACTCATTCGCCCCAGCCAAGCAGCAGATCCTCGTGCCATTGCTCGATTTGAAAGTGAAGTCCAGGCCACCGCGAAGTTGACCCATTGGAACACGATCGAGATTTTTGATTACGGTCACACCGAGGATGGCACGTTCTACTATGTGATGGAATATCTGCCCGGGAAAAGCCTACAGGAATTGGTCGACTTATACGGACCGATGCCAATCGAGCGGTCGATACATCTATTGAAGCAGGTCTGCGATGGGCTCAAGGAAGCTCACGACATGGGGCTCATCCATCGCGACATCAAGCCTGGCAACATTTTTTCTTCGTATCGTGGGGGCGTCTGGGATGTCGCCAAGCTTCTCGACTTCGGCCTCGTGAAATCCGTGGTGCCGGATGAAAATGTCTCGACGTCGGATTCGACGGAGGGTCTCGTCGTCGGTACTCCTCTCTTCGCGGCACCGGAATGGACACTTCGTGACGGTTCGCTCGATCCCCGCAGCGACATCTATTCTTTAGGGGCCGTCGGATATTTTTTGATCACCGGCCGACCGGTCTTCACCCATAAATCCCCGGTGAAATTACTGTTTGCCCATGCGAACGAACCGGTCACGCCGCCGAGAGAATTCAATTCGCTGGTGCCGCACGATTTCGAATCGGTGATCTTGAGATGTTTGGAAAAATCGCCGGACGATCGGTACTCGAACGTCGAGCAACTGGCCGATGCGCTCCAGCGATGCTCCCATGCGAATGGGTGGACTCAACAAGATGCCGTTCGCTGGTGGCGAAATCTTGATACGCTCGCCGCGAAAGAAGATCGTGGCGAAAGCGATCCCTCTGCCGCCACCCAGCTCTTGGAGGTCACCACTGCGGAAGTGTGAATTCTCCTGAGTGGTTTAGATGTCCTCGCGAGACGTGTTCGGCACTTCGAGGACAAGGTCCGGCCCAAAGAGCTTGGCGGGGGTTTGAAACCCAGCCTTCAACGCTCCCCCCAGAACCCGCTCGACAATGAGAAGCGATGTCTCCGCCGTGAGCGTGTATCCCTCTGGTCCTTTAAACCTCGAAGTTCGTATTTCCCCTGCCCCATTACGAACTTCGCCCCACATCAAACTGGCGCCCCGAGCGCGTTCGCCGTCATCAGGACCTGGCTTTTGCGACCGAATCTTTGACTTCACCATGTTCTGCACGAAGCCCGTTCGAAGCAAAAAGCCGATGTATCGGCTCATTTTCAGGGATTTGATCGTCTTAGGGGGCATCGCGGTAAAGACCTGAATATTTTTGATCCCTGTCGAATAGAACGCCGTCGAGACGTCTCCCCAGGGAATGGTCACCGTCATGACAGGTCCTCGTCCGAAGTCGATTTCCTTGGTCTCATAGGCGGGTGGAACTGGGATGATCTTTCCGTCGCGGCGAATCGCGCCGGGCCGTCCCATTCCCTCGGCCATCGTCAATGCTGTCCCTCGAGAGAATCGACCGATCCCCTGAAATGCGAGTGACAGGTGAGTGGCATCGGGGAGCCGCCGCTTCAAGTGAGCTGCCAAGCAATCCTAGGGGACGACGTCGAAGCCAACCCCAGGCATGAGCATGATTCCCGCCGCTTCCGCTTCCCGATTCCGTGCCGCCAGTCCCTCGAATACCGCGATTTCTCCGGTGATATCGAGGTAATGTGTCTTCGTTCGAAGGCAGGCGTCGGACATTGCTTTGAAGGTGTGAGAAAAGGGTCCCGCGCAGTGGAGAACAACGTCGGCACCTTTCAGGACCGCGTCAATTTCACCCGGCTTATCCAGCGAGCAGGGACGGGATTCTAGTGAGTATCTCTTCGCCACTTCACTCAGTTTCGCCGCGTCACGACCCGCGAGAATCGGCATCATTCCCCGTTCGACAGCCATTCGAACCGTCATTTCACCGGTGAAACCGTACGCGCCGTAAATCACCCAAGATCCCGCCATGTCGTCTCCCTTCGATTGATGGGACACATGATACTCCCTTGTCGGGTAAATGACATCGTATTGGCGTCAATTCAAACGATCGTTAGACTACCGGCAATGAATGGGGTGTTTTTTAGCCTCGAAGACGGGGCCTGATTTACAAGAGAGTTGCTCGAATGAATGAATCCGCCGTTGCCGATGACGTCACGAAAGAGGAGGAGCAGGCGGTCCACGGGTGGGATTTCGTCCGTTTGATTTTGGCTTGGGGACTAACGGCGGGCGCATTGCCGCTCGGCGTTGGAATATGTCTCGTTTATCTCGTGCTCGAGAACCGGCTTCCCCCCGCGCTCTACTGGTTCGTGCCGGCCGTGTTGGCGGTGATGGGGCTCACCTGGGGTCTCGGTTCTCACCCTTCGATTCGGCCCTGGAACAAATTGATTCTGCTCGGCGTGATGACCACGTGGTTCATCGCAACCGCCAGTTTCGCTTACCCCATGACCTCTGCTCCTCAGCAGCATGGATGGATCATCGCCCTTTATGCGGCAGCTACACTATGGATGCCCTGGTTCGCTTGGTTTGGATTTTGGCCTGACTCGTTCTTCTCGCGATTCTGCGTCTTAGTCGTACTAGTCGCTGGGCTGGTCGTTTTTCATCAATTCATCTACGTGGAAGGTTTGAGTGGCGACGCAATCGTCAACGTCAACTGGAGAAGTCACGGTGGTCCATCACTCGCCACCTCGATCGAGGGAGAAGCCAAGCCAACGATCGACTTGAAAGCGACTCCGTACGACTTTCCTCAGTTTCTCGGGCCTAACCGGGACCTTCATCTACGAAGCGTTGATCTCGACACCGATTGGGCGAACCATCCACCAGAAAAGAAATGGCTTCAGCCGATTGGACTTGGTTGGGGGGCAATGGCGATCGTCGGTGACGTAGCTTTCACACAGGAACAACGTGAAAGTGATGAATGCGTCGTTTGTTACGAGCTGCGCACCGGAAAGATCCTTTGGATTCATGCGGATGATACCGCATTTCTTTCCACCTTTGGAGGAAATGGCCCGCGAGCAACCCCCACCGTCGACGAAGGAAAGGTCTACACGGTCGGAGCGACGGGAATCGTTCAGTGTCTCGATGGTCAAACCGGCAGCGTTATCTGGAAGACAGACATTCTCCCAGAGAACAAAGACAACCTAATGCACGGCGTATGCGGATCGCCCCTCATCGTGGGTGATCTTCTCTACGTCTGTCCTGTGATAAAAACCAGCGAATCCCTTCGAGCATACAACAAGAAAACAGGAGAGGTGGTTTTCAACGCCGGTGGTGGAAGGGCTGCCTACAGTTCCCCCATGCTCGTCGAGATTGGGGGTACGCCACAGGTTCTCGCCTATAACGCGCAGAACCTCGTTTCTTATGACCCGAAGTCCGGCAAGATCCTTTGGCATCATCCCTGGGAGAACAACCAGGGGGTAAACGCGTCACAACCGGTCCTCTATCGCGATGACAAGGAAAACGTTTTTCTTTCGACCTCTTACGACAAGGGGGCGACACTCATCTCCGTTCGTCACGGCGACAAGGATGATTGGAAGGTCGAGGAACGTTGGACGACGCGGAAGATGAAGAACAAGTTCACGACCAGCGTCGTGATTGATGACTTCATTGTCGGGCTCGATGACGGAATTTTGGCGGCTCTCGACCTGAAGTCGGGGAAACCTCTTTGGAAGTCAGGCCGTTACGGTCATGGGCAGATTCTGCTTGTCGGAAAGCACCTGCTCGTCCTCACAGAATCGGGCGATCTCGTTCTTCTTGAACCGACCGCCAAAGGCGGGAAAGAAATCGCAAAGCTTCCCGAGGCGATCGAGGGGAAAACCTGGAACAACCTTGCGTTCTCTCCTCCCTATCTTTTGATTCGGAATTCCGATGAGGCGGCTTGCTATCGATTGCCCATTGCCGGTGAGTCCGAACGGAAATCCGCTGAACCAATCCACGAGAAAGAGCCTGAAAAGAAGGCTGACAAACCAGCTCATGTTGTGGAAATTCCCAAGGAGACGAAAAAGAGCAAGCCCACCGCCGAGAAACCAGCTCCCGTGAAAAAGGTTGATAACGATCCAATCCCATTCGAAGCGGATCAACCGAAATTCCCGGACATCACTCCCCCGACGGAAGAGCCCAAGCCGGCCGCGGTGATGCCCCCTGCTCCGCCCACGATTCCGCCTGCTGATTCACCGAAGCCGGAAGACGACGCACCCAAGCCGGGAGAACAGCCTCCACCGGTGGAAGTACCGAGTTTGGATCTTCCACCGATTGGATTGCCGCCGGCCGAAAAGCCTTAGCAAGGCTGGATGGGGACCTCGCGCTTTACTTTATGGAGTCGCGACCGCTTCTTTCTTTTCTTCTGGCTTCGCGGTTGTTTTGCCGGCAGCGGGAGTGAACGCGAAATCGATCTCCGCAGGGAATTGATTCTTTTCGAGATAGGCCCGGTAGAAATCTTCACCTTTCAAGTACAAGCCGAGGAACGCGGTGCTGTAGGAATTGGTGATTTCAAAGACTTTATCGAGTGCTAAGTAATCGATGTCCGCATCAGGTTGGGTGACTCGTTTCCCCTTGCCGATTCCGTCTCCGAAGTCGGGTCGAAATTGACCCATGTCTGAGAAGCTGAAGTGTCCCGCATCCTTGATGAGGACGAAATACTTGTCCGCCTTGGCGTCATCAAAATACTTCCTGGCTCGTGCATTTCCTTCATTGCCGATGGTCGCATCCTCTGCCGCTTGAAAGAGGAGCATCGGGACTTCTTCATTCACTCCGGGTCCAAATACCGGGGTCATGGGAATGATTGCTTTGACTCTCTTGTCGCTGTTGATCACCGCACCGGCCGTGTATCCGCCGAATGAATGCCCGGCGACCGCGATCTGTTTGGAATCGATCTTGCCGGCAAATCGGCTGTCCTCTCCCTTGCCGTAACGGAGCATGGTATCGATGACAAAGCTAACGTCCTTTGGTCGATCGGCGGCGTGCTTTTCGCGTGCTTTTGAATTGTGAATCACGATCTTGTTATTCACAACGGTCGCGGCGGAGTTCCCGGTGTGATCGCATGAGGCGACAATGTATCCATGCGACGCGATGTAGTCACACCAGAACGTGCTTTGGAATCGCATGCCGCCGTTTCCGTGAGAGAATACGATGAGCGGGAATTTTCCCTGGCGAACACGGGCATCCCTCACCGCGAGATTCTTGTAACGGGCATCGATCTCCTCGATCTTTACCTTGAAGCCCGTTTTGACCGCAAGGAGAAGGCTCGGCACTTGCCCGCTGAAGAGGAAGTCGGACATTCTATTCTTGGGCAGGTCCTTTGCATCATCGGTGGCCGGATACCAAATCTCCGTCGGGATGGTGCGCGGGCCGTTGGTGGCCTCGTCTTGACGGGAGTGATCGACGAGTACGACCGTTGTTACGCCGACAGGAAACGGACCCAGCTTTGTTGGATCGGGCGGTGCTTCAGCGCGGCCTTGTGTGACGAGAACAAGCAAATAAATGAAAACGGCCGGTCGACAGAAATTCACAGGACCCTCCTCGAATGACTTGTTGAAATCACGAACAATCAATGAACGCGAAATTTGGGTTTAAATTCTGTGATGGCGTCACTCAGATTCTGTCTCAGACGTTCACACCTTCACGAGTTGTGACCGAACGGCCTCTATAAATCCGATCGATTCGCTCTCGATTCATACCGAGTACTTTGTCAAACCGGCTGAGTTTCATTCCCTCGATTTCGGGACTCTTATCCGCCAAGCTCTCGATCATCTTCACATCGCACACGACTTCGATGTCGACAATTAGCGATAGAATCGGACGCGTGAGCTGAATGAAGGTTCGGCGAGCCGCCGTTCGGGCGCGCAGATAAGCAAAGATCACTAGCTGCGTCTCATCGTTGTTGATGGGATTGAAAAAGACCCAGATGCGATAACGGTCGCGACGTTCCTTGCCGTTCTTCGGATCGTTCCAGAATTGTTCGTAGATCGTATAGACTGGTGAAAAGTACGTGACCCAATCGTCCGTGAACGTATCTCCCGTCTTCAGTCCCGCCAGTTGTTGAACGATCCATGGAGTTTTCTTTTGCGGCCCCGTATTCACGACACGGACCGAGGCTTCATTTCCTTCGACAGTCGTTTTCACTTCGCTCATTCGAGACAGGTCATACCCGAAATTGGCATGCGTCGTAGGAGTGTGTTCAACCTCGGTAAAGTTATCGAGTACGACCTCGAGGGGAGCTTTGATAGCGTAAGGTTTGGCGCAGACGAACTCGTATCCCGCGGTATCGAATTTCGGGAGTTCCGCTTCCACTCCAGCGCTTTTGATCCAGATGAAGCCTTCGTTCACTGTAACGTCGTAGTGGCGGGCGCATGCCCGAAGTTTTGGAGTTCCTGGGCTCTCTGCCTCTCCTTCAATGTCGTAAGTCCAACCATGATAGCCGCACTGCAATCGTTCACCGACGACCGTTCCTTTGCTCAGGCTGGCTCGCCGATGAACACAGCAGTCGTCGATCGCGCCGATATTTCCAGAAGCCGTCCGAAAAAGGGTGATGTCCCTTCCCCCGAGCGTGATCTTTGTCGGTTTAGAAGAAAGTTTTGAAATGGATAGCACCGGATGCCAATGATCGAATAGGCCCATGATTCCCCCTTGTTCGACTTGCCCTAGCATCGTAACCGACCCTGAATCGCCGCTCCATACATCAGACCGCGGAATCCTCACTTTCGAACTCGAAGCGGTGAGGTTACGATCCATAGAGAAGCTCCATACGTCCCCCGGGGTGTGGTAACGATCTCAAAGGGCATGGTCACGAATGAATGTTCCCTATCCCTCAGCACCCTGGAATTTAGCCGGTTGCGGCGTCCAAACCTTGCAATGGGTCGACGTTCGCGATGTGCGGAAATTAGTTCCTCCCGAATTGTCCATCGTCCAGTTTCTGCCTGGGAAGACGCTCGGCGTGGTGGCCTTCGCGCATTACGGACCTGGCTCGGTTCTGGAGTACGACGAATTGATCATCGCTCCCGCGGTTGTCCGGCAAGGTGCGAAGTTCGGCGTTTGGATCACGCACATTTATGTCGATCACCCGGTCTCCCTGCATGGTGGTCGAGAGATTTGGGGGGTGCCGAAAGAACTCGCGACGTTTGAATGGCAAGATAATGGTGATTCCTCCCAAGTCGCCGCACACGCACGTGGTCGAACCCTCGCGCGAGTCGAGGTTGATCGGCGCTGGTGGCTATTTAGAAAACGACTCCGATTTCCAACATTCAGTCAACGAGGGGACAACATCATCCGTTTCGTCGGTGAGACGTCAGGAAGATTAGGCTGGGGGCGAGGCAAGGTCGAGATTCCCAAGGAAAGTCCGTTTCATTCGATTCGGATGAATCGACCCTTCCTAACTCTCTGGCTGCAAGAGATGCAGCTTATTTGTGGCGAGCCGATGGAACTCGGCAAGACTGCGTTTGCCGAGGGAGTTGACCGTTGGATCATGCAGCCGGCGATGATGAAGGAAGACGCTCTCACTTAAGGACTGGTTCGTACGTCGATTCAGCGATCAATTCGGCGATCGACTCAGTCGTCCTCACGTCGAACAGGAAGTGAGTCTCTTTTCTTCTGGTAAACGATCCAGCCGATCCAAGCGAAGCAAAGAAAAAAAGCAATCATGATGCTGAGGGGCCAGATGCCGTTCCATCCCATCGGAAGGATGACATAGACGAGGATCAAAACGGGAACGCCAATGCCGAACAAGATGGCGATACCGAGAAATGCTTGAACGAATGACATCGTCATGTCAGTGTTCGAAGGCTTTCTCTCTTCCTCGTCCATGTCTCGATCCTTTTACTGCCGATCTTCAATTTGCATGCTTCTCGCTTAGCGGCGGACGTTGCCAATGCATTCTCGCAAACAGCAATCGCTAAAGTTGCACGCAACGTCCCAATTAAGTTAGTAACACGCATTACCCATCGCAAAGGTGCGACAACAGGTACTTATTCAGTCTTCTTTGCCGTCTCATTCTTTGGAGTGATCGGAACGACAGGAAGTAGTAATCGAGATCCATTTGCTCCACCGAGATGAACGGTATTGTGAGCGACTTTCGCGTCTTCATATCCTTCGATCTGTTCCCACGTATTCGTGTGCGGCTCAAAGCGAGGACTATTCGTGCTTTGAATATGAAGGGCGAGTCGATGTCCTTTGTTCACGACGAGCGCCGTCGTGCCGATATTGATGCGAAGCGGATACGTTTTTCCGGCCTCTGCCTTTTGGGGCCGATCGAACCCCTCTCGAAAACGAAGACGCATCGCCTGGTCCAGAACGAGTGCTTCGTAGCCGTCGGGGTAGATGTCGACGAATTTGGCGACGAAGTCAGTGTCGGGCGCATCTGTGGATACGAGCAAGTCGGCATAGATTCTTCCGATGATGGCGGTCGATTCGGTAAGCGGATCCGTCTCGAAGCGTAGGACGTCCTTTCGATTCTTCGTTTCTCGCTGATCCATTGGTCCGCGTGACAGAAACAGATTGTTGCCTCCGAGCGTCGTCACCGGATTATGAGGATCGGAATCGTATGAGACCGTCGACTCCTTCCCGGGTGCTAGGTGTCCAAGGACACCGTTTTCACCGAGCCAGAGCGTTTCCGTCTTTCCCTTGGGAGGCCACACGTCGGTGGTTCGCCATTCGTTTCCTGGAGCCGATTTTTCCACGGTATCGCCCATCAGGAAATAGCGGACGGCAGGCTCAGATTCGATTCCATTCTCTTTCCCCTTAAGCCAGTGATCGAACCACCGTCCGACCGCTTCGAGATCTGGTTTGCTAGCTTCTTTCGGATAACTGAGCTTGCCGTTAAGGGGAAAGTGGCCGAATGCGCCGACCACAAGTTTTTGATTTCCTTTTGCTAAACCCGAACCGTGCTGTTGTAGACCCTCGAAGTTTTCGATGCCGCTTTCGACGAAGCAGTCGTACCAGCCGCAAACATTGAACGTCGGAATGTGCACGTCGGTGTAATGTCGTTGCATGTCCATTCCGATGGCTTCGTCATCGTAGACACCAAGTCTGGGCCGAAGCGTGTCGGTGAAGGGATGGCCGAGCAGTTTGAACCACCGCTCGTTCAAATCTTTGAGAAACACTCCCCCCGAGTACGACCCGAATCGAAAGTCACATCCGTGGGCAACGACCACGAAGGTGCAAACGAGCTTCGGAGGATGGGACATGGCGGCGAAGTTGGCGAGGATACCGCTTGCCGACACGCCGAACATTCCAATCTTGCCGTCACACCACGGTTGCTCGCCGATCCACGCGATCGTGTCGAAGCCGTCCCCCTTTTCATGTTTGAACGATCCGAAGACTCCTTCACTTCCTCCCGTGCCGCGCGTGTCCTGAACGACATGGGCATACCCCATCGCGGTGAAGTCGATCGGCGCTGCTCCAAGGCCGGCCGTCTCCTTGCCGTACGGCGTCCGGGTCAAAATGACCGGCCACGGTCCTTTTCCTTCAGGCAAGGTGATCAGCGTGGCGAGTGGTGTGCCGTCGCGCATCTTGATCTTGTTCTCAAAACGGCGTTCGGGTGGGATGACTTTCGACTTCCCCAGTAAAACGTCCCGTAAATTCTGGGCTTGGGCCGGCAAAGAACTGATGATCAAAGCGGTGAGCGCGAGAACTGAGGTCCGGACATTGGCTCGATGCGACATGCAATGACTCCACCATGATCGATTGGGATATACCAATCATGATAACATCAGGCGTTCACGACAAGAGGCTCTCGACGTAACCCGTCGTAAGTCTTTCCTCTTCATCGTCTCTTCTGTGGAATAAAGGAATTTGAGATAGTTCAGAGCGCATCGGTGCGCGAGGGAGTCAACCAATTTGAGCGCGGATTCGACTCATCAACAGCAAGATATGATCAACCAACAACAGCTGGAAGCCAGCCGCCACGCGGTTGAGCAAGCGGTGCTCGACCTTTGCAAGGTGGTTGACTCGTTGAGCAGTGTTTCGTCGGAGCGCCAGGAGCATTACCGGGTGACCATCTTCGGCTCAGCAAGACTGACGCCTGATCATCCGATTTACTCTGATGTCAGACGGCTCGCGGCGGAACTCGCGGCCATGGGTTGTGACATTGTCACGGGCGGCGGTCCAGGTCTCATGCAAGCGGCGAATGAAGGTGAGTCAATCGGCGATCTTCAACATAAAACGCGATCCTACGGTCTGAGAATCGACCTCGCGTTTGAGCAGGCCACGAATCCTTATGTGGAGCACATGTATCAGCACGGCACCTTCTTTTCCCGATTGCACCACTTCGTGCATATGTCGAGCGCTTATGTCGTCGTCCCCGGAGGCATTGGAACAACGCTTGAACTGATGTTGGTTTGGCAGTTGCTTCAAGTTCGAAAGCTTCATGGAACCCCCCTCATTCTCGTGGGGACGATGTGGCGCGGCTTGGTGGAATGGGCCAAGGAGACGATGACCAGCACGATCCCTATGCTTGCCGATCAAAAGGATGTGGAGATTCCTCAATATGTGGAGACCATCGACCAAGCGATTGCCTTAATTCGGGATGATTACCTTCGTTGGGAAAGCACCGCTCCTGTCCAATAAGAGATCGACGTGACATGCGGGCCGTTTCAATGAGAGTCGTTCACGAAGTTTGACCGAACGGGGGCAAAATCCAATTCTGACGGAAACGGTCAATGATCCCCGGTTGTCGAAATTGCTTGAGGGTTCTAGGCTAAAAGCAGGCAGAAAATAGCGTCAGAAAAGCGCACGTTTGCATTGGAAGGGTATCGGCGATGGCCAATGAGCTGGAACAGTTGCGATCGATGACCACTGTGGTCGCGGACACAGGTGAAATCGAATCGATCAAAGCGTACAAGCCACAAGATGCGACGACAAATCCCTCGTTGCTTTTGGCCGCCGCTCAAATGCCCGCTTATCAGTCGCTCGTCGATGAAGCCGTTTCCTATGGCGAATCACAACCCGGATCGAGTGAAGACCGCTTATCCGCTTGCATTGAGAAACTCTTCGTGATTTTCGGACTCGAGATTCTGAAGATTATTCCTGGCCGAGTCTCCACGGAGGTGGATGCCCGTTACAGCTTCAGCACGGAAGCGACGATCAATAAAGCGAAGCGATTCATCGATCTTTACAAGAAGTCGGGAATCGACCGCGAGCGAATCCTCATCAAGATCGCATCCACTTGGGAAGGTATCCGCGCGGCGGAAGTTCTCGAGAAGGAAGGGATCCACTGCAACATGACGCTCCTCTTCGGCCTAGGTCAAGCGATTGCCTGTGCCGAGGCGAAGGCCACCCTCATTTCTCCGTTTGTCGGGCGAATTCTTGATTGGTATCTCAAGGACCTTGGCGTTGATTCCATCGCGCCTCAGGAAGATCCAGGCGTAAAGTCCGTGTCCAAGATTTACAACTATTACAAGAAGTTCGGCTACAAGACCGAGGTGATGGGCGCGAGCTTCCGCAATGCCGGTGAAATTCGCGAACTCGCTGGTTGTGATCTTCTCACCATTGCACCGAAACTCCTCGATGAATTGCAGAAGGGTAACGGAACGCTGACAAGGAAGTTAGACGCTTCCAAAGCACAAAAGGAAGAGATTGAAAAAATCTCGATGAATGAAGAGATGTTCCGCTGGATGCTGAATGAAGATGCGATGGCGACTGAAAAGCTTGCCGACGGCATTCGTCGATTCAATGCGGATTCTGACAAACTTCGAGCCTATGTTCGCAAACGATTTGAAGCGGCCGTGAAGGCCTGATCGTTCGAGCGAACGATTGTGCATCAAAGCAAGAAGCGACGACGGGGCGTCTCCAACGTTGGGAGACGCCCCGCCTCGTTTAACGGCGGCCCATTCGGATGGATGACCTCCTCAGGATGAGCCGAAGCCCATTCCCCATCTCGAATGGAGCCGCCAGAGCGTGGCACTAATGAGCAGAGCCAACCACTCATCAGCGGTAATTGATTGTTAGAGTGTGACACCTTACCACGAGTGAACGTGCGATTGCTCGTGTTTCAGTTAGTACATTTTCGGGCATTTGAAGGAACACATTGATTTGATTGGGCGACGATGATTGTAACCAGCAACTACTGGTGACATCAAATAAGATCTCGATGATTTTTGCCGGATACTCTCCAGGATTAGCCTCATTTCGACTTTGTCGCCGATGACTTGTGTGCTCGCAGGAATTTCGCGATTTCCTCTCGGAATTTAGGATCGAATACTGCTCCCATGTGTCCTTCACCGGGAATATCGACGGCCGTGACATCGGGCATCGTCGATCGAAGCTCATTGATACTTCCAATCGGATCGACCGAACCCACAATCGAGAGCACCGGAACTTTATTTCGTTTGAGATCAGCCTCACTCACTTCGAGTGACAACATCCCACGGCTCACGGCGGCGAGCGCCTTCCGATCATTGGCCATCGAAACGACCATATTGGCAATCCGGACATCTCGCGGCGAACGGGCCGCTTGATCGGTAGGGGTTAATCGTTGCAGCAGAGGGCCAACTCCTTCCTCCGATTCCAATCCATCCGCCAGCTTCTCACGAAACGAAAGCCACTCGGGCGTCGCACGAAGCCAGCCCATTCCACCGACCACTGCGGAAATCGCTCGCTCGGGGTGTGAGGTAACGAACTTCAACGTGATCGCGCCCCCCATCGAATAACCGACGATGTGCGCCTTTTCAATTTTCAAGTGATCCATCAGGCGGAGGACATCCTCCACCATCACGAGCCCATATTGATTCGGATCGTGAGGCTTGCCGCTCTTGCCGTGCCCACGATTGTCGATCGCAATCACGCGGAAGTCCGGTGTCAAACTCTGAAGCATTTTGGGCGCGATCCATTGGAAATGGTGATTGATCGCAAACCCGTGAATCAGAATCACCGGTTCTCCCTGTCCGACGTCGACGTAGGCAATGGGGACGCCGGCAGACTCGAAGAACTTCAACTCCTCCGCCGCATCAATCGATGGAGTCGTCGTGAGAAGATAGGTAACAACGAGGCTAAGCGTTATCACAGAATAAATGGAGCAACCGAGCGATTTCATGAATCCTTCTCTTCCTCTTCGGGTTGTTCTTTCCGCTCTTCGGGTGTCAGTTCGCGGATTTTGATGTCTTTGATCAGAGCGGCCGTTCGCCAAGTGGAAAGACCAAGCGGTCGTGAAAGGTTCACATCGGGGCGGACGCTGATCACTCGATCCTTGATTTCAGCATTTACGACTCGCTTGTCGTCGAGCCATGCTTGAATGCGTGTCGGCTGCACACGAAGTCGGATTTTGTACCAAGTGTCGTTGTCGAAGTTATGCCAGGAAGAGGTTTCATTATTGGACGCATCTCGTCCATCGATACAAGATAAACCGACGAGTCCGCCCCCCCAACCCCCAACAATGAGCGAGCAGTGACTCTTCTCGACGGGAAACGTCAGTCCGCAGAAAAAATCTCCCCCACGGACCCGCTTGGCTTTCAACGAAACTTCGTAGTTGGATGTCGGTAATCTCTCCCCCTGCTCCAGTGTCACCCCCGTCATGTCCCCTCCCATCTCGAGGAGTATTCCTCCATCCTCGACCATCACTTCTCCTTGGCCGCCGAAGTCAGTGATTTTCCAACCGCTCAGACTTTTTCCATCGAAAAGAGGAACTTCTTTCATCCCCTTTTCAGGTTCGGCAAGGGGAATGAACGACAGCATGAAAGTGACTAAAATGGTGCTTGGGGCCATGAGATTTACCTGAATTGGAGGAATCGACTGGACGGCAGCTTAGCAGATTCTTGATCAGTCAGAAGAGAGTTTCTTTTCCGGGATATCGCAACGGTAAAATATCCGAAGAGGTTAGCAGAGAAGGACGGTAGACTCAGACGGTTCTGACGGGCGGACATATATTCAGTAAATGAAGGAAATGTCTGGCCCAAAGGAGTAAGTGCGTGACCGAGCCGGAAGAGTCAAAATCGATGAAAGCGCACTTGCTCATCGCTTCGCCGGAGCTGCTCGATCCCAATTTTGCGAAAACCGTCGTATTACTGATCGATCACAACGGCGATGGCTCGCTCGGCGTGGTCCTTAATAGGCCGACGAATCGATCGATTGCAGACATCTGGAAGCAAATCCACGAGGACGAGACGAGCTGCAAGGCTCCTGTTTTCTGGGGTGGACCTGTCGCTGGTCCGCTCATGGTCATTCACCGCATCGAAGCGCTAGCGGATATCGAGATCATGCCAGGTGTGTACTTTTCCACAACGAAGAACAACATCGACTCGGTCATGGAAAGTGACTCGCCGGATATTCGGTTTTTTATCGGTTGTGCGGGTTGGTCGCCCGGACAACTGGAGTCGGAGATCGACGAAGGATCGTGGGGGATCCTGCCGGCGACGCATTCTCACGTCTTCGACGGTCGCGCTGACTTTTGGAAAAGAATCGAGCAGGAACTTTCGCCGAAGGCGATTTTTCAGAACCTCGGCGTTCGAGGGCTCCCGCCTGATCCGTCGGTGAATTAACAAGGTGAAAAAGTAGAAAAGCCTCGGCCGCCATAAGTTGCCGAGGCTGAGGATAATTTGATCGAAGGCGCGATGCTCGGTCGTCGGAAAGACGTCGCCTCATTCGCGTCTTCGTTTCTCAATGGACGAACAGTCTAAGGACAGAGACTTTTACGCGGCTGCCGCATCTCCGTTGCCTATTTCATCGTCATCATCGTCAACGAGATAGCTCAACTCTTCCGCGGTCGTTTCAAGATAGGAACGGATCGTCTCGCTCTCAACGGATTGGATGAGTTGATCGAGTGCGGCAATCACTCGATCGACCTCGTCGATGCTGATCTCTTCGTATTCTTCATCCAGGTGCTCATTGTGAGTCATCAGCGGACCTCCTTGATGCGCTAGAGAAAAACTCCGTCAGATGTATCGGACATGGCTGAACCAGCGGATGAGCAACAGTCGATGGATGTCAAACTTGGGAGGTTCTGCCGCCGCCAAACTCCGAAAGACCGGCCAAATCAAGTTTTTCGATCATTTGGATTACATGAAGAGGGACGTTACAATCGGACACGTTCTTTTCAGCGGGATGTGCCATGTCGAAATTGCAATCATCTGTTCGGTCTTCTCAAGAATTGATCCCCGATCGGCTTAACTGGCGCGATGCTGAGGGGAGTCAGTTTGCGGTCTATCGATGGAATCAGGAAAACGATCGCGCGGATACGGCGCTTGTCTTAGTGCATGGCCATGGCGAACACATGGCACGCTACAGCTCTTTCGTTCGCCGGCTGAACGTGCCGGTTCCCGTCATGGGCTACGATCATCGAGGGCACGGTCTTAGTGATGGGGCCAGGGGTGACGCCGTTGGGATCGATCAACTCGCGGATGACTTGAATGACCTTATTCCCTTTCTTTTGAAGGAGTCGAACGCGTCGAGGTGCATTCTCTTCGGACACTCGATGGGGGGATTGATCGTTTCCCGGTTTCTCACGAATACGAGCTCAAACATTCAAGCTGTTCGTGCGGCTGCTATCAGTGCCCCCGCATTTCACGTCCATAAGACTCCGCTCATTCGTCTAAAGATTATGATTGGACGTTTAGCGGCCCAGCTTTGGCCGACGCTCACTTTCGCGACCGGACTCGACTCAACGGCGATCTCACGTGATCCGTCGGTCATAGAGGACTACCGCAAGGACCCGTTGGTACATGACAAGATTTCCGCCCGATTCGGTCGAAGTCTAATTGATGATGGAGAAGCGACGGCGACAAGGGGTCACCTCATTCGTATGCCGATGCTCATTTACCACGGCACGGCCGACCGCATCGCGGCCATCGATGGAACCGAAAAATTCGCGTCGGGCGTCTCTTCTTCCATCGCTGACTTTAGACCTCTGCCCGGTTACTTCCACGAGCCTCATCATGAACCGAGCCCGTACTCCGATGATGTGTTTCAATTTTTACGGGAGTGGATTCTCGCACAGCTTGGACGATAGATACGTCGATCCATCTTGGTCGATGAGAAGGGTTGTGAATGATCACGCTCGAGAGAGTTTCGAAGTCGTATCGATCACACACGATCCTGGCTCCACTCGATTGGAAACTCGATCAAGGGAAGACATACGTTTTGATTGGACCGAGCGGATGTGGAAAATCGACACTTCTTCGGTTGATGATTGGACTAGTTGCTCCCAGCGAGGGACGCATCCTTTTCAATGGAAATGAGGTTCACCCGAAAGAATGGCGAAACATTCGGCTTCGCATGGGCTACGTCATTCAGGACGGCGGGTTGTTTCCGCACCTGACGGCCAAGTCAAACATTCTTCTCATGGCTCATGAACTTGGCTGGAACCGGAACAAACGCGAATCACGGCTCGCGGAACTCGTCGAACTGACGCACTTCCCGGCGGATGGACTCAGCCGATACCCCGCTCAGCTTTCCGGTGGTCAAAAACAACGTGTCGGCATTATGCGTGGACT
This sequence comes from bacterium, assembly GCA_019748235.1. Classification (GTDB taxonomy): domain Bacteria; phylum Planctomycetota; class Planctomycetia; order Kolteriales; family Kolteriaceae; genus JAIEPU01. The sequence goes on from JAIEPU010000057.1 coordinate 65,758, forward strand.
GCTTCTCGACCCAGACGTCATTCTGCTCGATGAACCGCTCGGTGCGCTTGACCCCATCATCAGGCACAATCTTCAGACAGAGCTTCGGGGTATCTTTCAGACGCTTGGAAAGACCGTCGTCCTGGTGACACACGACGTCGCCGAAGCGAGGTACTTCGGTGATGAGATCCTTCTCATGCGCCGGGGTCGAATCGTGCAGCGAGGATCATTTGATGATCTGGTGAGCCATCCCGCCGAGGAATTCGTTAGCAATTTCATTCAGTCTCCTCGTGGCCTCGAAGACTCGGAAGAGGAAATCGAGGCGATGAACGGATGATGAAGTCATCGCTGGCAGCCCTGCTCGTATTCACCATTTCGGCTTTCGCGATTGCCGATGAGAAGGTTCGTCCGATTCGGGTCGGGTCGAAAGCCTTCACTGAAAATGCCATCCTCGGTGAAATGGTACGGCAGCTCTTGATCGATGCAAGTATTCCCGCGACGCATAAAGAACTCGGCGGAACGCAAGTCGTCTGGAAAGCGATGCTTGCTGGTCAGATCGATGTCTATCCGGAATACACAGGGACGATCGCGAAGGAGATTCTCGCTCGTTCAGGGCTCCACGATGAGAGCTCGATTCGAACGGAACTCGAGAAGCACGGGATTCGAATGAGCCGTCCACTGGGGTTTTCGAACACCTACGTCATCGGCATGACAGAGGATGTTGCCAGTCGCCTCGGAATCAAACGCATCTCGGACCTTCGCGATCATCCCGCGCTGCGAATGGGATTCTCCAATGAGTTTTGTGAACGAGAGGATGGTTGGCCTTCGCTCAGGCGATACTACGCCCTCCCCCATCTAGATGTTCGTGGGCTTGAACATGATCTCGCGTATCGAGCTCTCAAAAACGATCAGGTGCAGGTGACCGACTTCTACTCCACCGACGGTAAGTTAACCCGATATAAATTCGTTTCGCTTGAGGACGACGCGGCATATTTTCCAAGGTACGACGCGGTTTTGCTCTACCGCGCCGAATTAGAGACGAGTTCGCCGGAATCGATCAAGGCATTCTCGCGACTGGAGGGGGCACTTGATGAAGAGACGATGATCTCTCTCAACGCCCGCGCGGATCTCGATGGAAAGCAGGCGAGCCAAGTCGCAGCCGAGTATCTGCAAAAGAAATTCAACGTGACTCGCTCCGCTGAAATTGATTCGCCCATGTCAATTCTTCTTCGGAACACACTTCGACATCTTCAATTGGTGACTCTCTCTCTCTTGATGGCGATCTTGGTGGCTATTCCGCTCGGTATCCTGGCGGTTCGCTGGCCGCGCGTCGGGCAAGGAATTCTGTCGAGCGTCGGACTCATTCAGACGATTCCTTCTATCGTCCTTCTCGTCCTCTTCATTCCGCTGTTGGGCGTCGAAGGCCGGCCCGCGATCGCGGCGTTGTTCCTTTACAGTTTGCTCCCGATTGTTCGAAATACACACGCTGGTCTGAAAGAGATTCCACCATCGCTTCTCGAGTCGGCCGAGGCGATCGGACTTCGTCCTTGGCCAAGACTCTTGCGGATCGAACTCCCCCTTGCGTCACGTTCTATCCTTGCGGGAATCAAGACGGCGGCCGTCATCAATGTCGGGACGGCGACGCTGGGAGGTTTCATTGGCGCGGGTGGGTATGGGCAGCCCATCTTTCAAGGGCTTCGAAGCGATAACTGGAATTTCATGATTTGGCAGGGCGCGATCCCGACGGCAGTGATGTCCCTCGTGGTCCTTGGCTTTTTCGAACTCATCGAACGAAAACTCGTTCCTCGTGGATTAAGGCTTCCAAAACAAAAGGCGTGATCCCGGATATACCCATCTCTTTCTTGACCCGCTCCTCACGAACCGTCAGATTAGATGAAGTCTCCTTTGTCCATTCTTGTTCTTTGCGAGAGGTGATTGTCGACGATGTTTTTCAAGACGAGCCGAATCCTTCCATTTCTATCATTGGCCCTGTGCGTCCCCTGTCTTCATGCCGAGAACTGGCCGCAATGGCGAGGAGAACATGGCAATGGTATCTCGAACGAGAAATTCATCGCGACGGAATGGGGCGGGCAAGAAGGTGCACTCTGGCGGCTCGAACTTCCTGGGGCGGCGGGATCGACACCGGCGATTTGGGGCGACCGCATCTATTTGACCTCCGCGGATAATGATGACCTCGTGCTGATCGCCGCAAGCACTGACGGAAAGTTGGTTTGGAAGGAGAAAGTCTCTACCGGCAACGTCAAGGTGAGGGGTGACGAAGGAAACTGGGCGAGCCCTTCCCCATCGACCGACGGCAAGCATGTCTGGGCAATGTTTGGAAACGGCGTATTGACCTGCCGCGATACGGAAGGCAAGGAAGTTTGGACGATTGACCTCCAAGAGAAGTACGGCAAATTCAACATTCAGTTCGGCATGACCTCAACTCCCGTGCTCGACAAGGGCCGGCTTTACGTTATGTGCATGTATACCGGCAACTCCTATATCGTCGCACTCGATGCCGCGACCGGTAAGGAGATCTGGAAACATGTTCGAAAGAGTGACGCGGTCGAAGAGTGCGAGCACTCCTACGCATCCCCCGTTATCTATCGCGACGCGAAGCATGAGTTTCTCCTCGCCCACGGCGCCGACTACGTCACGGCCCATCAGCTTTCCGACGGTGCTGAGATTTTTCGATGTGGTGGATTGAACGGTGCAGGCCAGAAGTACAATCCGACCCTTCGATTCGTCGCGTCTCCAGGAACTGGAGATGGAATCATCGTGGTTCCCTCGGCCAAGAAGGGCCCGGTAATCGCCCTGAGCCCGGATACGAAGGGAAACGTCACGAATTCGGAGGAGGGGCATCTTTGGCGAATGCCTCGTAACACTCCTGACGTTCCGTCGCCTCTTATTGTGGACGGACTCGTTTACCTCTGCGGTGAGGACGGCGTGCTTACCTGTGTCGATGCCAAGACGGGCGAACAATATTACAGCGAACGGGTTCATACCGGCCGCCACCGCGCCTCTCCAGTCTTCGCCGACGGACGAGTCTATATGGTTTCTCGCAGCGGAGTGATCTCGGTCGTCAAAGCAGGAAAGAAGTACGAGCTTTTGGCAAAGAATGATCTCGCGGAGGAAATCTCAGCATCGCCGGCAATTTCAAACGGCAAACTGTATGTTCGCAGCTTCGACGCACTTTACGCATTCGGCAAGAAGTAATTCTCGATTCGTCAGATGATGGAATGAAACAACCGACCCGCATGCCATTGATGCGAGTCGGTTGTTGTTTTCTCTTTCTTGATCCCATCGAGATCGACTTAGTTAGGCGATCGTGATGGACTGATCGAGGTAAACGTCCTGGATCGCATGAAGCAGTCCGGCCCCTTCATTCATCGGGCGCTGGAACGCCTTGCGGCCCGAAATGAGACCCATGCCGCCGGCTCGCTTGTTGATGACGGCTGTCTTGACCGCTTCTGCCAGATCGGTCTCACCTGCCGATGCACCACCAGAGTTGATCAGACCAATTCGCCCCATGTAGCAGTTGGCGACCTGATAACGACAGAGATCAATCGGATTATCAGTCGTTAGCTTGCTGTAGACGAGCGGCGAAGTTTTGCCGAACTTGAGAGCGTTGTAGCCCCCGTTGTTCTCGGGCAGTTTCTGCTTGATGATGTCGGCTTGAATCGTGACGCCCAGGTGGTTCGCCTGTCCGGTCAAGTCGGCAGAGACGTGGAAATCCTTCTCGGCTGTGCTGAAGGCTGGATTTCGGATGTAGCACCAAAGAATGGTCGCCATCCCCAGTTCATGAGCGGCCTGAAACGCTTCGCTGATCTCGATGATCTGCCTCGATGATTCTGGCGAGCCGAAGTAGATCGTCGCGCCGATCGCCGCACAACCCATGTCATACGCTTCTTCGATATTGCCGAAGAGAATCTGGTCATGCTTATTGGGATACGTTAAGAGTTCGTTGTGATTGATTTTCACGACGTACGGAATCTTGTGAGCAAACTTACGAGCCGTCATTCCGAGCACGCCATAGGTCGAGGCGACCGCGTTACAGCCTCCCTCGATGGCAAGTTTAATGATGTTTTCAGGATCGAAGTAAGCGGGATTGGGTGCAAACGACGCCCCCGCGCTATGTTCGATTCCCTGATCGACCGGAAGAATGCTGGTGTAACCTGTTCCCGAGAGCCGACCCGTGTTAATGATCCGCTGCAAGTTGGTCAGAACGCGAATATTGCGGTCGCTGGTGGAGAATACCCGATCGACAAAGTCTCCTCCTGGTAAATGAAGAGTTTCCTTGGGGATGCCGGTCGACTTGTGTTTGAGGAGCGAGTCTGCATCCTTCCCGAGTAGTTCGACGATTTTCGAAGTTGTCAGCGCCACTAGAGTCTCTCCTTCGTGTCTTTTTCCACCCAGAAAACCAACGGAAGATACCGACATCGCTCCAAGTTCTTTCTTACGTTTGGACAACGCTTGCCAACACGAAAGGAAGATGAAGCTGCGGTTCTAAAAGGTCGTATCTCACTCCCTGATTCAGATCAGATTCAACCGTTCGATCATCTGCTACATCTCTCAAAGCAGAGAGGTAAGCAGAAAGCGAACTCTTCAGCTTTCTTACAAGTTCGTCGATGCCTCTAAAACAGTTTTTCTCATCTACTTATTGGCAAATGATTTGATTCCATCGGGAAGTTTGACAATTCCGCCCCGGACAACGGAGAGGGACCAAGGAAACAATGGCGATTCTTCGTTGTCCCTGCTACCCTAAGCCGATCTGATACAGGATGTTGCTGATGGCGAATTCCCACTTTCCGCTTTTCGTCACAGCTGTCGCCGTTGCCATTTGCCCGTGCGCGCTTCAGGCAGAGGAGAAGTCGGAACTAGCGAGCCAAGCCTGGACGATCCTCCATGAACGATGCTATTCCTGTCATGGTCCGAAGGTTCAAGAGGCCGATTTTCGTCTCGACTCTCGCAAAGCGGCCACCCACTCGGCCGTCATTCCCGGCAACAGCCAAGCAAGCGAACTCATCCATCGGCTGAAAAGCAACGACCCGGAGCAAGTGATGCCCCCGCAAGGGGAGCGTCTGTCGGAGGACGAAATTTCGCTCATCGGCCGCTGGATCGATGCCGGTGCTCCTTGGCCCGAATCCACGGCCCATGTCTCTTCCGAAGACCATTGGGCATGGAAGCGTCGGCAGGATGTCAAACCGCCCGACACCGTCAACCTTTCACTCCTTTCGAGTCCAGTCGACTCATTCGTTCAGCACACACTCGAGAACGTCAAGCGATCGCTGTCAGGGGAGGCAGATCGGAGAATTCTCTATCGTCGCCTCTCTTTCGATCTTGTCGGTCTGCCGCCAACGCATGCGGAAATGGAATCCTATCTTTCAGACCACTCTGAAGATGCCTTCGAGCGCGCGGTTGATCGGTTGCTGGCGTCACCCGCTTATGGAGAGCGCTGGGGACGACATTGGATGGATCTGGTGCGATATTCCGACACTGCCGGTGACAATGCGGACTATCCCATTCCTGAGGTTCAGCGCTATCGAGATTACATCATCGATTCATTCAATAAAGACAAGCCGTACGACACATTCGTCATCGAGCAATTGGCTGGGGATATCGTCGCTTCCAACCAACCGGACGAACATTTCGCCGAACGCGTAGTAGCGACCGGTTTCGTGGCTTTGTCACGTCGTTATGCGACCGCGCCGTTTGAACTCATGCATCTGACGATCGAGGACACGATCGATACAACGGGTCGGACATTTCTGGGGCTGACACTTCGATGTGCTCGGTGTCACGACCACAAATTCGATCCCATCACAATGGACGACTATTACGGCCTATATGGTATCTTCGCGAGCACAAGGTATCCCTACGCTGGGTCCGAGGAATTTCAGTCGAAAAATCTCCCTCGAACAGGATTTGTTCCAATTCTTCCGCCTGATCAAGCCAATCTATCGCTCGAAGCCTATCGACAAAAGATTGCCGGGTTGGATGAGGATGTCGCACGGCGTCAGAAAGAGATCGAGGCTTGCAAAGACGAACAGCAGAAGAAGCGGATGGAAACGGAATTGGCGCCCGTGCGCACCGCATTGAATCGTCAACGGCGGCTTGGATCGCCGCCGGAATTGGATGTGGCGTACGCGGTATGGGATGACAAACCGATTGATCATCCGATTCTTCAGCATGGTGAGCCGAGTGAGCCCGGAGTCGTTGCTCGCCGTCGCGCCCCGAAGTTTCTCGCAGGCGACGAACCACTGGCAATCTCGGGCCCTCACAGTGGACGGCTTGAGTTGGCTGAGTGGATCGCTTCGCCGACGAATCCGCTGACGGCTCGGGTAATGGTCAACCGGATCTGGCAGCATCATTTCGGTCAAGGATTTGTGCGTACGTCATCAAACTTCGGCATCTTAGGACAGCCGCCAACGCATCCAGACCTGCTCGACTGGTTATCGAACGAGTTCGTCGAACAAGGTTGGTCGGTCAAGGCATTACATCGCCTGATCGTCGGTTCGGCAACATGGAGACAAACAAGCGATCCCACAGGTTTGGATGATCCCTTGCTCGGACGATATCCTCGTAGGCGACTGGATGCAGAATCCATTCGTGACTCTATTCTCCTCGTTGCGCAGAACTTGGATCAGCGCATTCCCGAGCGTCATCCCTTTCCGGACATTTCTGATTGGCATTGGACTCAGCATAACCCATTCAAAACCGTATTCCCGTCGCAGTACCGAAGCGTATATCTCATGCGCCAACGCATACAGCGGCATCCCTTTCTCGTCTTGTTTGATGCTCCAGATGCCAACGTCTCGACCGATGTTCGGACGAATTCGATCGTACCGCAACAAGCACTATTTCTGATGAATAGCTCGTTTATGCAGGAGCAATCGACCGCTTTTGCGACTCGATTGATGCAGTTTTCGGCGGAGGAACCGGACCGAATTGCTCACGGAATTGAATCGACCTGGTTCCGACCGGCGACCCCTGATGAAATTATGCGGGGACTCGATTACTTGCGGCGATTCCGGAGAGAAGCTGTTCGCTCGGGACTATCCGAACCTGAGGCAGAGCGTGCGGCATACAGCAGTTTTGCTCGTGTGCTGTTGACCTCGAACGAATTCTTTTATTTGGACTGACGAGATGAGCATGACCCTTTCTCGACGTCAATGGCTCAGTCTACTCGCGGCGGGTGGTTGTTCCTCCGTTGGTGTCTCTCCCCTGCTATTTGCGGCGGAGCAGAAAGGCGCTCACGTCTTAGCTCCGAAGCGAACCCATCATTCGCCCAGAGCGAGACAGTTAGTCATGATCTTTCTCACGGGGGGCTATTCCCACGTCGATACCTTCGATCCGAAACCAGCCCTCAAGGCGAAGCATGGTGAGCCATTCCCAGCGGTCGGACTTCGTCCCGAGGAGGCTCGGAAGCAACCCCTTTTGGGTTCGCCGTTCGAGTTTGAACAGTGCGGCGAATCAGGGCTTTGGATCAGTGAGCTCTTTCCGCACTTGAAAACGGTCGCGGATGATCTGTTTGTGATTCGTTCCATGCACACCGATATCGTCGAACACTTTCAAGCGACGCTTGCGATGCACACCGGCTCCGCAACGATTCCGCTACCGAGTGTTGGTGCATGGCTCAGCTATGGGCTCGGTACTTACAACCCGAATCTCCCCTCCTATGTCGTTCTGGCCGAGCATTTGCCCTATGCGGGTTCACAGGTGTGGGATTCGAACTTTCTTCCGCCGATCCATCAAGGGGTTCGCATCCTACCCGGAAACGATCCAATCGCCGACGTGAAGTCCCCTGCTCTTTCCATGACTCTGGCCGAGCTTGAGGCGGAGATGCTCCGGGAAGTGAATCGGTGGCATGCACAGACCCGGCCGGGTGACGAGAATCTTTTGGCTCGGTCCGCGAGTTTCGAATCTGCGCGCGGGTTGATGGAAATCGCGCCGGACATCTTCGATGTCACTAATGAATCATCCTTTATTCGAAGTGGGTACGGGATTGCGGACGGCGACACGACCTCCATCGCATGGCAATGCTTAATGGCTCGGCGACTCATCGAACAGGGCGTCCGAACTATCGAGATCATCGACTCTGGTTCCAGTAACAATTGGGACGCGCACGGCAACATGGATGATCATCGGCCCATGGCCAAGCGAGCCGATCAGCCTATTGCCATGCTCATTCGTGACCTGAAACAACGGGGTTTGCTGGATGATGTACTGATCGCCGTTTGCACCGAATTTGGCCGTACCCCATGGACGGATTCACCAACAGGAAAAGGAAGAAATCATTACGCCAAGGCGTTCACCTGCCTCTTGGCGGGAGCCGGAATAGAGGGAGGACGGACCTACGGTGCGACGGACGAATTCGGAAGCTCGATCATTGAAAATCCGTGTCATGTCCATGACTATCACGCGACCATTCTGAACTTGCTAGGTATCGATCACACTCGGTTGACCTATCATTTCGCGGGCCGAAACTATCGATTGACAGACGTGTATGGAAACGTGATACCCCTCTGATGGACCGCATTTCGATGTGAATACCTCCTCCCTTCGAAAAGCACGATGGTAAATCGAGATTGTCTCATCTAACATGAAGATGCCGTCATCTTACATCGATTACCGTCATCATGTGAACTAAGGGTCGCTGGCATGAGCAGGCTCGGACAGCTTTTTAAACGGACGTTCGGAATATTGAATGCCGGTGGGCGTTCTGCAGCAGCTGCAATCGTCCTGCTCTTGATTTCAGAACAAATGCTCTTGGCAAGCCAAGCTGTCGATGATGCCATCGTTGCTGCGGTTCAAAAGAGTGTTGAGGCGTCAACAAAAGCGTTCAACGAAGGGAAGGTCGATGAACTCACGTCGATGTTCCTTCCCCAAGGAGAGTTCATCAACGAAGCAGGGACGATGTACCAGGGGACGAAAGAACTGACGGAACTCTTCGCCGACTACTTCAAAAGGTTTCCTGGCTCGAAAATAGAATTTCAAATCGAATCCATTCGAGCGGTCGGACCGATCGTTATCGAGGAAGGACTCCGGCACATCACCACAAAAGATGGTGAATCAGCTTCGACCTTTCGTTACATCGCGATTCGTTCGAAAGAGGGAGCGGAATGGAAGATCGCGAGTTTCCGTGATTTCCCCGAGAATATCGCCGTCACGAATCATGATCGACTTCTACCCGTCGCTTGGCTGGTGGGTGATTGGGTGAACGAGGGAACCGATGGAAAGGTGACGATCACTTGGAAATGGTCACAGGACTCTAACTTTCTTCTCGGCGAATTTGAGTCAAGTTCATCGGAGAATCCCAGCAATAAATCGTCCCAACGGATCGGATGGGATCCGTCGACGGGTAAAATTCGCTCCTGGCTTTTCGATAATGACGGAGGATTCGCGGAAGGAGTATGGACCATTCTGGAAGACAGCATCATGATCAAGTCATCCTCAGTCAATCCAGACGGAAGCACTTCATCAGCCACCCTCCGGCTCATCCCACAGGGACCTGATCGATTTCTGATTAAGGGGACCGATCGGATTATCGGTGACAGCAATGAACCAGATTACGAGATCACCGTCACGCGTCGTCCAGAGGTGAGCGCGAAGTAAGGCAGTCAGCCCACCCCACGGGAGATGGCGAAATGGAATCACTGATTCACCGATCAATTCCGAGTGCGCTGATTTTGCTCTCGGTCGTCGCCTTGACAACCCAATCGCCTGCCCGATTGTTGGCCGGCCCGGAAAACGGGCGCCCTTCTCTGGGACGCGTTGGTGGCGGAGGTGGACGACCGGGGGGAAATCTTGGTATTTCTCGTCCCTCGACTCCTCCCAACGTGCCGCGACCCTCGACCAGACCATCCATGGGCAATGTCGGTCAGGTTCAACGCCCGAATCGACCATCGGCTGGTGGTTTCAATCCATCAGGCGGCAATCGCCCCAACCTTCAACGACCCAGTCAACCAGGAGGGGGAAACCTTGGGTCCAATCGACCTAATATCAGACCGCCCCAAAACGTCGGCCCGGTGACACGGCCAGGAAACATCGGTGGAGGGAACGATCGACCGAATCTCGGTTCCATTCAGCGTCCCAATCCGCTCCCCGGCAATGTCAATCGACCAGGAGGTGGTGATCGGCCTAACCTAGGCGGCAACTTGGGGAATGTTCAGCGACCCACCCCTCTGCCAGGCGGTAACAACGGCCGGCCTGGACTTGGCGGAAATAGACCAGGGCTCGGCGGAGCGGATCGACCCAATTTCGGCAACATTGAACGCCCGGTGACGTTGCCCGGAGTCATTGATCGACCTGGGCTTGGTGGCAACAGACCGGGAGGTGGTGACCGACCCGGAATTGGGGGAATCAGGCCACCGGGAGAAGGTGGCCGACCTGGAATTGGAGGGAATCGACCGGGCGACGGAGGACGACCTGGGTTAGGTGGTGACCGACCCGGCATTGGCGGAATCAGGCCTCCAGGCGAGGGTGGCCGGCCCGGCCTTGGCGGTGATCGTCCGGGCATCATCGATCGCCCGAATCGACCCGAAATCGGGGATCGACCGATCATCGGTGGAAATAGGCCCAATATCAATCGACCGGTCATCAACAGACCTGGGAACAATGGCAACATCAATATCGGAAACGAAATCAACATCGGTGGTGGCAACATCGTCGGCAATCGCCCGAGTTGGGATCGTCGCCCGTGGAATAATCCAGGTTGGGGTTCGGGCCACAATCATGGTTGGACAGGTAATTGGCACCACCACTGCATCAACAACCATTATGGCTGGTACAACGGCTGCTGGAGCGGCGGATACTGGGGGAGTAGTTGGTATGCCCCGTTCGCGTGGGGAGCTGTTGGTTGGGGTTTAGGTTCGATGGTCAATGGCTGGGGATACGGAGGCAATTACTATAACCCCTATTATGTCGCTCCCACGACCACGTTCGTCCCTTACGACTACTCGAAGCCGATCGTGGTGAATAACTACATTGCAAGCACAGAAGAAGCCAGTCCTTCCTCGGCGAACGCCATTCGCGAACCTCCTCCCAGTGATCCTGGAATTGAAGCCTTTGATCAAGGGTTAGCACTCTTCAAACAGGGTGACTACAAGGGCGCGCTCAAGCAGATGGACCTTGCTTTATCCAAGCAACCGGGCGATCCGGTCATTCACGAAGTCCGCGCGCTCACTTTATTTGCCCTCGGCGACTACCAAGCGTCCGCCGCCGCGTTGAATTCTTTCCTCTCCTCCGCTCCAGGCATGGATTGGACGACACTCAGCGGGCTCTATGGCAACGTGGACGATTACGAGGCTCAACTTCGGAAACTCGAAGACTACATCCGAGCGAATCCAAACAATCCAGCGGCCAATTTCGTCCTGGCCTACCACTATCTTGTCATCGGCGCGAAGAACGACGCGATCAATGCGCTAAAGGTCGTGGTCAAGAATCAACCCAAGGATTACACCGCCAAGCGAATGTTGGATGCTCTTGTTCCGCCTGAACCAGCGAAGATTGCTCGAGAAACGACTTCTGCCGAGAAGGAGGATCAACCCAAAGTCGACCTCGTGGGTAAATGGGAGGCGAAAGCTCCCGACACGGTCATCACTTTGACGATCACCGAGAATTTTGAGTTTACTTGGAAGGCCGAGCCGAAGGGGCAGCCCGCTGTTGAGGTGAAGGGAGAACTGGATACCTCGGGTGACGTTCTCAGTTTCAATAGTAAAGAACAAGGTCCAATGACGGGGGCGGCCACGCCCATTTCAACCGATCGATGGCAGTTCAACCTGAGCGGATCTCCTCCAAGTGATCCGGGGTTAACGTTCGATCGAATCAAATAGGAATGCGTTTTCGAGTCAGACGTTGGTCGCAACATTTACTCCATGCTTGTTGTGAATTAGGGGATCAAGACGATGCGTTGGGAAGGAGATCGGCAAAGTGAGAACGTCGAGGATCGACGGCGGATGCGCCCCCGCACGGTCGCAATCGGCGGCGTGGGAATGCTCGTGATTTTTCTCATTGCCTCCTTCATGGGAATCGATCCTCAAAAGCTTCAACAAGTCATCAATAATGCGAATGTGGCGATTCCGGGAAACGTGGAGCAAGAGGGACAAGAACGCGAGCTATCGCCCGCGGAGGTCCGAAGCCGCGATTTCGTCGCCACTGTCGTCGCTTACACGGAAGAGGTGTGGGGGGAGCAATTCAAACGATCCGGCGAGCGATATGCTCCGCCGAAAGTGGTTCTCTTCTCTGATGCGGTGCAAACCGCGTGCGGTAATGCGCCGTCAGCCGTTGGCCCTTTCTATTGTCCGGCGGATCGGACCGTCTACCTCGACCCCACCTTCTTCGATGAGCTCGAGCAGCAATTAGGGGGTTCGAAAGCGGAATTTTCTCAAGCTTATGTGATCGCGCACGAGGTTGGACATCACGTGCAGAACCTACTGGGTTACTCGCAAATCGTGGATCAAAAACGAGCAAGGTCCTCTGAAGCGGAAGCCAATCGCTGGTCGGTCCGGCTCGAGTTGCAAGCGGATTATCTTGCCGGCGTATGGGCTCACTATGGACAACGGAAATTCAATTTCATCGAGCCAGGAGACGTGGAAGCTGCCATGAAGTCAGCCAATGCCATCGGCGACGATCGATTGCAGAGGCGATCCAGCGGATTCACTTCACCCGAGAACTATACTCACGGAACTTCCGAGCAGAGGACCCGCTGGTTCAATCTAGGGCTGAAGACCGGCGATCTCAGCAAGCTCAAAGATCTCTTTGAGCTTCCTTACAATCAGCTCTAATACCGCAGCTCTTAACCGCGTGCCCGTCGGATCGTCGAAGTCGACACGACGCGATTGGAGTTGTTTTTCGAAGAGACCCCCGAATCGGAATCATCAGCGAATTCATGATGATCATCCCCCGAACTGAAATACTGATCGACACGTGTCGAACTTAGCGAGTGGGATGAAATGGAAGAAGTATTGGAGTAGGTATTCGCGGATGTTGTCGGTGTCGTCACGTTACCCGTAAACCCTGTTGACGTGACCATCGCTGACAAAGAAAAGCTCGCGACGGCCGGTTTCGTGGTGGCGACGACGTTAACGCCGTGAATCACGCTCACCGAATCGAAGAATTTGTCAGAGCCTGTTCCCTTGAATCCGATTCCGCCACTGGCATAGGTCGTTGATGTTCCTGAAACCGATTTCAGAAGCGATGTCCCATTTGTGTCGTAGAGCTTGGCCACCATCGTCCCAGAGGTGCTCCAATCGACCTGAACTTTGTACCAGTGGTTGGCGGCGAAAGTGAAATCGGTTGAAGCGACAATCGTTGACGACTGATATCCGGAATTGAGTTGGATCTGGAATTGCTTCGATTCCCCTGAAGCCACGATCGAATAAGTCCCAATGGCGGACGAGCCAAAGCCGAAATACGCTTTGCCGTTTGCCGTTCCGGAGAACTTAAGCCATGTCGCCACGCTGTCTCCTTGTGAGACACGGACGGCATCATCTTGGCGATAAAGCCAATCGTTTCCTCCTACATCATCAAGGCCATACACACCGTCGTGAGTGGCGGATGTCGTGATTCGAGCCGTCACGGAACTGCCAACAACATTCCAAGTGCTTGATTTCTCGAATCCTTCCACAACACTCCAAGTCGGGCCGGTCACATTGAAAGCCGTTGAAATCGCAGCAGTAAGCGTGCCTGACGCCCCCTGCAGTTTGAATCCCGTGCCTGCTTTGTTGACTACCAAATTGTTAAAGGTCGCAACCCCCGCGACGACTTGGACCGTGGTGGTTCCACTCAATGAAGCGCCTGCGGAATTCGCGGCAAACGTGATCGTCACCTTGTCGGAATTGTCTTGCGTCACCAGGTTGCCGTAGGCATCGAGCACGTTCACTTTCACGCCTGGTTGTATGGCTGAACCGAGAGTCGCATTCGTCGGTTGCTGGACGAACACCAGTTGTTTGGCCGCCGCCGCATTCACGGTAATCGTAAATGCTCCGGAATAAGAACTATTCGCCGCGTCTTTGACGGTGACCGAGTGACCGCCTGCCGTTTTCAGTGAAAGAGCATCAGCAAATCGGTGAATACCTTTGTCCGCTGCGGTAAATGTGTAGTCGGCCGGCAGGATTCCTTTCGTGTCGTCCGTCGTCAGATGAACTTTTCCGGTATAGCCCGTGATGACATTATTATTCACGTCAAGTGCGGTTACCGTGATAGAAAATGGAGAACCAGCCGTCGTGGAACTGATGCCTGTCACGGCAAAATGAACGGACGATTGCGGCGTGGTGCTCTGGCCGACCAGGTCGCGAACAACGAGATTCGCCTTGGGGCTTCCTCGACCGGTGACGAGATCGTACCCCACCCCAGCGCTGATCGTCGTCGAGCCGTTACTCGTTCCAGACGTAATGTCGTTAAAGTCACTTGCGGCAAACGAATAAAGCATCGGCAAAGTCTGGCTTCGACCATCAAGGCTCGACAAACCCGAGAGTGATCGTCCCTGATCCGCGATGGCGATGATCGCCGCCCACTGCGGAGCACCCGCGCTTGTGCCGCCATATTGCGACCAAGGAGTCGTGGAGCCATTGCTATATGAGTCGTAGACGGCAAATCCGGTGTTCGGGTTCGCATTATAGGCGACGTCGGGGTTCCCGCGCCGGGTCGTCGTCTGAGTGACGATTCCTCGCTGATAAGAGGGCTGCTCCTCTTGCGTGCTGATTCCGCCGCCACTCCCTCCCCAGGCCGTCTCGCTCGCGATATTTCCCGATGCATTGAGCGTCAATGTCGTTCCGCCGACCGAGAGAACATTTGGTGAGACGGCAGGATAAGAGGCGGGGGCACCTGTATCTCCGGAAGAAGCGACGAACGTGACCCCCGCGTGTCCTGCAGGCGTCGTAAAGGTGGAATCGAATGTTTGTTCGCCGGGGAATTCGCCTCCACCCCAACTCATCGAGACCGCGACCACGCCGGGTTGCCGAGCCGCATACTGTACTGCGGCGCTCAAGTTGGCCCATGAGTTATCGAACGCTTCAACGAGTAAGATGTTAGCCAAGGGGGCAATCGCGTGCGCCCATTCCACGTCTAGGGCAATCTCTCCAGCCCAACCTTTGTCGGCAGCCGGATAGGTGGTGCCGCCGTTTTGATTGACTTTGGTAAAGCCAGAATTGGGAAGGCCGAATGCAGCGTTAAACTTCCGAAGGTCGTCGCCGATGTTCGGGTCATCATAAGCATCGACAATCGCGATCGTCATACCCGCGCCATTTCCAGCAACGGTGCCGCTGCTGAAGGTAATCTGATCGATGCCGTATGCGTGCCTCACCTGTGTGGGAGTCATTCCAGTTGGTCCGGCCGTCATCGAGGGAGTTGCTCCTCCGGGACCGGTGGGGGTATAGAGTATGTATTGAGGGTCGAAGAATGTCGCTGTCAAGACATCCCGAATTTCGAGAAACTCAAATGCTGGCCGCCAAACAGATAATCGACGCGCGCACCACTTCGCCCTTCGCATGGGTGATTTTCTCCATCTGAAGCAGAGGAATCGGCCGCTTGTCTCGCGAGGAGACCAGCGAATCGGACACGGGGGTGAGAAGGGGCGACGTTCGCTGTCGTGGGGAATGCGAACCATCGAGGGGGGTTACGACATTCGCTCGAGCGGCTGATGCACGCAGTTGTCACATAGATGGAACTGCTGATGCGACCATCGCACAGGGATTGTCTCTAGAACGAATCTAGACCACGAAAAACCAGCCAACATTAAAAGTAAGATAAATTTATCTACATGTTCATCTTGCGAGTCAAACGACTCGATGACTCCGTGGTCGCGACCCGCGCTGGATCATCATACCTGGAAGACACCGGTTCGGAACTCCGCACGCTCCCTGTTTTTGCTCACGACAGCCAGCGTTTTCGTCAATACGTCACGCGTTTTGTCCGGGGCGATAACAGCGTCAATCCACCCCCGTGCCGCGCCATAGCGAATGTCGAGCGACTCCTCATACTTATCTTGAATGGTCGTGCGAAGCTCCGAGAGTTGCTCGGTGGTAAGAGGCTTTCCCGCTTTCTTTGCGGCCTGCGCTTGCACTTGAACAAGCGTTGTTGCCGCTTGGGCTCCTCCCATCACGGCGTAAAGCGCGCTTGGCCATGCGAAGATGAAGCGAGGGTCGAACGCCTTGCCGCACAGAGCGTAATTACCGGCACCGAATGAGCCGCCGATGACGATGGTGATCTTCGGGACGATGGAATTCGACAGCGCGTTTACCAGCTTCGCGCCACTTCGAATGATGCCCGACTGCTCGGCATCTCGTCCCACCATAAAACCAGTTACGTCTTGGAAAAAGACGAGTGGAATGCTTGTTTGGTTGCAATCCATGATAAATCGAGCCGCCTTCTCGGCGCTATCCGGATAGATCACGCCGCCGATTTGCAGCTCCCCTTTCGCGGACTGCACACGCTTTCGTTGGCTGGCGATGATGCCGACCGCATGTCCGCCAATACGAGCTAGGCCGCAGACAAGCGTCTTGCCGTAGTCTGCCTTGTACTCATCGAAGGTACCTGCATCAACGATCCCCTTCAAAAGATCGCGCGCATCGTATTCGCTTCGCGTGGCTGGGTTGAAAAGATCATAAAGCGACTCGGTCGGCACCTCTGTCTTGGCTGATGCGTCTCCCTCCGGCACCCCGTACCCCGCGGAACCTTCCAGCGGAAGATAGTCAACCAATTCGCGTAGGTGTGCCAAGCATTGTTGATCGTTTGGCTCGAAGTAATCGACGGTGCCGCTGATCTCCGCATGCATCTTCGCGCCGCCGAGTTCTTCCGTATCGACGACTTGTCCGATCGCCGCGCGAACAAGGGCGGGACCCGCGAGATAAAGTCCGCTCCCTTCGGTCATGAGAAGCTTGTCGCTCAAGACAGGCAGGTATGCTCCACCCGCCACGCAGTTTCCCATAATCGCGGAGTATTGCGGGATTCCCGCGGCAGAGATGACCGCGTTGTTTCGAAAAATGCGTCCGAAGTCATCTTCATCCGGGAAGATTTCGTCCTGCATGGGAAGGTATACACCTGCCGAGTCGACGAGATAGATCAGCGGCAGCCCGCAGTGATAAGCAATCCGCTGGGCTCGAAGCACCTTCTTCGCCGTCTGCGGAAAGAAAGCTCCCGCCTTCACCGTGGCATCGTTCGCAATGATCATGCAGGGACGCTTATGAACTTTGCCGATGGCACAGATCACCCCGGCCGCCGGCACGTCACCGACCTCGGGATACATTCTCCAGCCGGCCCACAGTCCAATCTCGA
>JAIEPU010000072.1 GCA_019748235.1 bacterium
AAAAGGGAGAGATCTATTAATAGGCCAAGGATTGGCCGGGTGCCATCAAGCACTGGCAGTGGTTTCTCGATCGCTTGAAGCGCGTGCAACCGCGGCCTGCCGAACTCTATCAAGTCACTGATCGATTGAGTGGGCTCTATGTTGAAATGAGCAAAACCGCGAACGGTGAGGAGAAGAAGAAGCTGCTGGCGATGGCGAATCGACTTCCCTCCTACTTGCTCGAAACGGACCGCACCATACCGGCGGAATGGAAGAAGACGCTTCAAGCCCGTGTGGCTGCCATCAAGCCGTTACTGGGTAATTAAGATCGAGACGAACATGAAACGTGCTTTGCCTACTCTTTTGTTGATGCTTCTCTCGGCAGCCTCCTTGTCTGCCGAAAGCGTCAGTTATTTCGATGAGAAGAGAGCACAAGGAATCGAAGTCCTTGGCGACATCGTCGCCGAAAATCCGCGTGAAGTCGTGGTGAAGACCGCGAAAGAGGAAGTGACCATCCCCGTCCACAAGATCCTCGGGATCAAGTATGATCGGCAGCCAAAAGACTTGATCAACATCAGGAACCTCGAGCGACAAGGACGATATGACGAGGCCGTGGCGGCACTCGCAAAAGTGCTCCCCGATATTGAAGCGCGCGACCAGCTTCTCGCAGATGCGTTGGAATACGAGCTTTTCGAAAATATGGCCAAACAGGCTTTAGCCGATCCCACCAAGCGAGAAGCGGCTTTGAAGCGATTTGAGGAGAAGTCGAAGACATTCTCGAAATCCCGCCATCATTACCCCTCGCTCGAATGGGCAGGCCGATTGCAGCTTGATGCGGGCAACTACGATCAAGCGACCGAATTGCTAGGCAAGCTCGGCTCACTCGATTGGCCGGGATACAAGGAGAAGTCAAAGGTTTATCTCGCCACGGCTGAACTTAAAAAGGGGCGAGCGGAGGATGCGTCAAGAATCTTCGACGAGGTGATCTCCTCTTCCGCGGAGGGTAAGACGGCTGACGAGCAAAAACGACTGGCTCGACTGGGAAAGGCAGAGGCATTGATCGGCACCGGCAAACCCGCTGAGGCCGAGGCACTGTGCCGTCAGGTGATTGCGAATCTTCCTGATGATGATGATGTCGCGGCTGCTGAAACACGAAATCGCCTGGGGGATTCGCTCCGTGCGCAGGGTAAAACTAAGGAGGCCGTGCTCGATGGATACCTTTGGGTCCATACCCTTTATCCGAATCAATCAGCGGAGCATGCAAAAGCGCTCTACTATCTCGCCACGATGTTCAAAGAGATCGGATATCCCGGATATTCGGATCAGATGAAGGAGATGCTCAAGTCCTCCTTCGGTCAAAGTGATTGGGCCCAAAAACTGAGCGCCGGCGGCTCGTAACGGTTAGGCAACTTGTTTCAAGTGGAGCGATCTTAAGACTTACTGTTCTTCATCAGGTATCGTAAAGGGGGGCGGAGTCTGTCCTGAATCCTAACGAACAATCAGGCTCCGGTGCTCCCACCTCTTTAAGAGGTCGATGATAACGAGGATTTGTTCTTCAGTACGAATGGCGAAATCGGAATGGAGGAGATGCGAGATGCGTTACTTCATGATCATCTCTTCCCTCTTCGTGATGGCGAATATCTCCTGGGGTCAGACGGTAATGACTCCGACGTCGGCCCGATCGACTTCTGCCGCGACTTCCACCGCGGCACGCTCGACGACATCAACATCGCAGGGGATCACAGCTTCCAATCTGACAGGAAATAGTCTCGGCTCGGCATCGGGTCTGCGCGGCAATGGGAGCTTTCGGCCGGCTCCCGCCGCTGCAGGCAGAAGCACGATCCGGGGCCGAACACTCGATCTATACTCGAGGATGGATCAAACACGCATCTATATCATGTCGGCCGCGTCTGTGATGCCGATTCAGCCGAACGCGGCTAATGTCGCTCGCGTCTCCGCGATTCGGGCGCGGATCGCCGCGGAACAGCAAGCGAGCTCGCAACTCGCCATGATGGGTTCGCAACCGGCGGGAGTTTTACCCTCTGCGGTTTCCCATAGCGTTGTTCCAGCGTTCAAAACGACCGAACCGCCGAAGGAGTATGAGGTCCGCGCGGCGAAGATCGAGGAGGCCTGGGGGCGAAATGCCGCGGAACGGCTCGGAATTGACGGTTTAGAGATTTTTCGCCAAGGAAACAAAACAGTCATCCGCGGTCGCGCGCCCGACGAGAATTCCGCGCGAGTCGCGATTCGACTTCTTGAACTCGAACCTGGCATCGGAGAAATCGTTAACCAACTCACCGTCGGCTCTCCGCCGCCCCCCGCACCGGCTCCTGGAAACGAGTAAATTGCTCAACTTGCGAGCCTCAGCACGGTGTTGCATCACACGATGGGTGCGGGATGTTCTCGGAGCGACTCAAGTATCCGTTCATTAGCCGGTGGGAACTTTCCACCTAGGACCTCATCCACGCTCCACCATCTAAAAGGGGAGAGTGGGGCGTCCTGTCCATCCAACAATAGACAGTCGAAGAAGCTCAACTCGAGCTCGCCCCGTTCGTAGGTATGTTCAACGACGATTCGAAGCTTATGAACGTGGACGACAAGACCTGTCTCTTCCAAACATTCTCGAATCACCGCATCTTCGGGCGATTCGTTTTCTTCACAATGGCCACCCGGTAATTCATCAAAGCCGGCGAAGGAGTCCCCCTCCGCGCGCTGTCCGACGACGATCTCACCTCGGTTGTTCCAGATGAGGCCGATCGCGATCCGCTTTCTCGGCATGGCTTAATCTTTAACGGCGTAGCGAACGATGCAGTAAAGAGCCTCGAACGCGTCCTTGATCCCGATCTTCTTACCTTCGGAGTAGTCTCGGCCGTTGTAGGAGATCGGAATCTCGTAGATGCGGCACTTGCGTTTTGCGATCTTGGCTGTGATCTCAGGATCGAATCCGAATCGATTCTGCTTGAGGGGAATCTCTTGAATCACTTCACGCCGGAAGATCTTGTAACAGGTCTCCATGTCCGTGAGGTTCAAGTTGGTGAAGAAGTTCGATAGAAGAGTGAGTATGCCATTCGCCACTCGGTGCCAGAACAGGTGGATGCGCGACTCTTCTCCGATGAAGCGGGAACCATAAACGACGTCGGCTCGGCCATCCACGATCGGTTGAATGAGCCTCGGGTATTCGCTTGGGCTGTATTCGAGATCGGCATCCTGCACGATCACGATATCCCCGGTCGCCTCTCTGAATGCGGTATGGAGGGCGGCACCCTTACCCTTGTTTTGTTGGTGCAAGATGATTCGGATGTCCGGATCGTTCTCGTAGTCCTTCAAAATATCACGTGTGCCGTCGGTGCTGCCGTCGTCAACGAGAATGATTTCCTTCGGGATCGGCACCGAGCGAATGCGAGAGATGATTTCGCGAATGGTGAATCGTTCGTTGTAGACCGGCACGGCAATGGAAAGCTTCAATTGCGCCGGAATGCGATAGACGCCCAGCTTGCGAAGACCATGCGTCCCCACCACTCGCTCGAGCTTGTCAAGGAATTCGCGGTCCTGCTCGGAAACGCCGGTGCTCCAGACCGTCCCTTCAGGGGACGAGGTTTCATTCTCTATTTGCGTCGATCGCTCGAGCATGAAAATCAAATCCTGCTTATCCTCGATGACCCGCTGAATCATCTTGCTCGTCCATTATCCAAGAATCGTTTTCGCCAGGCACTCCGTTAAGCCTCGGCATGACCATAGACCAACCTCAACATTCATGCAACGTCGACTTGGCGTACGATTCGCTCCTCATTCTATTTAGGGCGATTCGAGTATTACCGATGACACAAAATGACCGATTACAACAT
Source organism: bacterium (assembly GCA_019748235.1). Classification (GTDB taxonomy): domain Bacteria; phylum Planctomycetota; class Planctomycetia; order Kolteriales; family Kolteriaceae; genus JAIEPU01. The sequence continues at coordinate 3,825 of JAIEPU010000072.1, forward strand.
GAAATTGGATTTATCCCGAGTAACGAAGAGAACTCCGTTTCAATGTCGAATGAACGATTTCTCCTCAAACCTTGATTTTGTCGACTTGTGTGGAATTCCGCCGAAGCCTAAAAGCTTATGTAGCCAAGATTTCTGAGATTCGCCCGCAGGATGCAAAGCCATGGCGTTCACATTGAAAGGAGTGACCTCCACTTATCGGAATCTGCTCGTCATCGTGTTGTTGGGGGCGCTCGCATTCGTCTCCCGATGGACAGCGATTCATTTACTGCACGCTCCCGACAGTCTTCCTGTTTCCGCGTACGAGCACGGCTCCATTGCACGAAACTTGGTGGAGGGTCGAGGATTCGTTTTCGAATTCTATGGCCCGCCGGGCGTTCCCGTTCCGACCAGTCATCAGGCACCGCTCGTTTCATACGTTCTAGCAGCGGGATATGTTCTCTTCGGCACAGAAACTCCCGCGTCATTTTGGTTCGTTCTCTTGTTGCAAGCGATGGTGGCGAGTTTCTCTGTCATTGCACTGACACAAGCGGTTCGCCTTGCCAGCGGGAAAGCAATGGTCGGTTACGTCGCCGGATTACTGTTGGCTGTTTACCCTCCTTTGGTCGTCAGTGTCTGTCATGTCCAAGCGGTGACTTGGAATCTAGCCGCGCTTTCGTTCCTCCTATGGGGCTGGTTTGAGATTCGTCAGGGATCAAATCGACTGGGCATACCGCTCTTCGTCGGGGGGAGTTTAGTGGCATGGCATGCCGATCCTATTTTGGGTGGCGTCTCCTTTCTCATGCTGCTCGCACTCCTCTTACCGCCGAAACCATCTTTAAGGTCATCGGTTCTGGCGGCGGTTCTGATAGCGGTCGGACTCACTCCCTGGATCACGCGAAACTATCTCGTGCATGGACGGTTCGTCGCGATGAAAGACAGCTTCTGGTACGTTTTCTGGCAAGGGAATACTGCCGCGAGCCACGGGACCGACAAGTTGGCGATCAGCCGTGAAGATCGGCGGGAAGTGCGCGGCATCTCGGTTACGAAGTCCGTAGAGCAGGCCCAGCATGTCCGCGAGAAAGCGGTCTCCGTCGACTCAACGTTACCGGAGCATGCCCGGCTCGATCTATTGGGGATGCCGCGCGAAATCGATCGGATGAATGTCTTTCGGTCGTTGATTCTCGCAGAGCTTTCCGCCAGGCCGATGCAGTATGTTGAGAAATGTCTCCTCCGTCTGCGCCAATGGCTTTGGTTCGACGAGACCAACCCGCGAAGTTATGTTTTCGCCTATCGGGCCAGTTATCTTTCATTAGCGACCGTCGCGGCGATCGGTTTATTCATTGAACGACGACGCTGGAAGAATTGGTTGCCTCTCTTCGTCGCCTCGGGCGGACTGACGCTGCTACATGTCCTGGTGATCACATCGGCTCGATTTCGCCTGCCCATTGAACTCTTGCTCATTCCTTTTGCGGGCGTTGCGGTCGCAAGCGTGCTTGGATTTCTTTTCCAGCGAAACGTCAAACCCATCATTCATCCAGAGAAAATTCAACAGAAACGGGCCGCTTAACACTCCAAGAACGAAGTCTCGCAAATCGCGAACTCGTCTGCGGCAAGCGTGTCTCTATCCTGTTTCTTGTGTTACCTCGTTTCTGTTCCGTGGGGCGACTCGCCTCTTTCGGATAAAATGAGTCGATCCCAGGGTCAGTGAAATCGCATGGACGAATACACCTTACACAAACTCGAATTCGACACTGTCCGTCAGCAAGTCGCGGACCTTACCCGTTCCGTGATGGGGAAGGAACGTGCCCGCGCGCTGATACCTCTTCAAAACGTTGAAGACTTGCGCGAGCAGATCAATCGAACCAGCGAAATGGTCGATTTGCTCGAGGCGCGCATGGAGCCGCCGTTGGGTGGTCTCAAGGATGTGCGACTTTCCGTCAAACGAGCGACGCTGGGCGTACAGCTCGAGATTGATCAAATCAGAGACGTGCGCGATGTGGCGGAACTCACGGGGCGAGCGTATGAGTATTGGCTTCGGCTGACAGCGGACTCTCCTCGCATCGAGCGTCTTCTCTCAGACATCGTCGATCAAAGACCTCTAGTTCATCAGGTCGATCAAGTCATCGACGAGCGAGGCAATGTCCAGTCCAATGCGACGCCGGAACTCGCCGACATTCGTCGACAACTCGCGGAGTATGAGGCCCGCATTCAGAAGGAGATGGCACGGCTTCTTCGAAGCTCGGACATCAGGTCCGCCCTTCGATATCCGCAGCCGACGATGAGCGGCGATCATCATGTCCTGGCTGTCGCAGTCAACCATCGGCATAAAGTGACCGGTGTCGTTCACCGGACCTCGAGTAGCGGCGAGACTGTATACATCGAGCCCTCCAAAGTGTCCGAGATCAGTGCGGAGATGTCGTTGCTGAAGAGCGCCGAACTCCGTGAGATTCGTCGCGTACTCCGAAGGTTGACCGATCTGATTTCGAACAAGGGAAAGGATCTGCTCCGTTCGCTCGATATTCTGACCGAACTCGACTTCGTGGCCGCCAAAGCACGCTTCGCGCGATCTCTCGACATGTCCGCTCCTGATATTTCCACCGACGGGACATTGCGATTGAATGAAGCAAGGCATCCTCTGCTCGAACTCGTGTTTCGCGAAATCAATGCCCAACTTCCCTCCACGGAAGAGCCGAAGAGCGTGGTGCCGATTAGCGTCAATCTCGGGACCGGCTTCGATATTCTGGTGATCACCGGACCGAATACCGGGGGTAAGACCGTCGTACTGAAGACGGTCGGACTACTCACCGTGATGGCTCTCTCGGGGCTGCATATTCCCGCCAAACGGGGAAGCGTGGTGCCGATGCTCGACGCCGTCCTCGCGGACATCGGCGATGAGCAGTCCCTTCAGCAATCGCTCAGCACATTCTCGGCCCACATGACCCGAATCGGCGAAATTCTACGCAGGGGGAACAACCGGACGCTCGTGCTCCTGGATGAGCTTGGAGCGGGAACTGATCCGGCAGAAGGAGCGGCACTCGGGCAGGCGATCTTGGATGAACTTCGTGAACTCGGCTGCCGGGCTTTAGTGACGACCCACCTGAGCGATTTGAAGACGTACGCCTTGAGACATCAACGAGCGGAAAACGCGGCCGTCGAATTCGATGTCGAAACACTCCGCCCCACCTATCGCCTCTTCATCGGCCAGTTTGGTGAAAGTTGCGCGCTTCGCGTCGCGAAAAGACTCAGGGTACCCCGCAAGCTGATTGCGAGCGCGTATCACCATCTTCGTCGTCGCCGTGGCAGGGGAAGCGGTGAGATTCGCCAGTTGCAGCAGATGCGTGAGGAGACCGAAAAGGCAAGGCAAGAGGCGATCGAGGCGCAGCGCCGGGCAGGAGAGGCAGAGGTCGACTTCAAACGGCGCGAGCAGCAGCTTCATCAAGAGGCGGACGTACATCGAGAGATCGAACGATTCCGTACCACGATCCAGCCTGGGGATACGGTCCGCGTCCTTCGGTTTGACAAGAATGGCACGGTGAAACGAGTTGACCGCCGCCGATCGATTGCCGCTGTCTCCGTCGGCGCCGTGGAATGGGAACTTCCCTTCGACGATCTCTTCCCGGTGCCAAAGGTTTGACGCATCGCGAAAGGGAGCCGATCAGTCACGCTCCGATTCGATTTCCACGTCGTCGGCCCCTTCCTTTTCCGCCTTCTTCACGTGATCACGAGACCGGAAGTAAGTCTTGATCGGGATCTCGTCGAAGGGGACATAGTCACGCAGAAAATTGAGCAAGTAACGGTGCCAACTTAGCTCGACGAGCTTCGGATCATTGCAGAAGAAAATAATGGTAGGAGGCTGTACCGCGACCTGCGTGGTGTAAAAGATCTTGAGCCGGCGGTTTCGCCGCATCGGTGGATTCTGCTTCGCAATCGCAGTCTCCACGAGCCGATTCAATTCGCCCGTGGTGACGCGCTCCTTCGATTGATTGAAGAGAGAATGAGCAACGTCGATCAACCCGTGAACGTTCTTCCCTTCTTTCGCGGTGATGAAGACGCGAGGTGCGAAAGTGAGATCGGGAAATTCCGCGTTCAGGTAATCGTTGAAATCCTCGGTGGTCGTTTGGTCTTTGATCAAATCCCATTTGTTGATGACGAAGATACAGGGCTTCGCCTGATCGATGATGTAACCGTTGAGCTGCTTGTCGACTTTGCTCAAGGGAAGCGAGGCGTCCATCATGTGGAAGACGACGTCCGCGCGGCGAATGCTTCGCTGGGCTCGCGTGTAACCATAGAAGTCGACCGATTCGGATAGGCTCTTTGCTCGTCTGACGCCGGCGGTATCTATCGCGATGAGCGTCCGCCCATTATGCTCGAAATGCACGTCAACACTGTCTCGCGTGGTGCCGGCGACTTCGCTGACAATCATTCGTTCCGCCTGGGCGAGCGTATTGATGAATGTGCTTTTGCCGCTGTTTCTCTTCCCCACGACGCAGAACTTCATGGTGACTTCGCCGTGGTCCGGCTCGGTCTCGACAGGGATATTATCGAACACCGCATGAAGCAAATCGTCGCGCCCGCGATTATTCTTCACGCTGACGAAAATTAAATCTCGTCCGAGCTTGTAGAATTCGGCTCCTTGCCGTTCGAGCTCGGCGGTGTCACATTTGTTGACGATATAAAGGATCGGCTTAGTGAACTCGCGAAGCTTTCGCGACACCATTCGGTCGTGCTCGGTGAAACCCGTTTGCGCATCGACGAGAAAAAGAACGAGCGATGCCTCGTCCAGGGCGATTTGAATCTGCCGTTCGATATCGTCGGTCAGGCCGTCTTTATCGATGTTCCCCATTCCGCCCGTGTCGACGAGTTCGGCAAAGCGGTCGTTGTGCGAAAGGAGGTACGTGACGCGGTCTCGGGTCACGCCCGCGGTCGGATCGACGATGGCGATCCGTTTTCCCGCAAGCCAATTGAATAGCGAACTTTTGCCGACGTTCGGCCGTCCGACGATTGCAACCTTTGGTACCGGCACCGCATTCTCCCCCTAATAAACTCATTTATACGAGAAACAGGAGCGGTCGCGGACGGAGTCGTTTTTCGGAGTGATACGCATGAAAGAAGAACAGTTCGCGATCGTGCTATTTGATGGTGTCTGCAACTTCTGCAACAGTTCCGTTCAGTTCATCATCGATCGAGATCCCGCTCGGCATTTTCGTTTTGCGCCACTCCAATCGACGGTGGGGCAGAGCCTTCTGCGGGCTCACGGACTCGATCCGAATCAACTTTCGACCATGGTTCTCGTTCACGGAGGAAAGATTTACCTTCGTTCGACGGCGGCCCTGCGCATCGCGCGTGGCCTCCGCCAGCCTTGGCCTTGGCTGTATGGTCTCGTTCTATTTCCACGGTTTTTGAGGGATGCCGCTTATTCGTGGTTTGCCGCCAGGAGATATCAGTGGTTTGGAAAGAGTGAGGCATGTCGTCTGCCCACGCCTGAGTTTCGCAGTCTTTTTCTCGATCATCCCGCAGCGGAAGAGAATCCGAATGCAGAGTAAAGCAGCGGGGTGGAAAAGTGGGACGACAAACCCTCTTTTGTTCGTATGTATAGATAGAAGAAGGGAGTCGTTACCTACCCTGTTTCGAGGATCAGATCGGATTCGTGTGTTGCACGAGTGGATGGAGTCGTCGGATTGTTTGGAAACGAGTTGCCCAAAGAACGGGCACGACGCTTTGTAACTCCGGGCGGAACGCACTTCCGATCGTTACTGACTTCCTTCCTAACTTTCGAATGAGTAAACTCTTGTGTTCGAGGGTGCTTCAAAGGTAACTCGGCCGAAGGGTAATCCGTTTTGTGGCACGGAAAGTGCCTTAATGATTTCGCACCGACGCACAATTCGAACGGAGTGAGGCTTCTCCGGTGAGCTATTCAGCCAGTCCAACGCAATCGATGCTCTTACTCACTCTTCGTGAAGTGAGTGATCTGGTATCGAATAGTCATGACCTCTCCGAAACACTGTCGAACATTTGTCATCTCATTCAACGTCGATTTCAGACAGATGTTTGTTCCGTTTACACGATGGAGGAGCAGGCGAACGAACTAGTGCTCCGCGCGACGGTTGGTTTGCGTCAGGAAGCGGTCGGCACCATTCGCATGCAGCTTCACGAAGGACTCGTGGGACTGGTGGCGCAGCAACGGTCCCATGTCAGTGTCGAAGATGCCCCCACCCATCCCCGTTATCGATTCTTCCCCGAGTCGGGCGAAGATCGCTATCGATCATTTCTCGGCGTCCCGTTGATCCAAGGAGGAGCGGTCGAGGGAGTTCTCGTCGTTCAACACAAAGAGCCGCGCCGATACACCGCCAATGAAGTCCGGCTGCTGGTCGGTGTCGCCGCTCAACTCGCCATTTTGGTGACGAATGCTCGATTGACTCGTGACCTCGCCGCTGTGGTGCGTCGCGAGTCTGAGCCGAATTCAGAGAAACGCAGACGGACCGTCATTACGGAGTTTCATGGGACCTCGTCCAGTCCCGGCTGCGGCATGGGGACGGCGATTCGCTTCGAAGAATTCGATTTCAACAACCCTGATCTTGTCAAAAGAGAGCCTGGTCTTGTCGAACATGAGCGAGCCAGATTGCAAGTCGCGCTCGATCGGGCCAAGGAAGATTTGGAGCATGCGGCCGAGTATCTTGCGGAACTTCTCGGCGAGCAGTTCGGAGCCCTGATGCAGGCGCAGCGGCTCATGCTCGAGGACTCTTCCGTTCAAAATGACTTGGTCCGCATGGTCGAGCGCGGACTCACCGTCGAAAGAGCCGTCGTGACGGCGTGCGAACAATACCTTCGCGCGTTCCAGAAGCTGAAGAATCCGTTCTTTTACGAGCGGATCTATGACATCAAGGATGTCTTCCGCCGTGTGCTTAGTCACGCCACGGAAGAATCGCTTCCAACGGAAACGGCAGAGAGCGTGATCGTCATTGCTCATGAAGTCTCGCTTCTCGAACTCTTCGCCTGCGATCTCCGCCGAGTCAAAGGAATCGCGGTCGAAAAGGGAGGCGTTCACAGCCACGTCGCGATTCTCGCGCGGAGCCTTGGCATTCCTATGCTCACGCACGTGCACGGCCTCTTAGCATCGGTCGAAACAGGAGCGGAGGTCTTCATCGATTCCGCATCGGGGATGTTGATCGTCGATCCAGATCCCGCTCGTCGAAAGGCACTTGAAAAACTGATTGCGGATAACGCGGCCTATGTCGACGAGCCGATCGGCAATGTGCCGTCTCCTCTTCGAATCGAAGCAACCGTTAATCTCTTGCCGGAATTAGGGCTGACGATTTCTCGTGGCGGTGACGGCGTTGGCCTATATCGAAGTGAACTGCTCGAGTTAGCTTGCCGTACTTTTCCGACGGAGGAAGAGCAACTCGAGACGTACCGCAAGATGATTTCCATTCTGGCGGGAAAGCCGCTCACCATTCGCACGCTGGACCTCAGACCAGCGAAACTCTTCGGAATTACCAGCGATCCCATGTTCGAGCGAGAAACCTGGGACTGGCGGCTTGTCGCGGAATTGCCACACGTGCAGTCGCTCCTCCGCTCGCAGTTGAGAGCGGCCCTCCGTGCGTCGCTTGACGGACCGATCCGACTTCTATTCCCGATGATCGTTTCCGATCGTCAACTCAAATGCGCATTGCAACTCGTTGATCAGGCTCGCCGAAGTTTGGAACAGGAAGGGGTCTTCCTGGAAAAGAAGGTCCCCGTCGGGATCATGATCGAAGTCCCCGCCGCGGCCATGCTCTGCAAGCAATGGATCAACCTCGTTGACTTCGTGAGTGTGGGTTCGAACGATCTGCTGCACTCCCTCCTTGGCATCCAACGAGAAGACAATCAGCTCGACGGATTGCGAACGCCGCTTGATCCCGTTTATTTGACCACGGTTTCGCAGATTGTCCGACACGCCCATCGCGCGGGTCGCACGGTGACCGTTTGCGGCGAGGCGATCGATCACGAGATCGCATTACTCGCTCTCTATACGCTCGGCGTGGACGCGGTCAGCCTTCCACCCAATGACATTCCCAGGGCTCGAAAGCTTTTCCATTCCGTCGAGTTGCCACTTGATCCTCGCGCGGTGGCCCGTCGCTTGGTGAAGTGTCAGAATCCCGATGAGGTGGACGAGATTCTCCGGGAGGCATTTCCGAAGAAAACCGCCAGCGTTTCCGGTACACCGCTCGTCACGTCTTAAGGGTGGTAAGTCGATTTTGGTTTTCGACTTCAGGTAGGTTGAGCCGTTCACACTCAGCTCCCCTGATTTCCCATTTGCAAGGCTCGGTAAAGTGCCGAAGCCATTCATTGGGGATTCGCCTTAGCCAAACAGACTCCACCTCTTTGTTCGCTCTCGTCGGGCGAGCGAAAATATCTTTCGCATCGGGTGATCTTCACCAAGAATGATGTCGCGGCAGATTTCCGCGGCGATCACGCTGTAAGTAATCCCATTGCCTCCATAACACATCGCCAACAGCATTCGATCGGATTGAGGATGCTCACTGATATAGGGAAGCCCGTCATCGGTCTCGGCAAACGTTCCGGCCCAACAAAACGCGACTTCAAAATCGATGCGCGGAAACATCTCCCTCGCGCGCTGAACAAGCTTATCCGTTTTCTTCGGCAGATAATGGTCCCGAACCGTTTCGTGTTTGAACGGGAGATCTTCACCCCCAAAGATGAGTCGATCTTCTTCCGTTTGCCTCGCATAGATGTAGGGCCGCGCCGTCTCCCAGATTACGCTCTCTCTGGGCCAACCGTTCCATTGCGTGATCGGCTCCGAGACGAATGCGTATGTACTAATGAGTTTGGCGACTTGTTCATCAAGAAAAGTCGTTGTTTCGAATCCACCGGCGAGAATGGCGAAGCGAGGTTTGAGCGTCACCCCACGATCGGTTTCCAGGATGATGTGGTCCTTCGCCGTTGTCCATGACGTCAGCGCGGTCCGGTCGAAGATCCGCAAGCCGTGGTGACATGCATGTGACAGTAATGCGTGAGTGAAGGCATAGGGGTTGAGGTCGGCCGCTTCGGGGGTGACGATGGCTGCTATCGCGTCGAGGTCTGATTCAGCACTAAGTTGCTCACGCGTCCACCACTCACAAGTGAATCCATGCTTTTGCCGTAATTCGTACTCCTCTCGCAGGGATCTCTGATCGTCCTCCTTAGAGCAGAGATAAAGGCTTCGTCGGGGGCGGAGTCCTCCACCATTTCCAATTTGTGCATCGATGTTTGCGAGCGTGGCGATTGCATTTCGGCCAGCTTGATAGCTAAGCACGGCATCCTTTTCACCAATGAGTTGAGCGAGTTCACCAAGTGGAGTGTCGATTTCATACTGAATGACGGCAGTACTGGCGGCAGTGCTCCCCATCGAACAATCGCGGCGGTCGATAATGATCGTTGATAGGCCGGCCTCGACGAGCCTCCAAGCGATAAGGGCACCTGTAATTCCCGAGCCGACGACGACAACGTCGCAGTCGACTGGTTTTGAGAGAGGTGGGTAAATACCCCCGAGTCCTTGTCGTACCGGCCAGAAGGGTCGTCCTGATCGAAGGTCCATCGGCGAAGATCCAATGCGAGAACTCGTGACGCTCGGGGGGCTCCTCTTGCAACCGCCGTTCCGATTGCCGGCCGGCTCGTCTTAACAACTGTCTCCCTGCTAAAACGCCGAAATGATTCGGAATAAGGGCCTGCAACCGGGGTTCGATCATTCCGAGACGAACAGCCAAATCCATTTGCGGATTCAGTCGAACGTCGATCGATCAGAGCACTTCATCCTTGATTGGGCATTAGGGGCCGATTAGGATCAATCAGATCCCGTCTGTCGAAAGTACCCGTCTACGTCTCCCGAGTTCTGGGGGGCAGTAGCAAAAGAATCCGATCCTGACGATTGTCCGGACGGTTCATCGCCCTGTTGTCGGCTTACTTTCCGATTCGACCATGAATCTCTCGGATTGGAGCGTTGGAATGGTTTCGAGTCGACCCTGTTGCTTTCTGGGCGAACAGTTTTGTTGGTTGATTCGATAGAGGAGAGGTGCTGGGATGCCTCAGACGAGCGCAGTTGTCGATCGTCCCATTTCAAAGTCGAAGGAAGCCACGGCGCGACCTTATTCGCCGCCCGTCGGTGTTCAGGTTTGCCGACGTTGCGTAATGGATTCGACCGTCTCCGCGGTCAAGTTCGACGAGAACGGCATCTGTAATCATTGCCACATTCACGATAGGCTCAATCGAGCCTTTCCGACCGGTGACGAAGGTTGGCGACATCTCGAAAAGGTTGCCGACAAGATTCGCGAACAGGGCAAGGGGAAGAACTACGACTGTATCGTCGGTCTCAGCGGGGGACGCGATACGACTTATTGCCTGTACATCACGAAAAAGCTCGGGCTAAGGCCACTCGCTCTCCATTTCGACAACGGTTGGGATTCACCAGTATCGAAGCGAAATATTAAGAATGTCTGCACGGCGCTTGACGTCGACCTCGAATGCGTCATCGCCGATTGGGAAGAGTCACGTGAATTGACGAACTCCACGATCCGAGGTTCCGTTCCTTACATTGATCTCACGGACGATATCGGCATCATCAATTCGCTTTATCGTACCGCCGCCAGTGAAGGGATCCGGTGGATCATTCACAGTCATTCCTTCCGAACGGAGGGGATCAATCCGCTTCGTTGGAACTATGTCGATCCGCTCTATACTCGTTCATTGATCAAGCAACATTGCCGGATGAAACTGAAGAAGTTTCAGAACGCCAACATGCTCAATGTGCTCTATTGGATGCTTGTGAAGCGGATTCACGTTTTCACCATCACCAATTACTACCGCGATAGCGGTAAAGACATTGACGCCTTCCTGAAGGATGAACTTGGTTGGGAGGATACCGGGGGTTGGCACTTCGACAACGAAATCTTTGGGTTGCAGTCGTACTATGCACGGCACAAGTTCGGTATCGATTGGCGGCTTCTCGAATTCGCGGCGCTCGTTCGCGAAGGAGAAATGACTCGCGAAGAAGCTCTCGCGGAACTTCAAACGATCCCGCAAGTTGAAGATCGCCGGCTGGTCGACTACGCCTTGAAGAAGCAGGGAATCTTACGGGAAGAGTTCGATCAACTCTTGAAAATGCCCCCCAAGTATTTCGATGACTATCCGACGTTCTATCCCGTGCTGCGAGCATTCAAGTCGGTGATTTGGGCGCTGAGTCGGTTAAACTATCTGCCGCCGCATACCTACGAGAAATACTTTGAGGTTTAATCTCGCCTGGTGCTCCCGACTCATTAATGCCGAAGGCCGCTCGCGAGCACCGACTGTTTCCGTTCAGCAATTGACTGCGTCAATCAGCGAAGTGATAACCCACTCGATTTGTTCCTTGGGCATTCCCGGAAAGAGGGGAAGACTAATCAGTCGCCGCGCCGCTGCTTCGGCGTTCGGAAACTCGCCCTGCTGATAGCCAAGACTTTCATAAGCCTTTTGTCGGTGGACGGGAATGGGGTAGTGAATCGCCGTCTGAATCCCGGCGCGATCCATCTTGGCACGCACTTCATCTCGGCATTCGCAGGCGACGACGAACAAATGATAGGCATGGTCGACGGCGGAGCAATCGCGGGGAAGTGCCGGAACATCGACCTGGCCTTGCAGTCGTTCAAGATAGCGCGCCGCGATGGACCTTCGTTGATCGTTCCACTCATCTAGCCGTGTGAGTTTCGCTCGCAAGATGGCTGCCTGAATGTCATCAAGCCGTGAATTGAATCCGACGATTTCATGCTGATATTTCGCGGTCGATCCATAGTTCCGAAGAAGCCTTAGCCGGTGAGCGAGAGCGGCATCCCGAGTGATGATCGCGCCTCCGTCGCCCAGAGCCCCCAGATTTTTGGTTGGATAGAAACTAAAGCATCCCGCGACTCCGAACGTTCCCGCAAGCTGCTTTCCGATTCGGGCGCCATGCGCCTGAGCCGCATCTTCGATGAGTGCCAGATGATGGCGTTCAGTGATTCGGACAAGCGATTCCATCTCCGCGATTCGGCCGTAGAGATGAACCGCGATGACTGCTTTGGTCCGCGGAGTGATCGCCGCCTCAACCGCTACGGGATCGATCGACAAAGTGTCTCGTTGGCAATCGACGAGGATGGGGGTCGCGCCGCTTGCGGAGATCGCTCCCACCGTGGCGATAAAAGTATGTGTCGTCGTGATTACTTCGTCGCCCGGACCGATTCCAAGTCCTCTGAGCGTTAGGGCGAGGGCATCGAATCCGTTGCCGACCGAAATCGTATGGGGGACGCCGTGAAACCCAGAATACTCTGCTTCGAATGCCTCGACTTCCGGACCTAATATGTAGAACGAGCGATTTCTGACTCGGTCGATGGCCGCGGAGATTTCCGCATCGATCAAGTTGTGCTGAGGTAGCAGATCGTAGAACAGGACTTTCATGTCCGCCGCCGCTTTTCGAGAACCATGTCGCCGATCACCAATGCATCCAGGCCGGTGCTGAAATAAGTGCGAAGCGCCTGATAGGGCGCGCTCGCGATCGGATCGTTGTACGCATTCAGACTTGTATTCAGTACGATCGGAAGCCCAGTCTTCTTTTCCACTTCGTGAATGAGCTTTGCATAGAGCGGATTGGTCGAGTCATGAACCGACTGAATCCGACTCGTGCCGTCCGCATGGACGACATCGGGGGCAATTTCGGCCAACCCGGCAATCGCATCGAACGTCTGCGTCATAAATGGTGAATTGCGATAATCTCGAAAGAATTCGGCACCACGATCGTGAATCACGGAAGGGGCGAGCGGGCGATATTCCTCTCGAAACTTGATTCGCTGGTTGATCTGATCCTTCATCCCATGAACCTTTGGGTTTGCCAAAATACTTCGGCAACCGAGTGCGCGCGGACCAAACTCCATCCGACCCTGAAACCATCCAATAATCTTCCCCTCGGCGATAAGTGAGGCCGCTGCCTCGGCGGGATCAGTAGTCGTTCGGTATTCGGCGGCGGCTCGGTCAAGCGTTTCCTTGATTTGCGCCGAAGTGTACTCGGGGCCCCAGTACGCGTGTGCCAATGGTTCAGGGAAATGACCTTCGGCGGCTGACACCAGATAGGCCGCGCCCAATGCTAAGCCGGCATCAGAACAGATCGGCGGAACGAAGACTTCGTCAATGTCGGGCAATTCGCGAATCCGTTGATTCATCAAACAGTTGAGCGCGACTCCCCCGGCGAAACAAACACGTCGTCGACCCGTCTTTTGGGCCCAATACCCCACAAGGCTTTTCGCCACTTCTTCGAGTTGTGACTGTGCGGAGGCCGCGACGTCGAAATGGACTTGCTCAAAGGGAGATCCCGCCACACGGCGCGGGACCGGAAGTGGGAACTCGTCGAATAGGCAGACATGCTTCGACGGTTGCGGCCGACCGGGAACGATGCCGGTCAAGAAATCAGAGTGGAATTGATAGCCTCCCTCGCGAATTTCGAGGATATGGCTGAAATCGAAGCTCGGTTTTCCATAGGCCGCCATCCCCATGACTTTGTATTCGTCGCTATCCCGCGTAAATCCCAGGAATTGTGTGACGGCCGAGTAATAGAGCCCGACTGAGTTCGGGCGGTGGAAGTCGGCCAGCAGGGTCATCGTTCTGTTCGTCGCATCCCAAACAGTCGTGGAGCGACCATCTCCGGAATTGTCCCAGGTGACGACGATCGCATCCCTCGCCCCATCCGCGTACCACGCGCTGGCGGCATGTGCTTCATGGTGGTCAACGAGACGGAGGGGAGGAGCATAGCCGAGGTTTTGCTCGAAAAAGCGCCGAAGCGTCGTTTCGATGTCTACATAGGTTCGACCCGCAAACACCGCCGCGTCGACGTCTTGAATGCGAATTCCCGCTTGGCGGAGACAAAACCGAATCGCGGAGGCGGGCAAATGACCGTTCGCGAACTTGATGCCGACGAATCGTTCTTCTTCGGCGGCTGCGACAAGCCTACCATCAATGATCAATGCCGCCGCGCCGTCTTGATTGCCGAGCGATGTGCCGCCGGACATCCCCAGAACGATCATCTGAAGCCTTTCCGTTCTGAAGGGGCCTGATCACACGTGGATTTCGAGAGGAATTCGACTTCCTACTGTCTAACGTGTCGTTTCGATTCCATGTTTCGAAGAACAATTACTCAAAGAGGATGTAAGGATTTCGATCCGGCTTCTCAGGATTAAACTGCTCACTGCAATAATCGACGAGGATTGCCGTAGGGGTAATGTTTCTGAACGCATGAGCAACGTACGAACCGATGCGAAGACGTTCGAACGTTTCGTTGTCAGCGCTCAAGGTGAACTCGACTCGCTCCTTGGTATGCACGTCTTCTAAGGCGACTTCGAGTTTCCCGTGAACACAGCCGAATGCCTCAACGCCTGAGGTGTGGAAATGATTACCTCGCACCTTGCCGGGGCTGTCGAAGGTCACGACATAGATCTGGCCGAATTCGCTGGGAAAGTCGTTCATATCGCTTCGCCGAAAAAACTCGACGAGCTGACCTCGATGATCGACGAACTTGTGGCACTTTTCGATACGGTAGAACACCGTTCGCTCCTCGATCATTCCTGGGTCGTATTCTGCCGATTCATGCCACCGCATCGCGGTCCGCCCGCGTGCCTGATCAATGGCGTATCGCATTTTGGATCACAACGAAACTGATTCGACAAATGCAGCAAAAACGAGTGTGACAGTCGCCACAATGGGGACTTAAACTCGCAAGTGCTTACCTCTGTCGATGTCAATGCACCAGATTGGGATTGAGAGAGTTACGCGCTCGACTCCGACCGACCGCACTCTTCCCTGCAATGAACAAAGTGTACCACGATCGGCTCGGTCGGCCAACGCGTCGCCCCGCCGAATGAAGGGTCAGTTTGGGAGGCAGGGCCTCAAGGTCGGGCATTCTCCCCCCGCGATTCGTCAGCTTGAGAATCAAGCCGGCAGAATCGGAAGAATCGGCAGGATACGAGATATTTCAATCGGAGAGCCAACAAGTAGACTGTACGATTTCGGTTTCCTCGAGCGGACTTGGGGCGGCGAGGTACTTTCCTTTAATGATGAATGGGCGGGAGAATAGCGATCGCTCCTTCGTGAGTCATTTCATGTGCACTATCAAAATTAGGATGGGACGATGACAGTCATCGTCGACTACGGAGCAGGCAATATTCGTTCGGTCGTTCGAGCATTCGAGCGATTGGGAGAGACGGCCACGGTTTCCTCCGACCCCGATGTCGTTGGCCAGGCGCGCCGATTAATTCTCCCTGGGGTTGGATCTTTCGACGCCGCCATGACAGGAATGCGAAAGAGCCAGCTCCTCCCCGTGCTTGAAGAGAAAGTTCGAAAAGAAGGGGTGCCAATTCTGGGTATTTGTCTCGGGCTGCAAATCTTCACCAGGGGAAGTGAAGAGGGGACGCTTCCCGGCCTTGGTTGGATTCCAGGGGAGACCCGTAAGTTTCCCGTCGAGTCGTCCCGGAAGGTGCCCCATATCGGTTGGAATAATGTCGTGCTGTCGCGACCGACTTATTTGTTCGACAATTTGCCGACGAATCCGTCTCTCTACTTCGTTCACTCTTATTACGTGTCGTGTGATCGAGAGGAGGATATCTTGGCGACAAGCGACTATGGCAGACAATTTGTCTCGATGGCGCAAGTCGACAATATCTTTGGTGTACAGTTCCACCCTGAGAAGAGTGCTCATCTTGGGCTCCAGCTTCTCGTGAATTTTTTGAGAAACACGTAACATGTTGAAGCTTCGGGTGATCCCATGTTTGCTGCTGAAACATTGGGGGATCGAAAAGACGATTCGATTCGATGAATCGGTTTACGTCGGTAGCCCGATTAACGCCGCCCGCATGTTCAACGCGTACATGTCTGACGAACTAATTTTGCTCGACATCGTGGCCCGTACGGAAGGGCGAACGATGCGCCCCGAACTCCTGGCTCAAATCGCTGACGAAGTTACGATGCCCCTCGCCGTGGGTGGAGGCATTAACAGTGTCGACGATATTCCTCCGCTCATGGAAGCGGGGGCGGATCGGGTCGTTGTCAACACCGCTTCGCTCGAGCGGCCGGAACTTATCACAGACATTGCCGATCGATATGGAAGCCAGTGTGTCCTTGTTTCAATCGATGCTCGCAAAGAGGCTGATGGTCACTACGTCGTGTACGGCAATCGGGCTGGCCAGCGAACGAAGTGGTCGCCGGTCGAGTGGACCAGGGTTGCGCGGGAAGCGGGGGCGGGCGAGATTCTCATCAACTCCGTCGACCGGGACGGCACGCTGGAGGGATATGATCGCGAACTGTTGGGGAGCATTGCCGAAGCCGTCGACATTCCGGTGATTGGAATGGGAGGAGCTAGCAGTCTGAGGGATATGGCCGAGACCGTTCGGGAGACTGGCATCTCCGCGGTGGCCGCTGGTGCCCTTTTTCTCTTTTTTGGACGTCGGCGAACGGTTCTGATCAATTATCCCACGCATGAGGAACTGCTCGAAGCATTCGGACCAGACATCGTTCGAGCCAGGGAGCACCTCTTGCCCTGGGTGAATCCCATCCGGTGAACGGGGGAGTACAATAAGAGACTGTGCGGGAACGGAAGAGCAGGGGGCCGGGTCTGATAGAGGTCGTAGGCTGATCGAGACGATGAACTTGATCAACGATAGGCTCGAACATCCTAGATGGCTCCGATCGATCGAATTCAGGAGATTGAGGTCGTGCGGGAACAAGGTTGGACGACTTTGGCGATCGCCGCCCTTTCGCTCTTTGTGACGGCCTCTGCCCGCGCCGATCTGGATTTCAATCGTGACATTCGCCCGTTATTGTCGAATCACTGTTTCAAGTGCCACGGACCTGATGAGGAAACTCGAAAGGCGGGCCTCCGGCTCGATACATTCGAGTCCGCGACCGCTCCCCTTGAATCAGGCAACAAATCGATTGTCCCCCATCATCCCGATCAGAGTGGATTGATCGAACGGATCCTCTCCGATGATGCCGAACTGATGATGCCTCCCCCTTCTGCGAACAAACCACTCTCCGCAGAGGACAAGGAGAAGCTGAAGCAGTGGATTACCGAAGGGGCCCGCTACAGCCCTCACTGGGCATTCGTTCCTCCCGCCGAGTCCGCGAGTCCCGGCGTTAAAGATCCCACAAAACTTGAGAGTCCCATCGATGGTTTCATTGTCGCTCGACTCGATCGGGAAGGACTTTCTCCTTCGCCGCGTGCGGAAAAACATTTAATCGCTCGGAGACTTTATCTCGACCTCATCGGGCTGCCTCCGAGTATTGATGAGGCCGAGGACTTCCTGGCGGAAGGCCGGCCCGATTCGGAAGAAAGGCTTGTTGATCGTTTGCTCGCTTCACCCCACTACGGGGAGCGATGGGCAAGGCGTTGGCTCGATCTCGCGCGGTATGCCGACACCAATGGCTATGAGAAAGATCGTGTTCGCTCGATCTGGCCCTATCGAGACTGGGTGATTCAAGCTTTCAATTCCGATATGCCCTTCGATCAATTCAGCATCGAGCAACTGGCCGGGGATTTGGTTCCAAAGGCGGGGTTGAACGAGCGGATTGCGACAGGTTTTCATCGCAACACGATGCTGAACGAAGAAGGGGGCGTCGATCCCAACGAGTTTCGGTTCTATGCGATGGTCGATCGCGTCAACACTACCGGAACGATCTGGATGGGACTCACCATTGGTTGTGCTCAGTGTCACACGCACAAGTACGATCCCGTCACGCAGCGCGACTATTACAAGCTCATGGCGTTTCTGAACAATGCCGACGAGCCGGAAATGCCTGTCCCCCAGAAGGAGATCGCCAAGCGCCAAGCCGAAGTGGATGAACAGATCGCTCGCGCTGAAGCGAACATCCAACGGTTTCCCTTCGATTCAACTCAGCTCGAATGGTCGACCGTTTATCCTGCGTGGGCTGCATCGCGGGAGGGAGCTACCTTCGAGCCGTCCCTTGACGGCTCCCTCCGTATCAACGGGAAGAATCCGGAAAAGGATCTCTACACGATCGAATTCGACTCTGATCTTTCAGACGTTGTCGCAATTCGAGTGGAAGCACTGAGCGATCCGGCACTTCCCAACGGTGGGCCAGGGCGAGTCGGGCATGGCAACTTCGTGTTGTCGGAAGTTTCGTTGTCTCTTGCACAACTAAATAACTCAGCGGAAGTCGAACGGATCGAGTTCAGTCATGCCGAATCGGATTACGATCAACCGTCATTCCCAGCATGGCAAGCGATCGATGGCAATATGGGGACTGGCTGGGCCGTTCATCGTCCCGGCGCGAAAACTGTCGGAGACCACACGCTGGTCCTGCAATTCGCTCGCCCGATGAACGTAGGGCCTGGGCGCCGCTGGGTATTGCACCTCGATCAAAGTCACGGCCAGCAACATACGATCGGCCGTTTCCGGATTAGCCTCGGTCGATTTTCAGACTCCACGATTCCTCTGGATGATCGACGCAAGGAACAGCTCCAAGGGGAACTTGCGAACTGGATAAATCAAGAGTCCCCCTATGCCACTCATTGGAAACACCTTCGTCCGATCGAAGCGAAGAGCAATCTTCCCTATTTGACGATCCTTGACGACGACTCGGTACTTTCCAGCGGAGATCAGACAAAGTCCGATACCTACGACCTCAGGTTTCAAACGAATCAACGCCGTGTGACCGCCATTCGACTCGAAGCCATTCCCGATGAGCGACTCCCGCGCGGCGGACCGGGCCGCATCTATTATGAGGGTCCGATCGGCGACTTCATGCTCAGTGAGTTCTCCGCTAAGGCAGACGGCCAACCCATTAAGATTCGTCGAGCCCTCGCATCTTATGTAGGGGGCGGAAACGTTCCTGAGCGAATGATCGACGGCGACAAGCAGAGTGGTTGGGCGATTGACGGAGGTCAAGGCCGGCCACATGTCGCCGTCTTCGAACTTGATGAACCGATCGATATTTCCGAGACGTTCGATGTGAGCATGCTCTTTGAGCGATACTATGCCGCAGGCCTTGGCCGATTTCGCATTTCGCTGACGACCGATGGCCGGGAAGCACGCGATACATTATTGCCGGCGAATGTAGAAGACGTGCTCGCCGTCAGGGATCGATCACTAAACCCTGAAGAAATGAAATCGCTTCGCGATTACTTCCTTTCGTTCACACCGAAAACCGAAGCGGCTCGAAAGCGAGTCGAATTGTTACGAAGTCAGCGTCCCGAATTTCCAACGACGCTGGTCATGACCGAGCGCCTGCCAGGCTATCCGCGTATCACCCATCTTCATAAGCGGGGAGAGTTCCTTCAGCCGGCGGATCCGATCAATGCTGAATTGCCGTCGATGTTCGAAAAGAAGGGTGAACCGCGCCCGGCCAATCGGCTGGAGTTCGCGAAGTGGCTCGTCAGCCCAGACCATCCCCTCACGGCTAGAGTTACGGTGAATCGACATTGGGCGGCGTTCTTTGGAACGGGCATCGTGCGCACGACGGAAGATTTCGGCTACCAGGGAGAGCTTCCGTCACACCCAGATTTGATTGATTGGCTCTCGGTCGAATTTGTCCGCCGAGGTTGGTCGCTTAAAGAACTGCATCGCATGATTGTCACGAGCGCGACCTATCTGCAAGAGACTCGCGTCACTCCGGAATTACTGGAACGGGACGCTCCGAATCGTCTCCTCGCGCGTGGTCCGCGCATTCGATTAGAGGCCGAGGTCGTTCGCGATTCGATTCTTTTCACAAGCGGACTTCTCACAGCAAAGGTTGGGGGGCCAAGCGTGTTTCCGCCTCAGCCCGCCGGTATCACGTCGGAAGGGACGTACGGCCCGCTGCAGTGGAAAGTGAGTGAAGGAGCGGATCGCTATCGACGCGCCCTTTACACTTTCACGAAGAGAACAGCCCCCTTCGCGATGTTCACCACGTTCGATGCTCCGAGCGGTGAAGCATGCGTGGCACGTCGTGAAGTATCGAACACGCCGCTGCAAGCCCTCACATTACTTAACGACACGTTGACCGATGAAGCGGCGCGGATGCTTGGCATCGAATGGGCGGTTATGCCTGGCTCCGTCGAGGAAAAGATCGAGCGGTTGGTGAAGCGTTGTCTCGTCCGTTCCCCTGGGACCGAAGAAAAGCAAATGCTCCTCAGCTTCTACGACAAGGAAAAGTATCGAATTGTACGGGGCGAGGTTGATCCGAAAAAAATCATGGGGAGTGGAGAAGGAGACCTCGTCGAACGAGCCTCTTGGACGCTTTTAGCCCGTGCACTTTTCAATCTCGATGAAACGATCGTGAAGGAGTAGGTCCGTGGAACCGATCGAACATCGAATGGTTCGGGAGCGTTGTCTCGACGTCACTCGGCGACATTTTCTGCGTGATTGTGGAGTCGGCGTCGGAAAGATCGCGCTTGCTTCAATGCTTGCGGGGCCAGCCTTGAAAGCACGCTCCGCTCCGAGCATGGCGGATGCACTCGCGCCAAAGCCGCCTCATTTCGCCCCGAAGGCCAAAGCGGTCATTCACCTTTTCATGGCGGGGGGGCCGAGCCATCTTGATCTATTCGATGAGAAGCCGAAGCTGAAGCAGTACGAAGGAAAGCCGATCCCTCCCGAGGTCATCGGCGGTCAACGTTATGCGTTCATTCGGTCCGACGCGAATTGTCTTGGGCCGCAATTCAAATTCGCGAAGCACGGAGAAGCAGGGACGTCGATTTCAGAGGCGTTGCCTCGTTTAGCGACGATTGCGGATGATATCTGCCTAATTCGGAGTGTTCATACGACTCAATTCAATCATGCCCCCGCGCAGATCTTCTTCAACACCGGCTTCTCTCAACCCGGCAGGCCGAGCATGGGCTCTTGGGTGACCTACGGGCTTGGTGCTGAAACAAATGACTTACCGGCATTCGTGGTGATGAGCACCGGTTCGGGCATCAGTGGTGGGGCGGCAAATTGGTCAGGTGGATTTCTTCCTTCCGTCTACACCGGGGTTCGCCTTCGCAATCAGGGAGATCCGATCCTCAACGTTTCCAGTCCAGAAGGGATCGATCCGCGCCTTCAACGAGACACGCTCGATCTTATCGGCGAAATGAATCGGAAACGGTTCGATGCCGTCGGCGATCCGGAAATTCAAACGCGCATCGCATCTTACGAAATGGCGTTTCGGCTTCAGACTTCGGCTCCGGAACTGATGAATCTTCGAAGCGAGTCAAAAAAGACGCTCGATCTCTATGGAGTGGATCCAGACAAACCCTCCTTCGCGCGGGCCTGTCTGCTTGCCCGGAGAATGGTCGAGCGCGGCGTTCGTTTCATCAATATCTACAACGAAGGTTGGGACGCGCACAGCGATGTGATTGGTAATCACCGAAGCAATTGCAAAAGCACCGACCAAGGGGCAGCCGCATTGGTGGCAGACCTCAAGGAACGGGGAATGCTGGATGAAACGCTCGTTGTCTGGGGAGGGGAGTTCGGCCGGACTCCGATGGTCGAGACGAATCCGACCCTTGGACGAAAACTAGGACGTGATCATCACCCCCAGGCCTACACGATTTGGATGGCGGGGGGCGGCATCAAGGCGGGAATGTCCTATGGCGCGACGGATGAACTTGGTTTTCACGTGGTGGAAAAACCCGTTCACGTGCATGACATTCAAGCCACAATCCTGCATTTGTTAGGACTGGATCACGAACGGTTGACGTATCGTTATGCCGGTCGCGATTTTCGCCTGACCGACGTGCACGGCCAGATCATCAGAGACATCCTCGCATGATCGACGATCGTTCGCGTATATCCTCTAGGAAAGTTTCGTGAAAAAGCAGCGTCGCCATTTGTCCGGTTGGGGTAACTTTCGCCCCGGCTGGTGCGATGTTGTCACTCCCCAGTCTAGGGATGAACTTCGTTCTGCAATTCTGCAAAACACTCCATCGACTTGGATCTCGCGAGGGCTGGGGCGCAGTTACGGCGACTCCGCCGTCAACTCCGGCGGACTTGTCATCGATCACACAACGCAATCCGCTTTGATTCATATCGATTCAGAACGACACACTGTTCGCGTGCAAGCAGGGATGTCTCTCGGCACACTCATTGATCACATACTGCCGAATAGTCTCTTTCTTCCTGTCTCCCCCGGCACCAAATTCGTGACGGTGGGAGGAGCGGTCGCCGCGGACATCCACGGAAAGAATCATCATCGAGACGGATCGTTCGGCAGTCATGTCGAGGAATTGAGTCTTCTTCTCCCCAGCGGCGAAATCGTCACGTGCGGTCCATCGCGGAATTCGAAGCTCTACTATGCCACGATCGGAGGGATGGGACTCACGGGAGCAATCCTTGATGTGACGATTCGCTGTCTCCCGGTCGAGTCGGCACATATTCGAGTGGAGTCATATCGGACCGGTTGTTTAGAAGAAACGCTCGAACTTTTGAATCAGACGGCCGACACGCATCGGTACTCCGTAAGTTGGATCGATGCACTTTCATCGGGAAAGGAATTGGGCAGGGGGTGGGTCCTCGCGGGGGAGCACGCCGGGAGTCGTGATCTATCAACATCATTACAAGCGGAGCCCTTTCATTTGCCAACTCGACCGATCAAGAGTGTTCCCTTTCACTTTCCTGGCTGGGTCCTCAACCGCTGGAGTTGCGGACTTTTTAACGAGCGGGTCTATCGCCGAGGGATCGTCTCGGGAAATGTCGTCGACATTGACTCCTTTTTCTACCCGCTCGATCGGGTTCATCATTGGAATCGCATCTATGGAAGAGCTGGGTTCATTCAATATCAGGCGCTCTTCCCGTTTGAGTCGTCGGCGATCGCGATAAAAAACATGCTTGAACTGCTTCATGATTCGGGCCAGGCGGCGTTTTTCGCGGGGATTAAATCGGCAGGGCCAGCGAGCGGCGGATGGCTTTCGTTTCTCTCGCCCGGCTTCACCATCGGACTGGACCTTCCCTATCGAAAAGGGCTAGATTCGCTAATTGAAAAATGGGACCACTTCGTGATTGAAGCAGGGGGACGCGTCTATCTTGCCAAGGATTCCCTCCTCTCGGCAGATTCATTCCGTCGCATGTATCCCAGATGGCAAGAGCTCATGGAACTTCGACAGGAACTCGATCCGAACGGAGTCATTTCATCGAACCAATCGAGGCGCCTCGGCCTAGATGGTTAGACGCGGATCAGAGCTGACGCGGGTGGTTGCGAAACAAATCTGCACGAACGGCGAAAAGATCTTGAAGGGTGATCCAGATACTTCGCAGCGAGACGATCGATGACGATCCCACTTGACGCGGATACATGCTGATGGCGATCTCGCCGATCAGGTAGCCCTTGAATGCGGCGCGAACGGCGACCTCTCCCCCGGCAAACGCATTGCGGCTGAGAAGTGGCATTCCTCTCATCGCTTCGGTTCTTACCATCTTGAATCCACAAGTCACATCGCGAAATCGCGTGTTGAAGAGGAGCCTCACCAATTGGTTCAATCCCCACGAAAGTAGGCGGCGGAAGGGACCGTACGTTTTGGCAACTCGGAAGCCGAGCAACACGTCATAGCGCGGAAGTAGTCGAAGGAATGGGCTCATTTCGCCGATGTCGTACTGATGATCTCCGTCAGTGAAGCAGATCCATTCCATATCTGTAGCGTGAGAGAACCCCGTCCGAAGAGCGGCTCCATAGCCCAGGTTTGTTTGATGGTGAATGACCCGCACTTCGGGATGTTCCGCGGCTAACCGATCGGCCACGGCTCCTGAGTTGTCACTGCTCCCATCATTGATGATGATGATTTCGAATCGGCTCGATTCGTCGCGAAGGATGCGGACGGCTTTTTCAGTTAGTCCGACGATGGCATGGCCGTCGTTGTAGACCGGAAAAAATAAAGAGATCGAAGGCTTCGTCATCTCACCACTGTGCGCTCTTGAATGCCCGCTTCGAAGAAGAGCCGATATCAATTAGCTTACGGGAAAATGGAAACAAAGTGTTCGCCCCCCGTCATATTGAGCGGATTCGAATCGTTTTCCAAGAGATTCCTGACGTGGCAGGAAAGAGAGTTCGCACGGTTCGGACTTGATTTCCTCATAAAATGAAGAGGTAAGCAAAGGGCAAGAGGGCCGTTGATGAATGGCGGCCGTCGTTGACGAAGCAGGTTTTTCATGAGTACGCCGATCATCCCGAACTCTTTTTTGTTCCGCTATTCGATCCGATCTCCGTTCGTTCCCAAGATTCCGTCGACGGGAGCCCATATCGTTTCGCTTCCGAAGTCGGCTACGGTACCTTTTTTGGGGGCGATGGATGGACAACCCGAGTTCGCCGATATTTCCATCGGCTGGAATGAGAACGGGATCGGCATCACTTTCGAGGTGCGAGGCAAGGCGCTTCCCATTTATGGAGAACCGAACAAGCCGAAGACGTGTGACGGCATGACCCTCTGGATCGATACTCGCGACAACCGGACCATTCACCGAGCCAATCGTTTTTGCCAAAAGTTCTATTTGCTGGCTCATGATGGAAGCGACGACGCCAAACCGGCGGCGGTTTTTGACTCCGTTCGCCGAGCGCTCGAAGAGCCACCCACTCCCGATGTTTCGTCGATTCGAATCGTTCGCTTCGGGATCGATGAGGACGGCGATTACATCGCGTCCTCGTCAGCGTTGGAACGAGTCGAGAAGAGTCTCAGCCGTGAGAGCAAACGCAAGGGAAGCTCGAAGAGCAATGCTGGGAGCGACCAGCGAGTGAAGGACTACCGCATCGAGGCGTTTCTGCCGGCGTCGGTTCTGCATGGTTTCGATCCTGAGACGAGTAAAAGGCTAGGCATCTTCTTTCGCATTCGAGACCGAGAGCACGGCGATCAACTTCTGTCGGGCGCTCGTGAACTCCCATATTGGGAAGATCCGAGTCTCTGGTCGACACTCATGCTCGAACGGTAAACGCGAAACACCTCCGCTGTTTAGGTGGAGGTGTTCGCATTCATCAATTCATCGGAGCGTTGTGTCAGCTTCCGAAGAGTTCCGACAGCTCCATCGGCGTCAGTGTTTCTTTCCCTTCACCGTCGATGACGATCATCAGGCCCTTCGGCGTTCGCCACGCGACTCGTTCTCCTTGCGACAGGATTCGCCGATTTTCTTCGTTCTGAGTGACGAGTTGGAAGTAGGCATCGCTTAGATACTTCACCCGGACGACCTTCCCCTTGTCATCGAATTTATCTTCGATCCATGCTCCGCCTCGATTGTCGAATCGACGGCCCGCGACATTTTGCGATTGCACGATCGCTCGTTGTAACTGGTCCGAATTCTTCAAATCGCTAAAGACCTGCGCATTCTCAACGGCGACACCCCCCGACTGAAGATTTAACTGAAGCGCGGCTGGCCTGCCGTCGCGACCAGCGAGCACATTTTGCTGGCGTTCTACCTTCCGAAGAGCTTCTGGAGCCATGTCACCCCCCGTGCCGCCAGGGACCGCGCCTCCCATTCCACCGACCGATCTTGGCGAACCACCATACCAATATCGCTCACGCGGCATTGCCGGTGCGACATTGACCACAGGCTTTTCATCGGGGACCAGAAGATAACTCGTGTATGGTGTGACGATACCGAACTTCTTTGCGATTGAAGTGACTTCGTCAACCAGTTCCTTGTTCTCTCCCGAGTTGCGAATCTGATCGAGCAGATAACCGATCTTTCGCTGAGCCCAGAGTAATCCAACGAAATCATTATCCGTCTTTTCTCCCGGCAGCGACGGCGTGAATTCAAATGTCTTCTCTTCCGTTCCGAGTTTGCCGGTGAACTTGAACTTGGGAGTGCCACTTCCAGAGTAACGTGCCGCCACCACGAGTTGACTGCCGTGGAAGAGGTCTGGAAGTTTCGGTGGATACATATCGGAGAGTTTCACCCCAGATCCTTCAACAGCCAGTTCCAGATTGGAGAGTACCGGATGATTGATCTTGTCGAAGAAGCTCGACACCTTGACCTCGATGTTTTCATTGGGGCGCACATAAGAGCTTGTGCCACGTGTCTTATCGGAGATTTGATCGAGAAGAGTCGTGTTAACGTCATCGCCAACGCCGAATGAAAAGATACGCGTGCCTGCCGTGTTCTTTGATTCCGTTTGTTGGATGATGGCTTTGGGATCCGTCACGCCGATCGTTGGCTGCCCATCCGTCAGGAAGATGACGGTGAAATTGCGGGCATCATCGGCGCGAGCCTTGAGTGCCGCATCAATCGCATCGGCAATGGCCGTTCCGCCGGTCGCCTCGATTTTCTCGATCCAATCTGTCCCCTTTTTCTTGTGGTCGTCATCCGCACTGACAAACGATTTCTCAAAGAGATCAACAGTGGTCGAGAACCGAATGATGTTGAATCGATCCGTTGGCTGAAGTCGCGCGAGACATTGAACGATCGCTCCCTTGGCCTGCTTCAGTTTCTCGCCCGCCATGCTGCCAGAGGAATCGAGGATGAAGACGACATCGCGCGGCACACGCTGGTCCGCCGTTGTCTCTGCGCTAGGTGTCAAAAGCAAAAGCAGATATCCATCCTCACCAGCCTGAGGCTTGTAAGGAATGGCCGTCAGACCGACTGGTCCCTGTTCGGTGCTCCAAAGAAGGCGGAAATCTTTACCAAGGACGAACTGATTTGCTTCATAGCCGACGACGGCACGATGATCACCTTCTCGGGTGATGCCCACTTCGTGGCTGGGCGAATAAATACTTTTGAGCGGATCGGTGCTTTTGAGCTCGACCCGAACAGTGAAGTCCCGCTCCGTCTTGATCGGGGTGCTCTCGGCATAAAGAGGATAGACGTACTCGGCGAGTCCAGCATCCTGTTTCACCACTTCGGTGAAAGAGAGTTCGATCTTCTGCGTACCCTGTGCTGGGACTGGAAAGACCCGAACCCGGAAGAGTTTGTCGTCCATTCGTTCCAGAAGGCCCGGATCTTTGAGCCGCCGGACGATGTCGGAATAAATCTTCCGAGCTTGATTGGCTTCGACGAGTTCCCCCTTGGTTCGCTTGCCGTCGATCCACATGGCGAAGTCTTGAACGGTGGCGTCCCGTGGAACTGGGAAGAGGTACGTCGCTTCAAGCGGCTGGTTAGTGGGATTGCGAAACTCCTGCTCGACTCTGGTGACCGCGGCCTGGTCCTGAATCGTCACATTGACTCGTTGATACACGACGGCCAGCGGACCGAGCTTCGAGTCGGTCGGAAGGAGAATGCCTTGGGCATGCGCCCATCCCGAATAGGCAAGCAACGAAATGCCGATCGCGAAGGGCTTCCAGGTTCCGACGAGCCGTCTCATGCTCCTGCTCCTTCCAATTCCGTATCAACGCTTCCTAAATGATGACGAGGAAGAGGGGAGAAGAGATTTCGAATTCTCTGGATCGCTTGAAATACACCGGCAGCGCAGCAACGAAGCTATTCCTCATACAATAGACGAGAATGAAAGCGTATGGGGGCGGTGATGAATCCAGAAGTGCTGACATCTGACCTCGAAGTATTCCCTAATCCAAGTCCGGCAAGGGATTACATCATTGAGATTCGCTGCCCGGAGTTCACGAGCGTTTGCCCGAAGACGGGCCATCCCGATTTTGGCACCATTACCTTTCAGTACACCCCCGCCGAAACCTGCGTCGAGCTCAAGTCGCTGAAGCTCTACCTACAGGGTTATCGGAATAAGGGGATTTTTTACGAGGCGGTGGTGAACAAGATCCTCGACGATTTCGTGAAAGCTTGCTCACCCAAAAAGGCGCGGGTGACGGGGGACTTTTCCGCACGGGGTGGTATCACCAGCCATATCACTGTCGATTATGTGGGGTAAGGGTTTACGTCATTTTGATAGGTGCCGAACCGTTTGGTTTGGGAAGGTCCTGCAGTAGCTTTCTTTGTCGAAAAGACCGCAAGATGAGGTCGGATCTGAGGGTGGATTTCGTCAACGTTCGTTGACGATTAGCGACAATGTTGATCCTTTCGATCGATATCGTTGCCGCTCCCCCCGGATCTTCCATATACTACGAAGCTCGAAGGCATTCTTGGGATTACGGAAGGATTGGGGCGCATGCCCACGATTAATCAGCTTTGCCGCAAACCACGTGTTAAGCAGAACAAGCGTTCGAAGTCGCCGGTCTTACAGGCCTGCCCTCAGAAGCGTGGCGTCTGCTTGCAAGTGAAGACGATGACCCCGAAGAAGCCGAACTCGGCTCTGCGGAAGATCGCTCGTGTTCGACTTTCGAACGGCAAGGAAATCACGGCTTACATCCCGGGCGAGGGACACAACCTGCAGGAGCACTCGATCGTGCTTATCCGCGGTGGTCGTGTTCGCGACTTGCCCGGTGTTCGCTATCACATTGTTCGTGGCGTCCTTGATACCCAAGGGGTTCAGGATCGCAAGCAGGCCCGTTCGAAGTACGGCGCCAAGCGTCCTAAGTAATTCGAATTCGTTTTGCGTATCGCCGTGAGTTGAGTCGGGAGCGAGTGGCATCCCCTCCGAACGGCGGACATTGATCGCGATCAATCAAGGGAATCGGAACTACCATGCCTCTTCGTTTCACGGCCAGTGAGAAGCAGCTCAAGCCGGATGCTCGGTACGGCAGCAAGCTTGTTTCGAAGTTTGTCAACTGCTTGATGTGGGACGGAAAGAAGACCGTCGCCATCCGCGTCTTCTACGATGCAATGGACGAAATTCATCGCAAGATGGGAGACAAGATCAGCCCGCTCGAAGTGTTCGAGCAGGCACTCGATCACGTCAAGCCGGCGGTTGAAATCCAATCGAAGCGAGTTGGTGGTGCGACGTATCAGGTTCCTGTTCGCGTCGAGCCCAAGCGTCAGATCGCTCTGGCAATGCGCTGGATCATTCAGGCGTCACGCGGCCGCAAAGGTCGTCCGATGCACCTGAAGCTAGCCGAAGAGTTCATGGCTGCCTTCCGTCGTGAAGGCGAAGCGGTCACGAAGCGCGAAAACGTGCACAAGATGGCAGACGCCAACAAGGCGTTCGCTCACTTCGCTCACTAAGAGCCAGCTTCGAGCGATCTCAACAAACCAGAAGCAACCCGTTCCATCGAGCGGGTTGCTTTTTTGTTGCGCAGAAAACGTACGCTGGGTCTTCAGACCCAGATCTTTTCTCTTCCCGGTGCGATCCGTGCAATTGCATGTTGCTCATGCTTTCGCTGAGCGATGGATGGCATCGAGGACGCGCATGTTGGCGAGGCCGTCTTCGGCAGGAAGGATCAGTTTCCCGGCGGCGATGGATGCCGCGAAGACTTTGACTTGCTCGGCATATTGATCGATATCGTCAAACGAAATGGTCTCGATCAAGCTCCCTTGTTTAACGATGAGCTGGCTGACTCCGTTCGGAATCACGCCATCTGGAAATTCGATGCTTCCTTTCGTGCCGATCATTTCGAGGCGACATCGATCGGGTGATTCCAAGCTGCATTCGATTTGAGCGAACACGTCGCTGGGAAACCGAAGGGACACGATCGACGTCATGTCTGTCCCGAACGAGTTTCGGCGTGACCATGCGTGAACATCGATCGGCTCATTCCCTGCAAAATAACGAGCGGCGTCAATTCCATAGCAGCCGATATCATTGATCGCACCGCCGCCACGATCGGGATAAAGAATCCATTCGTCCGGCTCTGCTTCAAATGAAAAGTCTATCTTCACTAATCGGAGATCACCAATCGTTCCTCGCTCGATGATTTGTTTCGCGGCATGAACGCGCGGATGATGTCGCCACATGAAGGCTTCCATCAGCACGAGGCCACGCTTGTGACAGGCCGCTGTCATCTCCTCTGCTTCGCTGGCATCGAGTGCGAGCGGCTTTTCGCAAAGGATGTGCTTCCTCGCGGCCGCTCCCTTCAATACCCAGGGACGGTGAAGTTCATTCGTGAGGGGAATGTAGACGGCATCGATCGCAGGGTCAGCTAATAGTTGATCGTAGCTTGCGTAGGCATTGGGGATGTTGAACTCTGCTCCCCAGGCTGCCGCTTTGCCGGGAGTCAGACTTGCGATCGCGTCAACAGTCGCGCAGCCTGAACGGAAGATTGCATCAACCATCGCTCGACGGACAATCCTAGCGCATCCCAGAATGCCTATCCGTAGTGGAGCGAATGATGTCATAGAGATCGTTCGATTGTTCATCGTTCGTTCACATCTGCCATGGAATCCGCGAATCATTCTAAATGTTCGTCGTGTGGAACTCATCGTGATTATGATGGGATATCCTCATTGCTCCCGTCATCGAAGAGAGAGTGAGGAATACTTGCCAGCCAATTTGAAAGAGTCTTTGAATGGTGATGATCTCTCTGCCGATTCTCTTACTTCTAAGCAGCGATTTCGGTGACTCCCGTCCCTCTGACCCGATCAGACAACTTCCCTGGAGCCTCGACTCTATTCCAATTCAGTTCACTTTCGACGGCCAGGCGCGGGCTGACGGGAAGATCGAATGGAAGGATGAATCGACCGACGGGGAGAACCGCTACCTATTCGATCACGCAGCCACCGGACTTCGTGCCGAGGTGAAAGGACATCGACTGCAGGGATTCGATGCCAGTGAGTGGGTCGTTCGTTTCACGAACAATGGAAAGGACGACACTCCTATTTTAGAGAATGTTTTCTCGGGAAGTTTCAAGCTTCCGCCGAGTTCGAATCCCTACGAGTTGCACTATGCGGAAGGAAGCTCCGAAAAGGAAACGGACTTTCAACCTCTCGCAAAAAAGATGACGCCAGGAACGTCCGTGTCGCTCGCTCCCAATGGCGGACGATCATCTGACGGATTTCTTCCGTACTTTCATCTGCTTGATCCGAAAGGAGGGGGCTGGTTCGTGGCGATCGGTTGGACAGGTCAGTGGAAAGCCACTTTTGAGTGCGAGAGTGACGGTTCCGTCGCGATTCGACTCGGGATGGAAAGAACCCATTTGAAGCTTCGTCCCAAGGAGAGTATCAGGACGCCGTCGATTCTCGCGATGCGGCATCACGGTGATCTTGAGGAAGGGCACAATCACTTCCGCCGATTGATGCTCACCCATTACACGCCTTCCTTTGGTGATAAGCCGTTTCGGACATTCCTTGCTGCATCGGCTGGTACCGTCGGGTTCAACAATGTGAGTGAAGAGAATCAGAGAGAAAGTATCCAGCGAGTGGCGCAACACAAGCTTCCTGTCGATGCTTGGTGGATCGATGCGGGATGGGAGGTGGGCGGTTTCCCGCACGGTCAGGGAAATGCAGCCATTGATACCAATCGCTTTCCTCGTGGCCTTGCACCGGTGGGAGAAGCGGCGCACTCAAACAAGCTGAAGTTTCTTCTGTGGTTCGAACCGGAGCGAGTCATGCGCCAGACGACTCTCTATCGGGAACACCAGGATTGGTTGCTTTCTCCGGCGGATTTGCCTCCGCACTTGGCCTATCAGCGAAACGACGGCTTTCATCTTCTCGATTTCGGCAATCCAAAGGCACTCACTTGGGCGAAGGAGCATTACTCGAAATATCTGACGGACTTTCACGTCGATGTCTATCGGCAGGACTGTAATCTCCATCCACTTTACTATTGGCGGAACGACGAGCCGCCTGATCGCCAGGGGATTCGCGAGATCAGATACATCGAAGGGCTTTATGATTTTCTCGATACACTTCTTCGCGATCATCCCGGCTTATTGATTGACAACTGCGCGAGTGGAGGTCGCCGCCTCGACTTCGAAATGATGCGTCGAAGTGTTCCGCTATGGCGATCCGATCTCTGTTGGAAACCGGTCCCTACGCAAAGCATGACGTACGGACTTTCGCGGTGGTTGCCTCTCACTGGAGTGGGAGCGGTGAGCACGGAGGCGTATGATTTTCGAAGTGGCATGGGGGCACACATGTCTCTCGCCTTTGACTACCACAAGGAGGGTGCTACATTTTGGGAGCCGCTTGCCAAACGAATCGAAGAGTATCGCGCGATCGAGACGTACTTCTCGGGCGACTTTCATCCTCTCACACCCTATTCGACCTCTGAAGATGCCTGGATCGCCTGGCAGTTCCATCAGCCCGAGTCTGGTGAGGGAGTGATTCAGGCATTCCGCCGATCGAATGCGAGCGAGGCTTCCATCATGCTGAAGCTCAAGAATCTGGATTCCAGTGGGAAGTACGAGGTACGCGATTTCGACGGGACGACAAAGGTCTATTCGAGTGAAGAACTGATCAAAGGATTCATGGTCGAGGCATCGAGCAAGCCCTCGGCTCGATTGTTCAGCTATCGCCCAGTGAAGAATTGATGACTGAGTTTGCGCTATATCTTCCGAGCAGGCGACGCCCCAGGAAATGAATCACAACGGTTCCCGAATCTGCAATCGCTCTCGCTTCAAGAGTTCCTGGTCGCCGTTTCGTAGAATCACTCCGCAGACGTTAGACAGTAATGGACCAGGCCCGTGGGAAGAGTCGTGACGCAGACGTCACGTGGTGTCCGATGAGAAAGGATCTGATTGATGGCGACGCTCTTCGATCCCATTCACGTAGGCGATCTGGAACTTCCGAATCGGATCATCATGGCTCCATTGACAAGATGCCGAGCCGTAAACGGTCGAGTTCCAAACGAATTGATGGCGAAATACTACCTGCAGCGAGCCAGTGCCGGTCTGATCATTACCGAAGCGACTTCCGTTTCACCGATGGGAGTCGGTTATCCGGATACACCCGGAATCTGGTCGGATGCGCAGGTGGAGGGATGGAAGCTGATCACGAACGCCGTTCATCGCGAAGGGGGACGAATCTTTCTTCAACTTTGGCACGTGGGAAGAATTTCGGACCCGATGTATCTCGATGGTGAAACGCCGATCGCTCCGAGCGCGATTGCCCCCTCTGGTCACATCAGTCTCGTTCGTCCGAAGAAGTCGTTCGTTATGCCTCGCGCTCTCGAAATCAGTGAGATCGCGGGGATCGTGGAGGAGTTCCACCAAGGCGCGCTGAACGCCAAGCGAGCGGGCTTTGACGGAGTCGAGATCCATGGAGCGAACGGTTATCTGGTCGATCAGTTCCTGCAAGACAGCACCAATCATCGAACCGACGAGTACGGCGGGAGTATCGAGAACAGAGCACGCTTTATGCTTGAAGTCGCTGATGCGGCGATTGCCGTTTGGGGGCCAGGACGTGTCGGTATGCATCTGGCGCCGCGGTGTGACATTCATTGGATGGGAGATTCCAATCCTGCGGCGACATTTGGCTACGTGGCGAAGGAACTCGGTAAGCGAAAGATCGCATTCCTCTGTGCGAGGGAGTCGCTTCAAGAGCCTCGCTTAGGTCCCGCCCTCAAGAAAGCGTTCGGCGGCGTTTACATCGCTAACGAAAAGTTCACTCGGGACACTGGAGAGCAAGTGCTCGCGAGTCACGAAGCGGACGCGGTTGCCTTTGGCCAATTATTCATCGCGAATCCGGATCTTCCTCGTCGATTTGCAGAAAATGCCCCCCTAAACGCACCAAAGCCGGAACTCTTTTATGCGCCGAGCGCGGAAGGTTATGTGGACTATCCTTCGCTCGAGCCGCGCGCGGAGAGAGCTTAACTCGCACCTCAAGGAGTATGAATCGTGGAGTATCGGCTGCTGGGTGGTTCTGGACTGAAAGTCTCCGCTCTTACGTTCGGTACGGGAACGTTTGGAGGAGGAACGGAGTTCTTCAAGGCATGGGGGGCAAGTGACGTCGCGGAGGCGACTCGACTTGTTGATGTCGCTCTTGAAGCAGGCTTGACGATGTTTGACTCCGCCGATGTTTATTCGAACGGGATGGCGGAGGAAATCCTAGGGCAAGCGATCAAGGGGCGTCGCGACGATCTCTTGATTTCGACAAAGGGTTCGTTTCGAAGTGGACAAGGTTCGAATGATGTCGGCTCGTCGAGGTTTCACATCATTCGCGCGGTCGAGGGGAGCCTTCGGCGACTTGGTACCGATCGCATCGACCTTTATCAACTCCATGGATTCGATGCACAGACGCCGATCGAAGAATCGCTTCGCGCTCTCGACGATCTCGTGACGAGTGGAAAGATCCTTTACATCGGCTGTTCGAACTTCTCCGGTTGGCATTTGATGAAGTCACTCGCGTTATCAGAGAAGTACGGCTTTGCTCGGTATGTGGCTCATCAAGCATATTATTCGTTGATCGGTCGCGACTATGAGTGGGAATTGATGCCGCTCGCGCTCGACCAAAAAATCGGAACGGTCGTCTGGAGTCCGCTTGGTTGGGGGCGACTCACTGGAAAGATTCGGCGGGGCTCTTCCGCTCCCGCGGTGAGCCGACTCAATTCCAAGATCGCGAAGGACCTCGGCCCGCCAGTATCCGATGAGTACTTGTTCCGCGTTGTTGATGCCCTTGAAGAAGTGGCAAAAGAGACTGACAAAACGGTGCCTCAAGTCGCTCTCAACTGGTTGGTCGAACGTCCCTCCGTCGCCACTGTGATTATCGGGGCCAGAAATGAGGACCAGCTTCGACAGAATCTAGGAGCGGTTGGCGGGAAAATGACACCGGACCAAATCGCGAGACTTGATCAAGCAAGTTCGCTTGTGCCGGCCTATCCCTACTGGCACCAAAGTCGTTTCGAACGGAATCCACCTGTTACAGGGTGAGTTCTTAAGGAAGATATTTTACGAGCAACCGCGCGACCTCTTGCAACAGTTCCTCATCGGTGTGGTCGAAAGCACCGATCTGGTGAGAGTCCGCATCGATTTGTCCGACAACCGATCCGTCTCTGTTCCGCAAGAGAACGACGATCTCCGAACGAACTTTTAGAGAGCAAGAAAGGTAATTGGCTCGCTCGCGGACATCATGAACGATTTGATTTCGCTCCTCGGAGATTGCAGTGCCGCACACTCCTTGTCCGACCGAAATGACTGTATGTTCGGTCGGCTCCCCGATAAATGGTCCAAGTATGAGGGAATCACCGTCAAGCCAATAGGTACCGACCCAATCATAATGCTGAAATGATTGCGCGATCCGTTCCATCGCGCACAGAATTGGTTCCTCCGATTCACTCAATTCGTTTGAAAGATTCGCGAGGAATGGGCCTCGACGGTCACGATTGATCATGGCGTGGACTCCTTGCCATTAGGCATATGTGCTTTTCTTCCAGCAACGAGATGTCGACTCGATCAATCATCGCCCGAATATCACTTATCTAGGTTTTTATCAGGGAAGTATCTCACTCGTTGTCGATGTTGGACATGTGTCATTCTCCATTGATGACAATTCCGATTAATTGACCGATTCAATCGCTTTTGCCAGAATCTTCATCGGTTGTCGGCCCAGCATTGAAGATTCGATTCCTAGGGTCAGAAGGAATTCGACTGACATGCTGACGCGTGTGGCGGGAACTTTACATGCCGTTTGATAATCAGATTCCTCCTTCGTATCCGGTGACAATCATTTCCATTCGTGCATGCTACCGATGGCTTTCGTGCCTGATGATCGTCGGCTGCTTTCTTGCAGTCAATCGAAGTCACGCTGAAGGTGGGTCGACTCCAAATATCGTCATCATCTATCCCGATGACATGGGCTATGGTGACCCCGGCGTTTTTGGTGGTCGGGGATACAAGACGCCGAATATCGATCGATTGGCTCAGGAAGGAAGGCGATTCACTGACTTCTATGTGGCTCAGCCGGTTTGCTCCGCCTCTCGAACGGCACTGCTGACGGGGTGTTATCCCAATCGACTTGGAATACACGGAGCACTCGGTCCCAGCGATACGGTCGGTATCAGTGATCAAGAGACGACGCTGGCGGAAATGTGTCGTGCGCGTGGGTATGTGACCGGAGTGTTCGGGAAATGGCATCTCGGGTGCCGCCCTCAATTTCTTCCGCTGCAACACGGATTCGACGAGTTTTTCGGCATCCCCTATTCGAATGACATGTGGCCCTTTCACCCGGAGTTTGCGGCGCAAGGAAACAAGGATAAGAAGAAGGGCTTCCCGCCTCTGCCTCTCTATGAGGGCAATACGATCGTGAAAGCCGAGGTGACTCCCGATGATCAGAAGGGGTTCACGACGGAATTCACTCAGCGAGCCGTTCATTTCATCGAGCGTCATAAGGATCGTCCATTTTTCCTTTATTTGCCACACCCTCAGCCGCATGTCCCCTTGTTCGTCTCGGAGAAGTTCCGAGGTAAGAGTGAGCGGGGTTTGTATGGCGACGTGATGATGGAGATCGACTGGTCGGTGGGTGAAGTCGTTTCGGCTCTGAAACGGAACGGGCTCGAGCAAAACACACTGCTCATCTTCGCAACGGACAATGGACCCTGGCTCAGCTATGGAGATCATGCCGGCGCCACCGGAGGACTTCGCGAGGGGAAGGGGACGACGTTTGAGGGAGGGATTCGCGTTCCTTGCATCATGAAGTGGCCGGGTCAATTGCCTGCCGGTACGGTTTGTCATGAACCGATGATGACGATTGATTTACTACCGACGATTGCCGCGATCATCGGTGCGTCTCTTCCCGATCATAAGATCGACGGACTCAATGCGCTGCCTGTCGTCAACGGCGAATCCAATGCGAAGTGTCCTCATGCCGCCTATTTTTTCTACTACCATATCAACGATTTAGAGGCGATGAGAAGTGGTCGATGGAAACTCCACTTCCCGCATGAGTACCGGACCTTGGCGGGAAAGACAGGGGGAAAGAATGGTCAGCCTGTCCCTTACAAGCAAATGAAGATTGGATTGGAACTATTCGATCTTGAACAGGATCCGCGTGAAACAACCAATGTCGCGAGTAAACACCCCGAAGTAGTCGAGCGACTTAAGAAGCTTGCGGATACCATGCGAGAGGATCTCGGTGACCGCCTCACCGGTGTCACCGGTGAAGGAAGTCGCGAACCCGGCCAATACGCCGGTAACGAAAAAGATCGCAATGCGACCAGCCAGTCAATCTCAACTTCCGCCATTGATGTCCATCGGTAACGTTCGATCGGTCGTCCCTGTATCGGTCGGTGGGGAAGCAGCGGGGAGCATGATTCCGACCTGTGAATTCCACCAATGATCTGCTTCCTCGTTTCCCCAAGTGTGCGCGTCTTTACAGGAATTCAATTCGGCGAGCAGTTCATCAATGTAAGGTCTCTTTTCCCGAGACTTGTCCAAGCAGCGCACGATGATTTGCTCGATGTCGCTCGCGATCGGATGCTTCACTCGCTGAGAGGGTAACTCGACCGGATCAGTCAGGTGTTTTTGCAACACTTCGAGCGGCTTGTTCCCTTCAAAGACCGGCGTCCCCGTCAACATGAAATAACCAACCGCTCCCACCGCGTAGATGTCGCTCCGGCTGTCGGTATGGTCAGGATGTTGGATCGCCTCGGGTGAAAGATATTGGGGCGTCCCTGTGACTGTTGAAGCAGCGGTAAGCTTGACGTTCTGAGAAGAGCTAACATCTTTCACCAAACCGAAATCGAGAACCTTGACGAAGTCGTAGATACCTCCTCGCTGACAAATCATGATATTGGCGGGTTTGATGTCGCGATGAATTAGACCTTGCAAATGCGCTTCTCGAAGCGACTCGCAGATTTGCCGTAACAAATGAATCGTTCGACCTTCGGGAAGCGGTCCCGCCTGCATGACCAGGCGATCGAGCGACAAGCCCGCGAGGTACTCCATCACGTAGTAAAAAGTTCCGTTCTCGGTCCGTCCATAATCAAAGATCGAAATTGTATTAGGGTGTGTCAATTGGCTGGTAATCTGGACCTCACGTTCGAACCGTTGAACCGCCTGATCGCTATCCTGAGCGCGAAGAAGCTTGATGGCGGTCGGTCTTCGCAGCATCGCGTGCGTCGCTTTGTAGACTTCTCCCATCCCACCCTCGCCGAGTTTTTCGCCGAGGGTATATTGGCCGAGTTTATTAGCTTTAAGTTCCGCTTCGCGCGCTCGCTGTCGCATGGAGGTCGCTGCTTGCGTCGCTCCGATTAGGCCCGCCATCACCACCGCGAGGATCGCGATCAACGTATAGAATGAGTAGCGGACAGGATTCAGCGAGGCGTACGCCTCGTCGTAATCCATCTTGGTGGCAACGCCGAACTGATACTTGGGGATCCAAGTCCAAGCGGAGACGGCCGGAACTCCACGGTAGTCCGGCGCGCCCACGACATTCGATCCACTTTCCCCGCTGACCGCGTGAGCCGCCATGTCGGTGAGAGGCTGTGCCTTGCGAGCAATGGTCGGCCGGTAGCCTTTCAACATATTTCCGCCGGGATTGCGAAGGTCAAGATTCAATGTCGATGTGGAATCGGGATCATCTGGAATGAGTTTCAACTTCTTCAGCTCATCGTCAAATCGACTCTGTGAGATCACAACGCCGTTTGAGTTGAACGCATAGGTTTCGCCCGTTTTTCCAGCGCGCGTCTGTTGAAGCACATTTGCGAAGCCCGCTTCTGGATCGAGCCAAAAACAAAGAGCCGCGACCACTTCACCGTTCGCGGCTCGGACCGGTGCTTCGACGAACATCCAAATTCGGTTTCCGTTCGGATCAAGATCGAGGTCGACAAATTTTGGATGGGAGACTGTCGCCTCTCCTTTGAGGGCCGTGTCGCCGATGCCAAGCTTGCGGATGAGGGATCGATCACCTACCCAGTCGTCATCACTTGATCCAATGCAGATTCCGCTCCCATTGACGACCAGGAATCCGTCGTACTCCCATGCCGATTCCATCTCGCTTAGGAGGGCCCGCAGCTCCCTCAGATGAGGTGATGCCAGGAGTGCTTCCCTCTTCCCTCCGTTCGTGACGGCCTCCTGGTTGAGATTGATCACGAAGTTTTCGACTCTCGGCTCGGATGCCATGAATTTGGCACTCGCCTCCCGGCCCTGAAGCCAATAATTCAGCGCGGCGACGTTCGAATCCAGGATTTGAACCAAGTCGTCGGTCAGTTGCGTTTCGATCGTTTGTTGAACTTCGTAGCGGGTCCACCAACCGATGAAGGCGAGTAACAAAACGGCAATCACGGCAAAGAGAATGGTGCCGAAGCGCGAGAGGAAGGCTTTTCGCTGACGTTCCACCGAACTGGCGGTGGATAACCGATGTAGAACTCGTGAAATCGATGCCGTCGTCGTAGGCTGCACAAATCGGCTCCCTGGCAATCGGCTTCATCCACTGACCGAGACCGTTATCTCGGCAGAGGATCGAACGCGCCGACCTCCCTTGAAAGCATTACGATTTTTGCGTTTCGACGGAAGAGTCTGATCCGGAGGAACCATCGAATTCAAGTCTGAGTCGCAATCTCCTGCAGCGGTGAGAGTTTGGGAAGGTACTCCAACTTTTCCCTTTCCGCCAGAAACGTTTCCATCCGCTCGTAGGCATTCGTTTCCGGACGATGGGAAATAAGATCGGGCAACGTCGACGGGGATGCGGGAACAGAGGTCCCTTCATTGACATGGCTGGGACGTACCGGTGGTTGTTCCATGTTCACAATCGCTCCTCAAGAATGAGGAGGCATCCTTCCAAACGAATCCGTTTTCCGACCGAAGGATGTGCCTACTCAACATTTGAACGATGACGACAAAAGAACGGGAGACGGAGATTCAGCCGTCTCTCAGTTACGATACCGCCGGTCCCGTCTATTGCCGAGATCGAATTGTTCGAAAAGTTCATCATTTCTCAGAGCGAGCTATCAGAGTGATTTTGGTCGGCCACTTAGCTGTTGAGTCGCCATACCTCGGCATTGAGCGCGAAGGCAAATGTGATCCAGGCGAGATAGGGAACTAGAAGCAGAGCGGCTGGCTTCGATCGTTGCCAAAAAGCGAAAAGAGTCGTCGCTACGAGAACCCAGAGTGTGCAAAGGGTCAGGAGAGAGATCGCCAACAAGTGCCATTCGAAAAAGAACAGCGACCAGAAAAAGTTAGCCGTCAATTGGCAAAGAAACATACCAATGGCGAATTCGTTTTCCTGTCGTGATGGTTGCTCTGCGACGTGCCACACGGCAACGGCCATCATCAAGTAAAGCGCTGTCCAAACAGGACCAAAGACCCAATTCGGCGGGGTGAAAGAAGGCTGTATCAGTCGGGCATACCAACCATCGATCTGTGGTTGGGTGATGAGGGCGCCCGCTCCGGCCACCATCCCGACTAATAAAATCCAACCGCAGAGCCGCACCCAAGGTCCGAGATCGGTTTCCCGTGAGTGATACGCGGATGACAAATTGCTGGACATGATTCATCTCCGGCTGAATGAGTCTCCCGTCAGAACCGTTGCAAGCGCCCCCGCTACTTCCACTGTAGGCGCTCTCCTCTGAAGAGTAAAAAGGGAGAACTCGCCAACGATGCATCGCTTCGAATGTGGATCGAGTTGTTCGGAAATGAGGGGGAGATTCCTTCGCCCTAACCCTGTGGGTCGGGTATGAAGAATGTTAGAGCGATCCGAGGATTATGTCGTTCGTCCGACGATGTCGTCACATGGATCGCTTATGTCCATGAAATTCGAGTGAAGCAGGAACTACTCATGAGAATGTGTTCGTTTGCGCTTTTGTTGTCAGGGATTGCGGCCATTCCTCTTCGAGGAGACGAGATCAACACCTCGCCGCTGAAAGTTCAGGTCATTCCCGCGTATGAGAATTTGAAATGGACCGGTTGGTCCGCGGAAGACGAGGCGGGTCAGCCGAAAGCCCTCCGCCCGATTCTACTCACTTCATTCGGCGATGGATCGAATCGGGTCGTCGTTCCTATTCAACAGGGGACGATTCATACTTTCCCAAGCAATGCATCAACGGAAGCAACGAACGTATTCCTAGATATCGAAGATCGAGTCGCCTATTCCGACAAGACGAATGAAGAAGGACTGCTTGGACTGGCTTTCCATCCGAAATACAAGGAGAACGGCGAGTTCTTCGTTTACTACACCAATAAAGCCAAGAAGCACCAAAATGTCGTGTCGCGGTTCAAGCGATCAGCGAACGATCCCAGCAAAGCGGATCCGAATTCTGAAGAGCAGCTCATCGTCTTCGACAAGCCTTTCTGGAATCACGATGGAGGAACCATCTGCTTCGGCCCCGACGGTTATCTCTACATCGCGCATGGAGACGGCGGTTTAGCAAACGATCCTTACGGCAACGGCCAAAAGCTAAGCACGCTGTTGGGAAAGATCCTCCGGATCGATGTCGATCACAAGGACCCGGGAAAGAACTACGCGATTCCCAAGGACAACCCGTTTGTGGGCAACAAAGAGGCGAAGGGGGAGATCTGGGCGTACGGTTTGAGAAATGTCTGGCGAATGGCATTTGATCGTGAAACAGGACTCCTGTGGGCTGGCGACGTCGGTCAGGATATCTGGGAAGAGATCGACATCATCGTGAAAGGTGGAAACTACGGTTGGAATCTCCGCGAAGCGATGCACCCGTTCGCCAAGAGCAAAACGCCCAGTGAAGCTCGCCCCGATCTCATCGAGCCCATTTGGGAATACAACCATGACGTGGGAAAGTCGATCACCGGTGGATTTGTTTATCGGGGTAAGCGAGTTCCTGAATTGCAAGGGGGATATCTTTATGCTGACTACGTCAGCAACAAGATGTGGGCTCTCTGGTATGATCCGGCAACTAAAAAGGTGACGGCCAATCGGGAGATCGCAGCGCCGGCCGGCGTTCCCGTCATGTCATTCGGGGAAGATGAAGCGGGCGAAGCATACTTCACGACGTTTTCGCTCCAAGGAAAGGTGCTCTACACTTTCGCTCCCGAAGCAACAAAGTAAAGCGGCGGCAAAGATACTCTGCGGATGCGATTGGCAAAGAAAACGGCACCGATGATTTAGATCATGGGTGCCGTTTGTTCGTTAAAGAAGATATGTCTGCTCAGAGAGCTTATTGTTTCAAGGGAATGGAATTTGAATTCGATTGTTCGCCTCCCGATCCTACTTCTTCCAACCACTGACAGATCTCGTCGTCGCTAATTTGCCGCGGCTGTTTCGGTTGGGTGGACTCGATGCCGTCGAGCCGAATCAAGAACGACATCGGTCCGATCGCGACCGTATCGCCGTCGGCAAGTTTTACCCGAGAAGTGATGTTCTCCGAATTCCGCTTCAGTTCTGCCTCTTCCGATTCTCTCTCCATCCAAAGCTCGTTGGTTTCGAGTCGAAGTTTGCAGATTCGATCGGGAAAGGCGGGGCCACGAAGTTTGAGTTGGCATGTGGCAGCGGAACCGATGGCGAACTCATCAACGCGGACTGGTATTCGTGTTCCAGCTTGTTTACCACCTACTGCGATGAGAGTGACCTGCATGGGGGAGAGCCTTTCACCTGCAAGACCAAACAAAGAGCGGCTGACGTTTTGTTAGACGCCGGTGAACCGACGGTTAACATGGACGCCAGCCGCTGACGAATCAATCCTCAGTGGTGCAACGACTTTACTATTCCGTCGGGATGCTTTGAATATCCTGACCGGCAATCGTGACCAGTTTGGCGAGGACGTTGATATCTACATTCTGGTCGATGAAATTCACCGATCCATCACCGAACAACATGTTCGACCCACCGAGATGGAAAGAATAAAGCTCGCTTGTTCCTGTGGTCCCTAGGTCAACGGTGCCCGTCTTCCCCGTTGGTCCGGTGAAGGTGTAGTTCGGAATGCCTGAACCAACCGTCCACTGAGTTCCGATCTTGAACCCATTGGTGGCATTCATCGCTTGCGTGCCTGGAAGGTCATTCGTCCCATTGTTTCCGCCATATCCTTTAACAAGGATGTCGGTTGCGGGACGGCACCAGCCACCGCCATTGACGATATCGCCTGTGAGGACCGCAGCAGCCGGATCGTCGAGAGGTTTCTTCCCTCGATAGATTCGAGGACGACCCGCCGATTCTCCCAGGACCGCAGTCTTGCTGAGTCCGTCGAGAATTTCTGAACGCTTGACCGGATTCACGCGATCTCCCTTTATTTGAGCCATGAATCCTT
The DNA here is from genome assembly GCA_019748235.1 of bacterium. Lineage (GTDB taxonomy): Bacteria > Planctomycetota > Planctomycetia > Kolteriales > Kolteriaceae > JAIEPU01. The sequence continues at coordinate 46,641 of JAIEPU010000072.1, forward strand.
CACCATAGGTCGTCGTCAGTTCCGAATCTTTCATGAACTTGCCGACGCCAATAAAGCTCGCATAGTCCGAGGCCGCGTAATAGCGCTTCGTGGTCCAAACCGTTGTAAAGTTCGCGACGTCGGGATTGCCGTCGAGTAGGTGAGCGCTCGGTGCCGAGGGGCAAATAAACGTGGCCAGAGGAGTATTGCAAGCCGTCGAGTTCTCCGGTGAGTTCCATCCCAGTTCGTAGTTGTACATGTTGTAGACAGGCTGCTGCTCAAGGTGCGGGAGTAACCAAAGCACCCACCCGAGACGGAAGCCGGTCGAGCTTCGGATGTTAGCCGGGAAGTTGCCTTGCTCACCTTCGTAGGCGAGGAGTGCCACGCCCACTTGTTTCATATTGTTGGCGCACTGCGTTCGAGAGGCGGCCTCGCGAACCATATTCAGCGCGGGAAGTAAGAGGGCCATCAAGATTCCAATGATGGCAATCACTACTAGCAATTCGATGAGGGTAAATCCAGATCGGTGACGCCTCAGTTGCGGGGAGATAACGCGTCGCATCGACGACTCCTTTTCGTCTCGTGTGTTCGTGAAGATCGTGGAGAAACTATGGCCGTGGAACTGCCTACGCCGTCAACAACATCGTGCGGCAAAGTACTGACAACAACGGCTGGCGTGGCGAAGTTCAATCAGCGACCGTTTCATCGCATCAGTAGATGCGAGTCGTGATCGGTAGTTCGCCTCGTGAGAAGACATGTATTGTCACACCTAGGGATTGACCTCAGGACGGCGTCGTCTCTGAAGCTTTTCCCTTATCGAGCGATTCAGTCATGGGCCGCTACGGTGTTCCGCGGACGGCTATTGCTCTCTGCCTGTCGCTCTTAACTTCCGACTATCGATTGGCAATCTCGGGATCGCGAATCATGCTGAGGGAAGTCAGACTCAGATAAGGCTAGAAAGCTCTCGATGGTTCCCCAAGAACCACACGCCAAGCAGAAACATTGCATGACCTGTGCCATAGTCCTGCCGGGCATGGAAGAAATGCAATAAGTCAATCGATTGCGGGGACCTATTCACGTAAAGCCTTTGATGATGGCGTTAAAACTCCCCCATTTTACGCTCGGGAATCAGAATGCGTACGATCGCGGTTCGTGGATGATTTCATTCCCCGATTAGGCGAAGGGAGCTCTGATTATTTGCCGGGACTATTTACAGGAGCCTTGAAATAGAACGGAAAATAAATTCGCACTTCACCAGATTTAGCAGAGCCAGTCACGGATCCGGAATAGGTCCCGGTGGACTGTCGAAAAGGTCGGGGTCGTAGGGATTTTGCTGAGACAGGAGAGAGGCAAGAACGCGTACAGCCACGCTCCGGAAAGAGAACGTGGCTGCGATGAATGATCAAATGCGTTAGATAATTAAGCCGTGATCGTCTTAATGGCGACTTCGGTCATCTGTTGACGATGTCCGATATGTCGCTTGTAGTTCTTGCGGCGCTTATAGGTCTGAACGTGGATCTTCGGACCCTTCTTCTGAGCGACGACTTCCGCAGTCACTTGAGCGCCGGAAACGACGGGCTGGCCGACCGTTGCACCGCCGTCACGACCACCTACGAGAAGAACGCGATCGAAAACGATCTGCGTGCCGGGTTCCCCTTCGTATCGATCGATATAGACCTTTTGACCCTCTTCCACGAGGTGTTGACGGCCTCGATCATCAATGATCGCAAACATGATCCCGCTCTCTCTGCCCCAAACTGGGCCCAACAATGGAGTGACAACGAATTTAGAATCGCTGTTGTACGGACTGCCGGGCCTGTGTCCAGCAAAGATTGCCATCTGGTCGTCGGACCGGTCCCGTAAATTGGAACGTTTGACGGGGTGTAACGCAGTTTTTGGGTGTAAGTTATTATTTTGTATTGATTTGCGTCATGATTTCGCCACCCAGCCGCCATCCACGGGTAGAATCGCTCCCGTGACATAACTGGCCGAATCGCTGGCGAGAAAAAGGACGGCTGGGCCGAGTTCTCCCGGCTCGCCCCAACGCTTCATCGCCGTGTAGTTGGCGAAGGTTTGACTCATTTCGGGATCTTCGAAGAGGGGGCGATTCATTTCGGTTTTAAACGGGCCGGGGCAGAGAGCATTGACCGTCACCCCGATCGAGGCCCATTCCACCGCTAATTCGCGGGTGAGCTGGATCACCGCCCCTTTCGACGCACAGTAAAGGGACCGATCGGACCGGGCAACCAGGCCGAGCGTACTGGCGATGTTGACGACTCGGCCGTGACGCTGCTCTTTGAAATGAGGGGCAGCCTCTCGGCAGAGAAGCCAAGGCCCTTTTACGTTGACCCCCATCACACGATCAAAATCGGCTGGAGTGACAGACTCGATCGCTCCCCGCACGTTGATTCCCGCGTTGTTGATCAGGATGTCGACTCGGCCAAAGCTGTTGATCGCCGTTCGCACCAGATGACGCGCCACCTCGGGCTGACTCGTATCACCTGCGACCGGAACGACGCTGACTCCGTACTGACTCGATATTTGCTCCGCTGCGATTGCGAGTGGGCGTTCATTGATCGCGTTTAGGACGATGCTCGCGCCGGCGGCGGCAAGTGTCTCCGCAATCTCTCGGCCGAGTCCGCGTGACGCCCCCGTGACGATTGCCACACGGCTACCGAGCGAAAACAGTTCAGGAATCGATCGAGTCATCATCATCTTTCAAGTTCGTGACGAAATTACGAAGCGTCTCTTCGTACACGGTGACGTCCCGTTCCGAGAACAAAACGAATCGTATTTCCTCGATAAGAGGGCTCTTCTCCATCAGGTGAATGTGAACAGTTTGGAATACCAGAGGAGCCGCGCGATGGATCGGAAATCCATAAACTCCCGTGCTGATAGACGGGAATGCGATCGTCCGCAAACCGTGATAGACCGCTAGATTGATCGACGAACGATAGGCATTTTGGAGGAGTCGATCGCACTCTTCAGGAGCAGCATCATTCCAAATCGGCCCGACGGTATGAATGACGTTTTTTGCGAGGAGCTTACCAGCCGTTGTGATGACGGCCGTGCCGGTCGGGCAGCCCCCTTGAGCACCCCGAATCCGATCACACTCAGCCATGATGCTCGGACCGCCGGCTCGATGGATCGCTCCGTCAACGCCGCCGCCACCAACCAGTCTCTCGTTCGCTGCGTTGACGATGGCATCCACCGCTTGTTTCGTGATGTCACCCTGGACGATTTCAAGGGTAGTGATGCCCCAGCGAATCGAACGCATCACGATTTCCTTTGCTCGCAGCAAATCGGATCACATCAGGGCGTCGGAGCAATCTTCCAAAGGTGCTGATCGCTTCGAACGAAAAGTCCGTCGCTTCCGACTGCTGGAGAGCAGAGGATGGTTTCCCCCGTCTCGGGGTGCTCCTTCGAGGCGGACATCACGTTTTCTGAGACGAGCGTTCCCTTGTCACTTTCAAGCTTTACGACAAATCCGATGCCGTCCTCACTAAATGCGTAAAGATGATCTCCGACGATCACCGGGGTGCTACTGAATCCTCCCTTGAGTCGTACTTTCCAAAGAGATTCCCCTGTTTTTGCATCAGCACACGTGAGGATCGCACTATTGATCGAGTAGAGTTTGCCGTCCAAGTAAATGGGACTGGGTGTGCCGGCACGGATTTTCTTACTGTCCCAGAGGACTTCCGGCTGCTTTCCGCTGAGATCGAATTTGACGGCGGTGATTCCATCTCCTGGGACAAAGGCAGTGTTGTCGGAAATGGCGGCGGAGGGAATCGTCGAACAGTTCTTATCCAACTTCCAGACGACTTCTCCCGTTCTGGGACGACGCAGGAAGAGGCCATCATTCCCTTGCGTAATGATCAAGTCATCTGCCTTCGTTTTTCCACGAAGAGCAATCGGCGATGCCCACTGCGAAACCTTCGGCCGTGGTTCTCGCCAAAGATTCTCCCCCGTGTTCACATCGATTCCGCCGAGGAAGGAATCACCCTCGTTTTCGACGCTGACGATCACCGCGTCATTAGCAATGACGGGAGACGCCGACATGCCGACGCTGTTACTCGCATTGGGATAGTCATGCGTCAACCCACGAAACCAAAGGACGTTCCCCGCGAGATCAAGGCAAGCGAGATCATTCGTCGAGTAGAAGGCGAGGATATGCTTTCCATCGGTCGCGGGAGTCGGAGTCGCCATGCACATTTTCGGGTGGCACGACAGATTTCCCGTCGCCCAGAACTGTCGATGCCAAAGGGTTTTTCCCGTCTTGGCGTCGGTGGAAATGACATGAAGACGATCTCCCTTCGCACCGCTTGAAGCGGTGACGATGACCTGATCGTCCACGACGATGGGGCCGGACAGTCCGCGTCCGGGCAGGTCAACCGCCCACGCAACGTTCTTCTGCGCATTCCACTCAGTCGGCAATTTGGCTTCGCCGACGCTCGTCCCGCCTGGTCCTCGAAATTCCGTCCAATTGCCGGCGAACGTGGGGGCCGAAGCGAAAAGTGTCAAACAAACAATAAGTCGTCGCATTAGGGTCCCTCTTCCGTGGACGGAGTCGTTTCAACTTTGGGGCGATTCGAGGCAAGCACAGCCGTTCCTGATGGATCGCAAACGCGGAGACGGTAGCGCCAATCGACGGCCCATGACTCGGGTTGATTGTTCTGCATGCACTTGAAAAGGATAACGTTCTCGCCCGCTTTCAAGTCAACGTCGAATGAGAACTGGTCGAAACTCTCACCGCTGTGGTACTCGTCACGACCGAAGATCGGCTTGCCGTTCACCCAGAGCTTCCATCCGTTCGGCGTGCCGAATCTGACATTGACTTTCCGAGCCTCCGGAAGATTAAAGACGGAGGCGCAATAGGCGACGACATCCTTTTCCTGGGTGAAGGCTTTGTTCAGATTCACATAGCCTTTGTCATCGGCCGTGACGAAATCCTTCCAAGCGACTTCGCCGTTCTTTCCCTTATACTTTGCCGCAAAGTCGATCTTTTCCTCGGGAGGATAAACGGCACCGAAGCCCTTTCCTTCCGTGTTGTCGAAAGGCCCGATGACCTTCCAATTGAGAACCAGACCGAGGTGAGCCGTCACATCGACTTTCTCACCAAGCTTGCCGAGTTTGTCGGCAATCTCTTTTACTTGATCCTCATCCACCGCGCCGGTCAGCGCCTTTTCTAAGATCGGTTTTGCTTCTTTTTCATTTCCCTTGGAGAGAACATCTTGAGCCTTCGTGAGCCAATAAGTGACGGCGTCACGACGGATTTCAGGGCTGGGATCGAGGAGCGAATTCGGAATCCATTTGTCTTTAACCGTGGGATCAGCCGCCACGAGGATCTCGTACGCAAGTCGTCGAGCGCGGGCATTGTGCGTTTGAGTACTCAAGAAGTTGGTGAGTTCATTTGTCGGTAGCGGGGTCTTGTCGCGAATCGATCGCTCGATGATCGCGTCGATCGCGGAACGAAGATAGTTCGCGGCGAGTGGATTCGCTTTGTCGAGAGCCGCGAGTAATTCTGGGACGGAGTAAGCATCTTGCGCGGCCAAATTCTGCCAAGCGGCTTTCGCTGCCGCGTTCCCTTTCCCTTCACTGTCCACCGCGAGAACGGCTTCCAAGTCCTTGCTGACGTTCGCTCGCTCCGCCGCCCAGGAGACGTGTGTATGCAAACAGGAAAGAGCCAAGGTGCAGGCGAAAAGATGTCCGTAGCGAATAATTCTCTTTGATGGGGCGTGCCGCACATTGTTCGACATCGTCATTCAGTCTCCTCTTCGAATCGTATCGCGCTCGGTTGAATGGGACCGAGGGCGATCCGTCCGTGGCGGTCTCTCTGTACCGCTCATTTCAGTCTCGCAAGTCGATCGCGGGGTATTCTAGCAGCATCCGTTCACCGATGCGACACCCCACTTGTGTGAATGATCAGTGACGGACGGCCAGTGCAAAAAGGGGAGCTTCACTGGGGCATTGACCGGCGCTGTCGTCCGGGGGTGATCGGGAAGTCGATGAGTTGGCTGCAAACTTCGGTGGTTCGATCAACGGCGGCTTTAAAGAACGCGGCTCCCAATTCCGGAGTCGCATGACTGGGATAGCCAATCGCGCCGGGGCCGGTCATCTGCGAAAAGTCCCGAACCATCGTGAGTCCGCGAAGGGAAGAAGGGAGCGGATGATGATCATCCACGATCTTCTCCCTTCGAACGAGTTCCGGCCGAAGGTGCATCATCATCGCTGTCTCGAATTCGCAGGCGTGTCCCATCGATTTCAGTGCACCGGTGGCTAAGCTGGCAAGTTCCTCAGACGCGAGATCCCAATAGCTCGCGGCGGAGAGGAGACGATCGGGGAACTGAGGCTGAAGTCGGCGTAGCGCCATCCGCATCGTGTCGGTGTTTCCCCCGTGCCCATTCAGAATCAGCACGCGCGTGAACTTGTCCTCGAGCAGACTCGTCACGATATCGACCACGATATCGACGTGATGATCGGCGGTCGCGGTGATCGTCGCGCCGAAAGGTTGATGATGGTCGCTCGCCCCTAGCCATTGGACGGGCAAGAGGAGGATCTTGCTCGGAAGGCTTTTCTCAACGGCCGCCGCCACATGGCCAACGAGAATCGAATCGGTGAACGTCGGCAAATGATGGCTGTGTTGCTCACAGGATCCAATCGGGACGAGGGCAAGGGTCGATCTTCGATCGATTCGCGCGACTTCTGGCCAAGTCATCTCTTCGAGCTTCATCGAGGTCCTCGCGAATGCACCAAGCTGCCCTATCAACTCGCGTAAGCATCTTCCGGAAGAGACGCGTTGGAGTAGACGTTTTGCACGTCATCATTATCGTCCAGGGCATCGAGCAACTTCGCCACCCGCTTGGCGACGTCACCCTCGAGCGCGACTTGTGTTTCCGCGACGCGAGCGACATCGGATTGGGTTGGAGCGATGTTCTTTGCGGCGAGGGCGGCGGCAACTTGATCGAAGTTACTCGGATCGCAAAGGATGATGAAGTAATCGCCATCACGCTTGAAGTCGTCTGCTCCCGCTTCGAGAGCGAGTTCCATGACGGTGTCCTCGTCTTGTCCTTCCGCTTCGATGATGAATTGGCCTTTACGTTGAAAGAGATACGCGACGCAGTTGGTACTGCCGAGGTTCCCTCCGTAGACGTCGAAAATCTTGCGAATGTCGCCGGCAGTGCGGTTGCGGTTATCGGTCAGGATTTCGCAAATGATCGCCACGCCGTTCGGACCATATCCTTCGTAGACGATTTCCTCGAGCGACTCAGACTGATCTTCTCCGGTCCCCTTCTTAATTGCTTTCTCAATCGTATCCTTCGGGAGCGACACTTCCTTTGCCTTGGCGATGGCAAAAGCGAGTTTGGCGTTCAGCTTGGGATCGCCGCCTCCTTGACGGGCGGCAATCGAGATCAATCGAGACAGCTTCGTGAAAATTCTGCTCCGCTTCGCATCAACGGCGGCTTTTCGGATCTTGACGTTCTTTGCATGGGAATGGCCGGCCACTCAGTAACCTCTTCTTATTCTTGAACCGCGAATTAGAGACAGCATCGGTCGACAGGAAACAGAACCCGTCTCTCGGTCATCCTCAACGAGAGGCGCCCGATGTCTCTCCTACCAGCATCTTCATTTTCTTTTCGATTTGCTCTCGCTGCTGTTTGGCTTTGTTCGTTCGGGTGTCCGAGAGTAATTCGATCGCGCGTTTCCAAGCTTTCTCCGCATCCTTGGGCTTCTGCACTTTTAAGTATGCATCTCCCAGGTGTTCGAAAATGACGGCGTCCTGCCCCGAAGTCGATTCGGAGGCCTGTTTCAAGCTTTTGACCGCCCCTTCAAAGTCGCCCCGTTTGAACTGCACCCAGCCCAAACTGTCTAAGTATGCAGGCTCGTCAGGCTTCAGATTCAGCGCCTTGCGAATCAGCGTTTCGGCCTTATCGAGATTCATGTCGTGCTCAGCCCAGGTGTAACCAAGGTCGTTACTCAGTGTGGCCGTGAATGCCGGAGGAAGATTGGGAGTGTTATCGAGTAACTCGAGCATGAGCTTCTCGAACTCGGCCATCTCTCCCTTTTGACCTAGGATCGTGGCGAGAAGGTATTTGGCGTACGTCCCTTGTACGTGATTGGGAAATTCGGTGATGGTGTCGCGGCAAATCTTGATGGCATCGTCAAACGCTTCCCGCTGAAGGAAAATACGAGCCAGCGCTAATCGCGCCGTAATTACCTCGTCATTTCCCTTGTGCTCCTTGGCGAAGTCTTCGAGCAATTGGGTCGCTTCGTCCCCTCGACCTAGCGATTCGAGAGCGCGGGCACGATATTCGAGGAAAAGGATCTTCTGACCGGGATTGGCCTTTTCCGCCTGCTCGGCAATTTTGACGACATCCTCGTGCCGGTGGGCGTCAGACAAGAGTTCGACGAGAGTAAAGTAGATCTGCCCATCCGCGGGGCGGGTCTTGTCGTTCAAGCAGCGATTGAGGAATTCGATCGCGATGTCGGTGTTCTTTGCTTTGATCGCCATGTCGGCCACCAGGAACGACGCGAAGAAGTTGTCGGGACTGTCGGGCTTGATTTCACGCGCACATTCCGCCGTTTTGGCGACAAGTTCCGGGTCTTTCGAAATTGCCTCGATTTGGTCGGTCACGAGGTCCATGCGAGAAGCGGTTCGCACCGCTTGCGTCATGAGCTCGAGAAGCTTCTTCGGCTCGCCCATTTTGCGGTAAAGTTTGGCGGTCAGATCAAGGGATGAGGCACGGCCTCGCAACCGTCGAAGTTGTTGCTGCGCTTGTTCGTATTCCCCCGCCTCGATCAATTGTTCGGCATAAAACTCGCCGAGAACTTGGTTGTCCCCATCCACTTCCATCCATCGTTCCAGTTGGCCGAGCAGGTCCTTCTTGCGACCGAGCTTATCGAGGACATCGGCATATTTCTGGAAGGCTTCACGATTTTGGGAGCCAAGCGCGATGAATGTTTCGAGCTCACGAGCCGCTCGCTCGTAGTCTCCCTGGTCGTACGCGATCTCCGCGATGACGACGGCGAGGCGCTTACCTTTCTCGTCCTTTTTGCGTGCATTGTCGAGAATCTCGACTGCTTCCTTGAACCGGCCGGTCTTCGCCAGAGCGCGAGAGAGCTGCTCGTAGTCCTGGAACTTCCGTCGTTCGAGCTGTTTCTTTGCGAATTCGCCGAGATCGTGTTTGTCGGGGTTCTCTGTGTATTCGAGGATATCTCGAAGCGGTTCGATCGCTTCCTCGACTCGTCCCAGCGTGGTCAGGTATTGAGCGAGATCGCTTCGAATTTGCAGGAATTCGCGAGGATCTTCTTCTGCCACCCCTTTGATAGCACTCGCCTTTTTGAGCATCTCAACGGCTTCGGGAAGCTTTCCCGCCTGCGCTTGCAGCGTCGACAAGACATGCAGCAATTGATAGTCGTCGGGATCAAGCTCAAGTGATCGCCGACCGTAATCCAGAGCTGCCCGAGTGTCGCTAGCCTGAAGGGCAAGAGGCACGACTTCCTGAAGAGCTGTCAGATTCTTTGGATCGAGTTCGAGCACTTTTTCGAACGTTCGGCGAGCATTCAAATTCTGTCGCCGACTTACCTGTCCAAGCCCGATGACAAGTAGCTTCTTGGCTTCGAGCTTCGCCTTTTCTTCGTCCGTGACGGGTGCGGCAGGAGTGAAGGGTTGAAGTGGATCCTCGGGAACGCCCGAACTGGGGATCGATAGAGTATCTGACTTTTTTTCCGGCTCATCGGCAATGGAAGGAGCAATCGCGATAAAGAGGAGTCCGAGAGACACCCAAAGGGGTTGCCGAATGAAGCGTGAATTGGATGTCCCCATAAAGTAATCCTCCGACTCCCTCGATTGAGGGAAGATGATGAACTCAAACTAGCAATAGAAGAGAACTTCCGCCAGTCGGGTCCTCGATCGTCGAATATCGGGCGGTGCGCCGACAGTACCTCGAATTGTATCAATATTTGATGGACCGGTGATCAGTAATTGGCTTGTGACGCTCCGGGGCACTTCCACTCCGCCATCTGATTCGCTTCTTTCTTCAAAGCACGCGTCATTACTGTTACGATTCGAATCCAAGGGGTTGGGGCATCAAATCAAAAGTGGTTGGAAGACACTTCGCGGACTGATGGAAGCCCGTGAGGAAGTCTCACTCTTTTCATCACCCATCCCACGCCATTCTTCGTGCAGTGAAATCTCTCACGAGTCGATGATTCATGACCAAATTGTCCGCGCCACCCTTGACGTCTGATCTCGCTCCACCGAGCGATGTAATTCTCGAGCGCATTCCGGCGGGCTGCCTACCCCCTTGGGAAGTCGGGGAGTTGCCGACACCTCCCAAGTTGGAGTGGAATCTTCGTGGGATGATCGGTCCAGGCCTGCTGATGGCGGGTGCCGCGATCGGGGGAGGCGAGTGGCTCATGGGCCCGGCCGTCACCGCGAATTACGGCGGGGCGATCATGTGGCTCGCGACGATCAGCATCGTCACGCAGGTCTTCTACAACCTTGAAGTCATGCGCTACGCGCTCTACTGTGGCGAGCCGATCTTCGTTGGATTCTTTCGGATGTTACCGGGCCCGAAATTCTGGGCGGCGTTTTATCTCTTCATCGACTTCTTCGGTCTTTGGCCCTATTTGGCGGCGAATGCAGCCGTCCCACTGTCGGCGGCCATTCTCGGCCATTTGCCAGGCGTTCCACCGACCCAGTATCAGACGAATGCAGAAGTCGCAGCTTGGTCAGGTATCGACGTTGCAACCATTGAGCAGATCCGCCTTGAGCCGAAGAAGTTCGGGAATGATGTGGGACTCACTCCTTATCCCGCTCCCATCGCCCAGAAAATGCAGAGTGAGCAGCGCCTGACGCGCTGGTCCGCGTACGGGATCTTCGTTGCCTCTTTCCTTCCCCTTGTCTTCGGAGGAAAGATCTACGTCGCGCTTCTTCGAATCATGGTGGTGAAGATCATTCTGGTGCTCGGATACTTGCTTTTTCTAGCGTGGATGCTCGTCCAATGGGACACAGCACTCGAAGTCTTCGCAGGCTTTGCTTTCCTCAGTAAGTCGTCAGGAGGAACCTGGGGATTCGGCTTACCTCCGATAGGGTCCGGAGTGCCGATCGATTGGGCGTTGCTCGGAGCGTTTGCGGCGGTGGCGGGGCAGGGGGGAATGAACAACTCCCAATTCTCAAGCTATGTCCGCGATCGTGGATGGGGAATGGGAAGCAAGACCGGCGCGATCGCGAGCTTGGTCGGTGGGGAAGGAGTAACGCTCTCTCACGACGGCGTCGCATTCGACGTGCATAAGACTCCGATCAGCAAATGGCGCGGATGGCTGAGCGTCGTACATCGAGATCAATGGGCGATCTGGCTCATCGGTTGCATCCTCGGAATGGCGATTCCGTCCCTTATCTCCCTCCAGCTTCTCCGAGGACAATCCGTGAGTGGTAATGCCGTCGCGGCTGCCACCGCACAAGCGGTCATCAATCACACGGGTTCGACGATTTTCTGGTCGTTAACCCTTCTGTGCGGCTTTCTCGTTCTCGCCCCGAATCAGATTTCCGCGACTGATGGCCTGCTCAGGCGCTGGACTGATGTCCTTTGGGCCGGGCATCCCAAACTTCGCGACATGCCGCACGATCGTGTTCGATTCGTCTACTTCACACTTCTGGCACTCTATTTCGTTTGGGGGCTCATCATCCTGGTTTGGATCGGCGATCAACCAATGTTGCTCATGAAAGCAAGTGGCGTCATCATGAATTTCATCCTCGGCTTTTCCGCGTTTCACACACTGGCGGTCAACCTGTTCCTCCTTCCAAAACCTCTCCGGCCTGGTTGGATTTCGCGAATCGGTCCGGTCGCATGTGGAGTATTCTTCATTGCGATCGCCGCCCTTGGAACGCCGAATGTCTGGGGAGAAATCACCAAGGCGATGGGGATGTAGCTGATGCGCGATCTTCATCATCACGAATTCACGTAATTCGTGATTCACAATGAATCTAACTCTGCATGACAAAGAAATATTCTCGCCTGTGTGACGCGGGAATCTTCGACTCGACCCCTTGGGCTGATAAAATTGACCATGCGGAATGAAGAGTCTCGTCCAGGTGAGTTGAAAAAGGGAATGGCTTGTGCCCAGGGAACCCATTCTCGAAGTTGAATCGCTCATCAAAGATTACGGACCCGTTCGAGCGCTCGACGGCGTCAGCTTCGCGGTTAGTGAAGGAGAGATGTTTGGCCTTCTGGGGCCGAACGGTGCAGGGAAAACCACCCTTCTTTCAATCATCTCATGTCTCATTCGATCGACCAGCGGCCGGGCGACGTTATTCGGCAAAGAGCTTTCCCCCAACAATCGATTGATTCGACAGCAGATCGGCATCGTGCCGCAAGAGTCGGCGCTTTATGACGACCTTTCGGCGCGAGAGAATCTCAGCTTTTTCGGCAAGCTGTACGGCATGGGAGGGGCTTCGCTACGTAAACGTATTGACGATGTCCTGCAAGCGATTGGCCTAGCTGACCGGGCGACGCGGCGCGTGGGGACATTTTCCGGCGGTATGAAGCGGCGGCTCAATCTTGGGGTCGCTATCATCCATGAGCCAAGGCTCCTTCTCTTGGATGAACCGACCACCGGCGTCGATCCCCAGTCTCGAAATCATCTCTTCGACGAGATTCGACGAATCAACCAAGCGGGCATGGCGATCATTTACACGAGCCATTACGTCAGCGAGGTCGAATCGCTCTGCAATCGCGTGGCGATCATGGATCATGGTCGATTGATTGCCTGCGATGAACTCGATGTGTTGATGCAACATCTTCAAAGTGTGATCCGTTTCCGCGTCACCCCCGATCCGACGCCTCTGGTCAGTCGACTGGTCACGCGAGACGATATCGTCGTGCGCACCACGGAAGATAATGCCATCGAAATCGAATGTAACGAAATCAAGACGACGCTCATTCAAGTGATGACGCTGCTCAACGAACTGCAACTCGGTCTCGTTTCCCTCGAAACGGAGGAGCCGAGTCTCGAGCACGTTTTCCTACATTTGACGGGGAAGGCACTCCGTGATTGAGAAATACCGCCCGCTGGCAACGCCATTCTTCGTGATTTGGACGATGGCCAAAAAGGATCTCCGCGTTCTCTTGCGCGATAGACGCTCGGTCGTCATTTTGCTGGCGATGCCGCTCGTCTTCATCTTTGTGCTTGGCATATCGTTGGGGGAAGGATTCGGACAGAAGCCCGACGATAGGCTTCGCATCTCCATCGTCGATCTCGATGTTCGCTACGTTCCCACAGACATCAAGGAAAAGGTCTCTAAGAACTCGAAGGCGAAGACGGCCGAGGCATTCCCATCGGGAACCTGGTCCCAGGTCATGAAAGACGATCTCGCGCAGGCGGCGGGAATCAAGCTCGAGATCATCCCCACGCGCGAGATGGCCGAGCAGTTGGTGCGCGATGGACAACGGGCGGCGGTGATCGTTTTCGGACCAGAGTTCAGTGATCGCGTCTATCACTGTTCCTTCCTGGCGGACGGCCTCAATCCTCTTTTCCGTGACGGCGTTAACTTGTCCATTCTCGACGCGGAGATCATTCGTGACCCGACTCAGCTTGCCGCATCGTCGATTATCGAGCAGGTGATCCAGGTCTCCGCCCTTCGCGTCGTCATCCCTTGGATGATCGGAACGGCGTTCCGCGAAGTGGGGGACCGAATGGGTGGGTTTGTGCAGTCCGGCATCACCAAGATGTTCCCCAATTACAACTTTCTCGCGTTCACGTGGACCGGCCTGACGAAGGCCGAAGAGAGGAAAACGCCGGTGGTGGCGACCAACCTCGACGAAGTCTCGACCGGATTGCTCAAACGGGGCTCGTATCGCTACCAGGTGCTCGTGCCGTCATACACCGTCATGTTTTCGTTCTTCCTTGCACTGACGTGCGGTGGACTGTTTGCCGCTGAACGTCGACAGGGAACGTTGAAGCGACTGGCGGCCGCGCCTCTCTCTCGCGCTCAGATCATTCTGGGCAAATTGTTTCCCTGCCTGTTGACCGCCATTCTGCAGGGGACATTCCTCATGACGATGGGGAAACTCGTCTTTGGCATGAAGTGGGGGAACCAGCCGGGATGGATGTTCGGCGTCATCCTATCGACGGCGATCGCCGCCAGCGGGATGGCCATGCTTGTAGCGACACTTGCGCGAACGGAAACACAAGTGATGATCTATGGAACCATGGCTGTCCTGATGATGGCCGGGATTAGCGGATGTCTCATGCCGCGTGAATTGATGCCGGAACAGATGAAGGAATTCAGCCGCATCACCCCACACGCCTGGGCACTCGACGCGTACGCGCAATTACTTCTTAACCCGGTCCCGAATATTATGATCGTCGCGAATGCCTGCTTCATGCTGCTCGGGTTCGGTGTCGTATTCCTGGGGCTCGCTTGGACGATGTTAAAGCTGGAGACATAGCACCATTCCACTCAAGCATGGGCTCGCAATAACCTGAGTCCATTGGCTATGACGAGGAGAGATGCTCCGGTATCCGCCGCGATCGCCGCCCAAAGCGAAGCGAACCCGGCCAAGGTCAAAACCACGAACACGGCCTTCACACCGAGTGAGAAAAAGACGTTTTGCCGGATGACTCCTACCGTACGGCGGGAATGTCGAATCAGCCATGGAACAGCGCTCAAATCATCTGACATGAGAGCCACGTCAGCCGCCTCAATAGCAGCGTCTGAGCCCATCGCTCCCATTGCGATCCCGAGTGTTGATCGGGCGAGCGCAGGAGCATCGTTGACGCCGTCACCGACCATCCCAACGAACTGATACTTGTTGAGTAGTTCGTCGAGTGCAGAAAGCTTGTCTGCGGGCAAGAGTTCCGCTCGCACCTCATCAAGACCTGCTTCCCGCGCGATCGATTCGGCTGTGGGGCGATTGTCTCCCGTAAGTAGGACGAGTGGGCGAACGTTCAACACATGAAGCTCGTCGATCACTGACTTCGCATCGGGGCGAATGGGATCGGCCACTGCGATCATCCCACAGACGTGGTCATCCTTGCCGACCACAATCACACTCGAGCCCGCCGCGGAAAGTCGCTCGGCAGATTCATGCAGTTCGGGAGTCTCCTGGCTTCGTTCCTCGAGAAAACGGTGCGATCCGAGCCAAGTCGTGTTGCCGTTGATCTTTGAGGTCATCCCTTTCCCTTGGATCGTTCGAACATCGTCCGCGGGCTGAAAGGAAACGCCGCGATCACGGGCAGCGACGAGGATTGCTTTTGCCAGTGGGTGCTCCGAACGGCTCTCGATGGCCGCTGCCGTCGCGAGAATTTCCTCCTTCGTATGGCTGACTTCGGGAAGGATATCGTTGACGGTCGGGCGTCCAAGCGTGATGGTGCCGGTCTTATCCATCGCAAGTGCGCGAAGAGTTCCCGCGACTTCGACGAATCGTCCACCCTTGATCAGTATTCCTCGATGCGCGGCGGCGGTCATCGCCGCGACGATGCTGACAGGGGTCGAGATAACAAGAGCGCAGGGGCACGCGATGACGAGCAACACGAGCCCCTTGTAGAACCACTCGTTCCATGTTCCGAAACCTGCGATCGGCGGCACCAGAATGATCAGGATTGCGAAAACTAAAACGGTCGGCGTGTAGGTGCGGGCGAAGACTTCCACCCACTGCTCGCTTGCTGACTTTTGTTGCTGGGCATCCGCGACAAGGCTGATGATGCGGGCAATGGCGGAATCATCGGCCCGTCGCGTCGTGGTGACTTCGACCGCACCGTCTTCATTGATCGTGCCGGCAAAGACTTGATCACCAGGCCGCTTGGGAACAGGCATTGATTCGCCGGTGATCGGAGCTTGATTCGCACTGGTTTCACCGACCGCGATGATGCCGTCGAGTGGAAATCGATCTCCCGGCTGAACAGCGATCCGAGTCCCGATCTCGACATCTTTAGCATCCACCGTTTGCAGCGATCCATCAGGCGACAGGACTCTTGCTTTCTCGGGGCTCAGTTCCATCAGTGCGCCAATCGCTCGACGTGCCCGCCCGACACTCCACGATTCAAGCCAGAGGGAAAGGGAGAAGAGAAAGGCGACCGTCGCCGCTTCGGGCACTTGTCCGATGACGATCGCGCCGATCACCGCCACGGTCATCAAGACGTTCATGTCGAGCCTGAAACGTCGAGCTGAGTGGATCGCTTTCGGAAAGACGAACCATCCCCCCGACAAAATCGCCAGCAGGTAAGGAATCCATGCGGCGAGAGAAAGCGTCCCTTCCTCAACGCCGAGGGCTGTGCGCCATCCATGTAGTAGCGAGTGGAGCGCGAGTCCCAAGAGAAGGGAAGCACCACTCAGCGTCATCGCAAGTGACTGGGGGGAGTGACCGGACTGAATGGGATCAGAAGTCGACGCCTCCGTAATCCATGGCTGCGCCTTCAATCCCGCCCGACGAACACCTTCGACGATCGCGTTTTCCGACGTCCGATCATCGAATTCAACCGACATCTTGCCGTTGAGAATATTTAAGGAGAGTTTTTGAACTCCAATCTGGGGAAGGAGTTCGGCTTCGATCGCAGCCGTCTCTTCGGCGCAGTCCATTCCAAGAATCTTGAATTCAGCGCGGCGAACGGAGTGGTCATTCATGCACTCATTCTACTCGTCTCAACTTTTTCGAACCGGCAGGCGAGCCCGTCTTTTTTGTTGACACTCCGGTTAATCGCTTTAGCTTAATGGAACTGAGACTCAGTATCACTCGGAAAGTCAACTCCAAAAGGATGGTCATTTCATGACGAATCGTTCATCAAGAGTTGGGTTCACGCTGATTGAACTTTTGGTCGTGATCGCGATTATCGGGCTGTTGGCTGCCCTCTTATTGCCGGCTCTCAACTCCGTCAGAGAAGCCGCGAATCGTGCACAATGTCAGTCCAATTTGAAACAGATTGGGATGGCGATCATCGCCTACACTCACACGAATTCCTTCTTTCCGCCCGGGAACATCGTGCAGAGAGATCCGGCAGATCCCAGCAAGATCACTCTCAACGGATGGAGCGCGCAAGCTCGCATCCTGCCGTATCTGGAAGGTCAGATCCGCGCGGACTTGTTCAATTTCGAAAAACCGTATCACGACGCGTCCAATAAGACGGCAGGGACCACCATCATGGGGGTCTTTCTTTGTCCGTCTGATCCGAAGAGTGATCGGCACCGAATTGGGGACGGATATCAGTGCATCAACTACGGCGTCAATCGTGGTGACTGGTTCGTCTTTGGTGGACTCTCTCCGACGGATAATCCTTACTTAGCGAATTATAAGGTCATTCCGGAGCCGAACGCACCCTTCGGAGTCAACTCCAGCGTCGGACTCGAGGATATTCGTGACGGTGTCGGCAAGACGATCCTCCTGGCTGAAGTGAAGACGTACATGCCTTATTACCGACGTTGCAGTGACCTCATCTACAGCCCGACCGATACCAGTAAGCCGATCCCTCTGCCGACCGCCGATCCGAAGTTGATCACGCAGTATCAAGGCTGTCCAGGGGGTGAGTTCAAGGATGCCGAGCACACCGAGTTTCATGACGGCGGTGTCCACCAAACCGGTTTCACCACCGCGTGGCCGCCCAATTTTAGAACAGGGGGGAGGAATGGTACCGCGGGCTATCCCGACATGGATGTTGTCGGCATTCGTGAGCGCGAAGGAGGCCCGACCTATGCCGCTGTCACCGCCCGGAGCTATCACACCGGCGGCGTGCATATGTGCTTAGCGGACGGATCCGTTCATTTCGTTGGCGACGGCATCGATGGAACCATCTGGCGTGCCCTCGGCACGATCGAAGGGAATGAAACGATCAGTTCAGATTTCTAGAAGTTGGTTGCTCGGGAAAGGCCTCGAATGACAGCATCATGGGTCGCAACTGTACGATTCGATTTTGATGCGGTATGCTAAGTGTGAGTTGAATAGTTTTGAGAATTCAAGGCAGTCATGCCGCGAATCTGCCTCCACTTAACCTGTTCGGCCGTCGCCGAATCAATTAATGACTTCACTTCTCGGCCAGTCGGGAACTTCTCATACGAATTCCATCACCGCGCTCGCATTCTCACCGGAAGGTAAAACAGTCGTTTCTGCCGCACGCGATGGAACGATTCGGATCTGGGACATCGACACGCAAAAGCAAATCCGAGTGATTCCACTCGAACCGCCAGCCAATATCGAAAAACTGCTCGTTCTCCCAGATTCGTCATCGATCGCATTCACGAGCGCGAACACTGAACTCATGACATGGTCAAAATCGGTGGGAATCAAGCTTCTGATCGGCGATCAGGAAGTAAGAAACATCATTCTTTGTCCATCGGGACATTTTTTCGTCGAGCGAGAGCGTCATTCGTTGTACTGGGGCCAATTGGCCAACGGAAGTTCATCCGAACGGTACTTCGGAGATTACCCGCGATTAGCCGGAGCGGCGTCTACTACAAACGGATCTTTCGTTGCGTTGTGGGTGGGGCACCGCTTGATGTACATGGATACTCATTCTGGAAAATGCTGTTGGGAGATTGAACTGCCTCAAACATCGGCCCCTTTGTTTTTCAATTCAGACGAGTCGCACTTAATTCTCGGTCCGTTGTTTGGGTGTCTTTACAAAATAGAAGTTTCTACTGGTTACTGCAGTCGAATTCCTTTGTCTCCACCGCCCACTCACAGTCATGCATTGTTGGGACTTTCGGATGGGGTTCTCATTACCGGGGGAGGAGAAAACAACACGTGCATTTGGGACGCTCACTCGCATGAACTCCTTTCGTCACTATCTGATGGGAGCACGAAAAAGTTCTATTCGCAGACCGCGATGACCTTAGATACGACAAAGACTCATGATGGTTCGACCACTGCTCTTACCGTTAGCGGAAATCAATCGCTGCTTGCGACCGGTGGAGATGATCACCTTGTAAAGATCTGGGATATTCGAAGTCAAAGGATGATTGGTCGATTGGGACGAAAACAAAACCAGGTGCGAGCACTTGTTTTCACAGATTCGAATCATGTCGTCGCGGGATACGAGGATGGATGGATACGCCTCTGGTCGGTAGATGACTCGAGAGTGATTGCCAGCCAGGAAGCCCACTCACTCTCAATCTCTGCGATTTTTCGGCAACAATCGCGTCTGATTTCGATGGATGACTCCGGTACTGTTCATGTCTGGCGATATCCGAGCTTCGAATTCGAAGCAGAGATAAAAGTTGCAGATGAGTTCTCCATTTCGGCACTGGCGGCTGCCCGCGATGTACCTATTCTCCTGCTGATTGGAAGAAACCCAGAGCGACAATATCATCCCGACAGCCTGATATTCTGGGATGCAGACTCCAACCAAGAGATCGCTCGCTGGGATGTAAGCAACATCGTCACAAGTCAGGATGAACGGAAACAATCGTTCTTGAGCACGATGTCAATTTCGGCTGACGGTTCGCTCGTGGCAGCAGGAAATGGAGATGATGTTTGGATATGGGATTTCTCAACCGCTCGAATCCGTGGACACCATCAAACAGGATCGACTCGCCACGATTCGCGTTCTGTCTCGCGGCTTATGTATTCTGATGACGGTAGTTTGTTGGCGGTCGGAACATTCGGCCATCACATTCATCTTTTGAATTCGTCCAACGCGCAGATCTGTGAAGTTCTGACGGATCTCGAATCCACGAGTGCTCTTTGCTTCTCACCGGATAATCGACTATGCGTCACCGCGACACATTACGATAATCGAATTATCGTACATACCCTTCATTCGCAGACGTTCGGCAAACCACTCCTTGGTCATACTGGCCCAGTTCAGTGTGTGGATTTCTCTCCAGACGGGTCGATGTTCGCATCGGGTGGCCGGGATGGCGTGATTGTGATTTGGAAGGAGAATCAAATAGTCAACTCGTTCTCATTGGGTGATTCACGACGTTGATGGCCTTCACGCCACCGCCAACTCATGACTCACGACATCGGCATTCTTTTCCTTCACGGGCATCCAGAAGAGATAGGCTACGAGCGCGATGAAGAGAATGGCGGCGACGGCATGTTTCAGAGGGTAGGGGATCGTCGGCTCATTGACCTGACTGAAACCACCTTCCACGATTCCGGCAATGACGAGCAGCGAACAGGTGCCGATCAATAGGTCGATTAGATCACCCCGCATCTGACGAAGCTGATAAAGGAATGAGCCGCGATCGCGGCGGAATTGTGCTCGGGCGAGCATCAATCCTCCTAAGCTCGCGAACAAGATCGACGGCAACTCGATCGCACCATGCGGTCCGACCCAAGCAATGAAAAAACTGAGGACTCCATCGTCCGCGTAGAGCGCCGCCAGACTCCCCAGCATTGCACTATTCATCACCAAAAGAGCGACGGTGCCGATGCCGAATGTGAGTCCGAGCGAGAAGCAGAGAAACGACACCCGGATATTGTGCGTGAAGAGGAACGTCGTGAATTCGGCATGTTTGCCGGCCGTGTCGACCCGCGTTTTTCCGGAACGCTCTAATGCCTCGAGTGAGGCAACTCGCGCGGAGGGAGAGACGTTCACATGTTCGGCAGGAAGAAATATCTCGGCGGTCGTTGGGACAAGGGCGGTTGCAAGGTAGCCGAACGCGACCGAGAGGATGAAAATAGCGGTGACTAGCCCCATCAGATTTCGCTCTCGGCGGATGAGACGGGGGAAACGGTAGCGAACCACTTTCCACCATTCGCGAAATAACCGATAGCGCCGACGCGGGACGAGATGGACATATGCCCGCCCGACCAGCGATTCCAAATACTCGATGAGCGCGGGATTCGCGGTGCGGGTCGCGACGAGATTCAAATCGCTAGAGACAAGCCGATATAAACTGAAGAGACGATTAATCTCTTCGCTCGACAGACTTTCCAGGCCCGCTTGATCGACTTGATCAAGCACCTGGGAGAGCCGGTCCCACCTTGGTTGCCGTTCACGAAGAAAGGAAGAAAGATCCATGCCGGCATTGTGACCGGTTGGCACAATAGGGGCAAGTCTGGAGCTCGATTGTTTGACAAAGGATCGTCATGGTTCGTTACCGCATCATCACGCCGGAGCAGGTGAGCTTCCATTACGAGGTGGCCGGCTTGGCAACGCGCGGCATGGCGAACATCCTCGATCAGATTTTCCTCGTTCTATTCGTCATACTTTTGGCGATGCCCGCGGAATCGCTCAAGCCGATTCTGGGGAGTAATCTTGTTGATGCCCTTATGATTCTATCGGTCTTCATCGTTCAGTTCGGTTATTTCGCCTACTTCGAAATCAGCCGACAAGGACAGTCGCCGGGCAAAAGGATATTCGGTTTGCGGGTGATCTCCGCGACAGGGGGGCGCCTGACGCTTGCCGATGTGTTGATGCGAAACATCCTGCGGACAATCGATTTTTTACCCCTTGTTTACGGTGTCGGAATGATCGTCGCATTCTTTGATCCCTATCGGCGCCGGTTGGGGGATATCGCTGCCGATACGATCGTGGTTCGTGATGCGAGGGCAACTCTTCCATCATTCGAGGGATCCGTGCGCGCGCGGGCCAATACGTTTCAGTCCGACCCTGTCATTCGGCAGCGGATTTTGGCTCGAATCAATCGGGATGAACGGGATTTAGTTTGGGATCTCATGCTTCGGCGCGATGAATTGGAGCCGAACGTTCGGGATGAACTTTTCGCGCGAGCGGCAGAACATTTCCGCGCGCGGTATGCCCTTCGAGAAGATCTAGATTACCTGAGCGATGAACAGACGGTGCTCAACATCGCACTTGTCTTGCAGAACGCGAACTTCGGCCGATGACATCGGCGACGGTTCGATCGGGCGGACATTCTTCGTGATCGTTTTCCGGCCTCTGATCGCTCCAGTCACGGCCCGCGCACACCTTCAGCTCGAAATGAATTCGCCGTCGACCTTTCTTTCGAGAAAATGCTTGAATGACACATGTACCGATGTATGCTGCGAGCGTCCTGCAAGGTACGACACGTGTGATAAAAGTCACTTCTATGATGCGCGGGCACTGCACGAGCCCTGGCGGAGGAACGCGGCATGTCAAATGAATCAGATCTCGTTCAATGCGAAGTCACCGGCAATTGGATTCCGGCGGACGAAGTCATCACGTTTCAGGGGAAGCGCGTCGGCGCCGAGGGGAAAGCGATTCTCCTGGAACGGCTACGCTCCGGAGCTGATGGACCGGGCGCGCTCGTGGCGCCGTCGGTGTTCGCCCGATTCGGTGGAATGTTCGTTGACGGAATCATCGGTTCCATTGCCGGAGCGGTTATCGCATTGCCCATCGGGTTTCTGATCTTATCGATGACAGATCAAGGGGGCCCCGAGCCAGTTGGTCCTGAAAGCCCCACCGGCAACTTTTTGCAAACATTCTTTCAGTTCTTCGCAAGCATCGTCCTTATTGGTTACTTTGCATACTTCCACTCTCGCACAGGGCAAACGCCGGGCAAAAAGATGGCGCACACCAAAGTCGTCACCATCGACGGTGGCCCCGTCGCGTTTTCGCAAGCCTTTTGGCGTGGAGTGTACTTCTATGGGCCGAACTTACTGACGAGTGCGCTGGGGGTAATCGTCGCCATTCTTGTGTTTGGCGGTGGGAGAGAGCCGGGAGAGGAAATCAATCCCGCCGTGCAGGGATTATTGATGGTATTTATCGGGGTCTCTGCGGTGAGCGGTATCTATGCGGTGGTGAATATTCTCTTCGCGCTCTTTGATCGATCCCGTCAGCGGGCCATTCATGATCGACTGGCGGGGACTCGTGTCATTCGAGTCGCTTGAGGTAATCCGCCATCACATTTAGAGCAAAATTGGATCACGTATGAATGAAGGCCCCGAAACAATCATTTGTGAGGTGACCGCTCAAAGAATCCCGCGAGAGAACGCGGTTCAATTTCAAGGGAAATGGGTCGGAGCCGAGGGCAAAGCGATCCTGCTCGAAAGACTTCGAAGTGGGACAGATGAACCCGGCTCGCTCGTGACGGCCTCGGTCGCCTTAAGAGTATCAGGTTTTATCGTTGACGGGGTTCTTTTCGCGGGAATTTACTTTGCGATTGGCTACCCCACCGGATGGTGGATGGGCATGGTGACCATCGAGGATCCCGCGTACGATCCATCGGTCCAAATGACTCTCGGTCAGGCGATATTTCAGTTCGTCATGAATTCATTTTACATTCTGTATGTGGCGACGATGCATTGGCGTGGCGGCCGAACGGTTGGAAAACTCGTCTCCGGCACCAAAGTGGTCCGTCTCAATGGCGGCGAATTATCGTTTCGGCAAGCCTTCGGACGATCCCTTTGTTCCGATAGTTTGACGATCCTTGAAAGCTTCGCGATTCTTACGATGGTTCTCATTGAATTGGCCGACCCAACCAACGCACCCGGACTGCAGGGGCTCTTTCAAAAGATCTTATCGACGATGTCCGCCGTTGTTTCGAGTCTTATACTCGTGAACATGGTCTCGGCATTAGTCGACACGAAGCTGCATCGCGCCCTCCATGACCGGATCGCTGGGACGAGGGTGGTGCGCGTTTTGTAAATCGGAAGATGGCGGCAAGTCGCTTCCGGCCTGACTGGTCGGCGATGACTTATTGAGGTCCATCGAAAGGATTATTGGTGAGTACGGAAACTGCGGTTGAAACCTTCGTCTGTCCGAACTGCAAGGCGACGCTTGAAACGCCCGCTGACGAAGTCGTCTCCTGTGCATGCGGCTGGCGCGGTTCCGTGTATTCCTTCAATCCGATCCCTCCTGAGGTAAATCAGGCGGAGGTCGCGCTCTCTGACGATGCGGTCTGCTCGAATCACCCGAGCAAAAAGGCAACCGCGATCTGTGCAGGGACCGGAGATTACATCTGCGAACTTTGCCGCGTCGATCTCAAGGGGGAAACGTACAGCATTCAATACTTGGATGCAGGCGGACAAGAGAAAGTGATGGAGGCGTATTCCAACACGCTTCCGCGGCCGGACCGTCTGGTGATCACACTTCTCTTTCTTTCGGTGATCACCTTTTACGGCGGAATCGTCTTGATTCCCATCGCTCTCTTTTATTATCCCGGGATCTTCAAGCTCAGAAGAAACAATCCCGTCTTTCGTCGATTGGTCAGCCGGGGCCGCGCCCTTTTCGTCGGGTTCGCTCTCGCCTTATTCTTGCTCGTCTATCTGGCCGTGGCTATCGCCCTTGGTGTCGCTGTTTACTCATTGTCGACCGCGGAAGGGCAGAGGCACTTTCGCGAAGCCCTCGACGAACAAAATGGTGAAAGCATGGAGATGGATGAGGAGGGGCCGCCGGAGTTTTAGTTGTTCAGGCTATTCCGACGAAAGGGTTCTTGTGAGGTCGCACTTGAGCGGGTGAGGTATCAGATGGCAGCGGATCTTTCGGCATACGGACTCTTTCAACGGCGCGAACTTCTCCTTGACGATGATGCGTTGCTGGATCTGGAGAACGGTTTCGGTTCAGATCGTGTTCGACGCGTCTTGTTTGAACGGGTGCAGACGGTCATTGCTTGGACGAACGTGCTCGTGGGGTGGCTGGTATTCGCCATCATCTCGCTCACCATCGGGATTGTATTCCTCATTCCTTTTTTTCAGGGACAGGATAGTCCGGTTGTTCCTTTCGGCTTCATCTTCGCCCCGATTGGGCTGGTCTTTACACTCCGGTATTTGCTCGTGCAGCGGTATCATTTACTGATTCGCATGATCGATGGGACGGAGCACCGGATCGATGCCATTGCCATGCCAGGCAAGTTTCGACGATTCGTGAGGCGGCTGACGGATTCAATTTCCGCATTCCAGGCATCAGAATCGGCACGACGCGAGCCAGCCCGATAGTGCCAGTAGCGGTTTAGAATGAATTGTTGATCTCCTGTCGGAATCTTCTGTTGCCCTTTCGCATGACCATGCAATAATGACAGTTGGAAAAGGTTAGGGACAGACCCAGGTAGGGTGGCATCATGCGGCATCAATCATTCGCTATCATCGGCCTGATCCTGATTATTTTTCCTGGCATGGTACGTTCCCAAGTTACCGACGGAACCAAGTATCTCGTCGCGCCCGTGAACATCATGCAGAATCTAGGTTTCAGCGGGCAAACGAGCTCCAACACAACCGTTTATGACAACAACCCGTGTAGCGGAACCTACGTTCCTCCGTATTACGGCAATCGATACGGCTATGGCTATGGTGGTTACGGCTACAGGAACTACGGGATCGGTAGTTACGGCTATCCGGTCTACGTTCCGACCTATACCAACTCGTCTGAATACGACTACTCGCAGGGGTATCAGAACGGGTACAGCGACGGTCAGTACACGACATCTCTTGAGTATCAGAACCAGATTCTTCAGAGCCAACTTGCCGCACTTCAGCAGACGAAGGGGCAAAACGGTAAGGCGCCCCCCGCGGCTGTCGCCAATGCTCCTCAGCCAAAAGCTGTTGATCCGAATGCCATGCAACGAGTCAAGGTGACGCAGCAGCGGATCGATACCAACATGAAGGCGGGGCAGCGGTTGTTTGAGAAAGGTTCATTTGCTGCTGCCGCTGATCGATTCGAACAAGCGGCTGCTCTGAGTCCTTCGGATTCAAAGGCTCTCTTCTATTCCGCGCAGGCGTACATCTCTGCGGAGAAGTACGACAAGGCCGGCGCGGCAATCGCTCGTGGTCTTGCGGCCGATCCCAACTGGCCTTCGAAGCCGACAGACATGCGATTACTGTATGCCAACAAAACAGAGCATGTGAAAATGATGGGAGAGATCGCTCGTCGGATTAAAGCGAATCCCAACGATAAGGATGCTCTCTTCCTGCTTGGTTTTCAGCTCTTCAGCAGTGGCGAGATGGAAAAGGCCCGGCTCATTTTCGAGAAACTCGCCAAGCAGTCACCCGGCGACGTGCGGCTTCAACCCTTTTTGAGGTTCTTTCATCAAGGAGGCCAAGGAATTCCGGCACCTCCTCCGCCTGGCTTGAACACCGAAGCAAGCCCCATTCCCGTGCCTGATCTCGCCGAGCAACCGGTTCGATTCGCAGGTGACAGCGCGCCTGTTCGTCAATGAACATCGTCCGGGATCATCTTTCCGTTGATTTCCCACCTTGGCTGCTTTGCTCGCTTTCTCTCTATAATACCGCCGTTTGCCATCGCGCGGGCCGACCTTCGTGAACGAAGGAACGAGCCGTTTCATTGATGGTCTTCGTTTCACATGAGGGATCATGCCGCTCATCGAAGTCGAGCATCTGGCAAAAACGTATCGAGTTGCCCAGAAGAACAAATCTGGCATCGGCGCCTCCCTGCGCGGTCTCTTTCATCGAGAGATGAAGGACGTTACGGCGGTGGCCGATATCTCTTTCAGCATTGAAGAAGGAGAGATGGTAGCGTTCCTGGGGCCGAACGGTGCCGGGAAGACAACCACGCTCAAAATGCTGTCAGGACTCATTTACCCGACGAGCGGATCGGCTCGCGTGCTCGGTTTCGTTCCCTGGGAGCGTGCCAACGAATATCGTCGTCAGTTCGCACTTGTCATGGGGCAGAAGAATCAACTCTGGTGGGATCTCCCGGCTAGGGAGTCGTTTCGCCTCCACCGAGAGATTTATGCCATCCCTCCCGATGTCTTTCAACGAACACACGACGAACTCATTGATCTGCTTCGGCTTGGTAATCTGATCAATCAGCCGGTGCGGGAACTTTCTCTCGGCGAGCGGATGAAGATGGAGCTTGTCGCGGCTCTTCTGCATCAACCGCGCGTCTTGTTTCTCGACGAGCCGACGATCGGTCTGGACGTCGTGGCGCAGTCGCAACTTAGAGACTTCCTTCGCGACTACAACAATCGCCAACAAGTGACGATGCTCCTCACCAGCCACTACATGAAAGATGTCGAGAGTCTTTGCGATCGAACGATCGTCATCAATCATGGCCGACTGATTTACGATGGAAGCCTGACGGGCATTCTCGCGAAGTTTACGCGTTTCAAGATGGTCAAGCTCCAGTTCGAAGAATCCGTGCCGAATGATCTAGCTCGATATGGTGAGGTCGTCGAGGTGCGAGGCCCGGTGGCGACGCTCCGAATGGATAGACAGGCGGTTGCGAATGCACTGTCCGACATTCTGGGTCGGCACAGGCTCGACGATATCACCGTTGATGAGATTCCTCTCGAGGAAGTCATTGCCGAAGTATTTCAAGCAGCGGATGAGAATAGAGAATCGCCCGAATTTCCGGTCGCGGGAGCCGAGCGATCATGAGTTTGGCATCCTCCCTTTCAACTGACGGCCAATCGATACTCCGCAAGTACGGCACCATCTTCAGCGTTTGTCTCAGCGAACGATTGACGTACCGGACCGATTTCTTCTTCGCGACGTTGATGCGATTCTTGCCGCTGGTCTCCATTGCGTTTCTCTGGACGGCCGTTTTCGCCGCCAGCGATTCCACACGTATTGCCGGCTTCACGCGCGACGAAATGGTCGCTTACAACCTGCTTGTTTTCATCAGCCGGGCATTTTCGAGCATGCCGGGCCTGGCGATGGGAATCGCCACGGACATTCGCGAGGGAGGCATAAAAAAGTATCTGACGCAACCGATCAACATGATTGGCTTTCTTTTCACCTCGCGTGTCGCGCACAAGCTCGTCTACTACCTTCTTGCGACCATACCCTTTGCGATCGTGATCTATCTCGGCAGGGATTTCTTTCCTGGGTGGCCGTCGGCTCCGACCTTCCTTTTGTTTCTCTTCACGCTGTTGATGGGATTCCTGATCGGCTTTCTGTTTGAAACCCTCATCGGCCTCGTTGCCTTTTGGACGCTTGAGATCACGTCTCTCTCCTACATGCTGATGTCGGTGGTCTTCGTACTCAGCGGCCACATGTTCCCGCTTGATCTCTTTCCTGAGCCAATTGCATCGATCGTGAAGTGGCTGCCGTTCCAATACTTCGCCTATTTCCCCTCGATGCTATTCCTGCACGGAGATTCAATGTCATCGAGTCAACTTTGGTTTGAAGTGTCTCGAATGGTTGGGATGGCACTCCTCCTTGCGGTCATCGTTCGGACGATGTACCGTTCCGGCATTCGTCACTATAGCGCGTTCGGAGGATAGGATGAGCCAGGGACAAGACGCGCGCGGCCTCCTCTCCGTGGGAAGATACTTTCGGCTGTACGGCAGCTTTATCCGTTATTGCCTCGTTCGCGAACTCAGCTTTCGGTTCAACTTCATCGCGCGAGCGGTTACCGGCGTCGCATGGCTGATCCTGATCGTCTTTTATTTCGATCTCATTTTCGGTAAGACGACGTCGATTGGGGGATGGAACCGGTCTGAATATTTCTTTCTCATGGGCACATGGTTCATTCTCTACGGATTGATCGAAGCTCTCTTCCTCGAAAACTGCACAAGGTTCTCTGAGCTCATCCGGACCGGGAATCTTGACTTCATGTTGCTGAAGCCGGTCGATGCGCAGTTCCTGGCGTCGTTCGAAAGAATCGATTGGGCGGAGCTGCCGGGAATACTCTTTGGAACGGGACTATTGTTCTACTCATCGATCACGGGGCATTTGCCGATAACTCCATTTCGCATCGCTGGATTTCTTGTACTTCTTGTGTGTGGGGTTGGAATTCTTTACAGCTTCATGCTTGCGCTGGCGTCGATCAGCGTGTGGGTGGTTCGCACGCAGAGTCTTCATGAGCTTTGGTTCTACATCGTGCAGTTCGGCCGATCGCCGTACGAAATCTATTCCGACAGCATGCTCGGCATGGCAATCAAGGTCATGTTGCTTTACATCATCCCTGTCATGCTGGCGGTCAACATTCCTGCCCGTTTCGCGGTGAAAGCCTTCGACTGGCCAATGATCACCTACACTGTGGTGATGACGGGTGTTCTCCTCTTTTTAAGCCGGCGATTCTTTTATGTCGCACTCGAGCGTTACCGAAGCGCGAGTTCATAATTCACAGGATCCACTCACGGGACGAGGCTGGCTGTTTCAGACTTGTGATTTATTTCCTCTTGATGCGTCTCCACATTCGCGAAGAAGACGCGTAGAGCCTGTTCGTACTGAGTCGGGTTGGTGTTAAAGATGGTTTCGTGATCTGCTCCCTCCACGATCACGACCGAAGCACGGCTCCCCGCCTTACGTGCCAACGCCTCGGAGTCCTCGACTGGCGCCCTCCTGTCTCGACTCCCGGCGATGAAGAGAATGGGAATATTCGCGGGGACTCGATCAATGGCATCGAGCGGGGAATTCGTCGCGGCCTTGCCGAGAATGACCGGCGCGAGAATCTTTACGCCAGCGAAGGCGGCATGAGAAACTCCCCACGGGATATAGAGTTCCCCTCGTCGCCACATCGCAGAATCGACGAGATGTCGGTAGGGGCATTCGAGGATCAGTCCCGCCCAAGGATAGCTGAATTCACTCGCGGCGTAGATCGATGCCACCGCTCCCATGGAAACTCCCATGAGCACGACGGGTTGATCCGGTAGTTTCTCCATCGCCCAGTCGCAGGCCGCTTCCAAATCGAGCCTCGCGCTCCATCCGATATCGTTGAAGTTTCCCTCTGAGTCACCATGCGCGCGAGCCGTCACCATAAGGACAGGAGAGCCGAGCTTGGAAACGGTCTCCGCGCGATCGAGCACGGCTCCTCTATTTCCACCATGCCCGTGCATCAAAATAACCACTGGTTTGTCGAGTCGTCCTGGAATGTACCATGCACCGATTTCGAGTTGATCGCGAGTTTTCAATCGAAGCTGTTCGAAACTGGCCCATTGAACGGCCGGGACGTCCTCGGGATAGGGGTTGTCTCGGCGCTTGACCACCATGACCAAGATGAGGGCACAAACACCAAGCCATGCGACGGTGACGTAAAGCATCCTGCTCACCCAGTATTTCGTCCATGAACGTGCGCGACGTTTCGAGCGGCTTGAGTCCGGCATCATCTCCGCCGGATTCGATAAATCTTCGCGCATGTCTATCTCTTGCCAGAACTGGCTGTTTAAATGGCTCCTAGTATTTCTATCGCAGCTTCACAGACAGCGGGATAGGGGTTTTCTCATGGCATCGGTCGCCTGGTTCGTTTTTACCCTGCTAATTTCTACCGCCCCCTCAGAACCGGCTCTCTTTTTTGTAAGTCTTGACGGCAATGACACCTGGAGTGGCCAACGACAAGTGATCGCCTCGGACAACAACGACGGACCGTTTCGAACGCTCGAACGAGCGAGAGACGAAATCCGAAAGTGGCAGTCGGAGAATCGCCTTCCGAAAGGTGCGGTGATAACAGTCACGGGCGGATCATATTTCCTCGACCGGCCTTTCGAACTTACGAAGGAGGATTCCGGGCATGCGGGGGCGAGAATCGTCTATCGCGCCGCGCCCGGCGAACGGGTGCTTCTCTCGGCCGGGCGCGAATTGAAATCGTTTGCTTCTCCAGCCGATCCAAAAATGATGGATCGACTGGATCCATCCGCACGGGATCATGTTGTCGTCATTTCATTGCCAGATGTCGGAATCAAAGACTGGGGCGATCCTGTGCAGGCCGGAAAGATGCCCGAACTGTTCCTTGATGGAGTTCCACTCCCTTTAGCCCGATGGCCCAATGACGGATTCACCAAGATTGATCAGCTCACCGGTTCCATGCCGACCGAGATTCACGGCATCAAAGGGGACAAGGGAGGCAAATTCACCATTGCTGATGATCGGATCAAACGCTGGGTCAACGAGAAAGATCTTCGGGTTCACGGCTACTGGTTTTGGGATTGGTCCGCCGCCTACATGAAAGTCGCCTCGATCGACCCAGAGACGAAAGAGATATCGCTTGCCGACCCGCAACATGGATACGGTTACCGCACCGGTCAACGATTCTATGTGCTGAATGCCATTTCGGAGTTGGATCAACCAGGCGAATGGTACATCGATCGAGAAGAGGGAAAGCTTTACCTCTGGCCATTGAAGCCTCTCGAAAAGTCCGGACTCATCCTGTCGGTCCAACCGCGGATCATCGAATCAAAAGAATGCTCTTTTGTGGAACTGCGAGGACTTTCGTTCGAGGCATGTCGCGGTAACGCCGTCTCGGTCACGGGAGGTGAGTCGTTCCACATCGTCGCTTGCCGATTCCGTGACATCGGCGGAAGCGGCGTTTCGATTACTGGCATGCGTCATGCCGTCGTCGGGTGCGATCTCTCCGAACTCGGCGAGAGTGGCATCAGCATCAATGGCGGCGATCGGACGACGCTGACTTCTGGTGAAGGACGTGTCGAAAACAATCTCATTCATCACTACGGGCGAATCGTTCGAACCTATGCTCCTGCGATTGGGGTGTCGGGCGTGGGAATTCGGATCGCCCATAATCTGGTTTTCGATGCGCCCCACTGCGCGATTCTCCTTCATGGAAATGATCACGTGATCGAGTTCAACGAAATCCATCACGTCTGCCAAGAGACAGGCGACGTCGGCGCGTTCTACATGGGACGTGACTGGAGCATGCGGGGCAATGTCGTCCGCCACAACTATTTCCACCATATCAAGGGCCCGGGCCTTCACGGAGCGATGTCGGTTTATTTGGATGATGCGGCGAGCGGAACCAAGGTTTTTGGCAACGTCTTTTACAAAGCGGGGCGAGCGGTTCTTCTGGGGGGAGGACGTGACAACATCATCGAGAATAATGTCTTCGTGGATTGTGAGCCGAGCATTCATGTCGACGCGCGTGGCCTTAATTGGATGAAGAATCACATCGAAGAGGACATGCCGCAAAAGTTGAAGGCGCTCCCTTATCAAACACCCCCTTGGAGTGATCGTTACCCAGAACTCATCTCACTCTTGAATGATGATCCGGGAGCACCGAAGGGAAATGTCATCGAACGTAACATCTCCGTCGGTGGTCGATGGCTCGATATCGAGCCTGCCGCTAAGCCTCTGGTCAAAATCGAAAGTAATCTGCTCGATAGCGATCCGTACTTTCTGAGTAGAGAATCGGATAACTTTCAACTCAGAGATGATTCCCCGGCCTACAAGCTCGGTTTCGAACGAATCCCGGTGGAATTGATCGGACTAGTTCCTGAGGCTACGCGCGCCAGTTGGCCGCCACCAAAATGGAATGGACAGTGAGTGACTACTCGTTAATGGAAGTACCGATCACGAGGATGTCAAAGAGGCGAATCATGTCGCGGCCCACACGTCAATTGGTTCTCATCAGTCTCATCGCCTTCGGGATTTTGTCGGCCGATCGCGCAATGGCCAAAGCACCGAACATCGTCGTTATCTTGGCAGATGATCTAGGCTGGTCGGATCTTGGCTGTTACGGAGCCGACCTCCATGAAACGCCTCGACTGGATCAATTGGCGAAGGACGCGCTGCGGTTCACGCAAGCATATTCCGCGGCGCCGGTTTGCACGCCGACACGTGCCGCGTTACTGACCGGCAAGCATCCGACTCGGCTTAACATCACGACTTGGTTTGAATCCTCCTCCAATCCGACCAAAGGAAAGAAGCTCATTCCGCCGACGACAAGCGGCAATCTCGATCTCGCTGAGGTCACACTTGCCGAAAGACTCCATGAAGCAGGCTACTTCACGGCGCTCGTTGGAAAATGGCATCTCGGCGATGCACTGCATTACCCGGAAGTGCAGGGGTTTGATCAAAACATCGGCGGCACGTTTTGGGGAGCGCCGGCAACTCATTTTGCTCCTTACTTAGGGAAAGCCACCGAGACTGAAGAGCGCCGATATGTTCCGGGGTTGAGCAATTGGAAAAAGGACGAGTATCTCGCGGACCGGCTCACGAGCGAGGCGATCAAGGTCATTCAACAGCACCGCGCGGACCCGTTTTTCCTCTACCTGGCCTATTATGCGGTACACACGCCGCTCGAGGCGCCGGCCGATCTCGTCGAAAAGTATCGCGCGAAAATCCGGCCGGAGATGAAGCATCAAAATCCGACCTATGCCGCTATGGTCGAAAACCTGGATACGAATGTGGGGCGGGTGCTGGATGCCATTAAGGGGCAGGGACTCGAAGACGAAACGCTTGTCATTTTCACGTCGGATAACGGGGGGTATTTGCGAGATTCATCCGGGACTTTTGTGACAAGCAATCATCCCCTTCGATCGGGGAAGGGGTCGCTCTACGAAGGTGGGATTCGAGTTCCTCTCCTCGTCAAATGGCCTGGCCGAACAAAGCCAGGGGCGGCAAGCAATGTCCCCACCGTGACGATGGATCTGCACGCCACCATCTTGGACGTAGTGGAAAAGTCACAACCGAGCCAAACCGATGGACTCTCACTTCTTCCGATCGTTGATGGGAAACCTCATTCCGATTTCGAGCGCCCGTTCTATTTTCATTTTCCTCACTACTACCCCACGACGACCCCTGCCAGCGGCATTCGTGACGGGGACTGGAAGTTGATTCACTACTATGAGGATGGGCGCGACGAACTCTTCGACTTGAAGTCGGACCCAGGTGAGGCTCAAAACGTTTTCAGCTCTCAGCCCGAAAAGGGGAAGGAGCTCCGTTCTAAGTTGGAGGCCTGGATCAAACAGGTGAATGCCCCTCTGCCGTCGAAGGCGTCCTCATGAGGATGGTAGTTCTCGCTCCTCTTTCGCGCGTCGAGCGAAGAGTTCCCTGGTCGTTCGAAATCAATTCCTCATCGCGTTAAAGAGTGAACCTTGGACAACATGGCCTGTCCTTGAGCGACGGTAAGGGATGGATCGCCCTGATTTGTGGCGATTTGTCGCGAATCAGCGATTTTTTGCTAAAGTCTTATCTTTGATCGTGTTGCGATGAATACTATTCAGGATGTGCCACTTCAGACGCCGGATTTGCTATAAGGCTAGGCATCTTCTGGAGGTCCTTTCGGTAGGGGGGACTTGAAAGCGACCGGGGTCCCTCCATAAAAATGGGCTTAACCTCCAGGAAGGATGAAGGGGATGGGGATCTGCCGGCGCCAACGGCAGCAAATGGATGGTGGCGACTTGTCACCGACATATCATCCTGATCCTAGAGCGTGTTACGTGGATTGACAGGTCTCGAAAGAGACCGGCGTGAAGCCTGGCTTTACGCAATAGGTTAAACTCGTCCCTCCAGGGGTGAGCCAGCCGAACAGCGAAAGGATTGGACCTCAAGACGACGGACCGGCACTTTCTTTGCGGCCGTGGTTTTTGTCCATCGCAAATTCTTTCGCGTCGATCGTCCGCCGGTACCTATTGTCCCTTCGATGGCTCGCGTTGCGAGTAGCGTCAGGGACATCTAGGTGCGAGTCGCCAACGCCGAAGGGGTGAGGGGTCGTGAGGACCTCTTCGGTCACTCGTCGAGAGGCGAAAACGTCCATCGGGCTGCGGGTACGAACTAAATCAGTCCAGGCAGCGAGTTTCGCTGGCCGGTGGATACAGGGGCATTGAGCGCCGTGTCGGTGCTCAACGGATTTGGGTTGCTGGGTGACGATTCTGTCATTCTGCTCAGCAACAGAGTCGCGACCGTCTAACGGCGGTCGACTAGATGAGGGTCTTTCGTGATGGCACAAATCGGTTTTCCCGAAAAGCATGGCCTATACGACCCACAATTTGAAAAGGATAGCTGCGGCGTTGGTTTCGTCGCCGATATCAA
The DNA here is from genome assembly GCA_019748235.1 of bacterium. GTDB lineage: Bacteria > Planctomycetota > Planctomycetia > Kolteriales > Kolteriaceae > JAIEPU01. Next base: position 81,161 of record JAIEPU010000072.1, read on the forward strand.
CGGGAAAGCCAGCCACCAGATCTTGAAAGACGCTGACTCCGTCCTTCAGCGCATGACACACCGCGGCGCGTGCGGCTGCGAAAACAACACCGGTGACGGTGCCGGCATCTTGACCGCCCTTCCTCACGACTTCCTGCGCAAAGTTGCTCTGGAAGACTTGAAGAGTCAGCTCCCCGAACCGGGACGCTTCGCCGCCGGCATCGTTTTTCTGCCGAAGATCAAGGCGGAGCGAGAGAAGTGTAAGCAGGTTGTCGAAGACATCATCGCCGAGCAAAAGCAACTGCTCGTTGGCTGGCGTCGCGTGCCGACCGATGCCGCCGGTGCTGATATTGGCCCGACCGCTCGCGATGCTGAACCCTACATGGAGCAACTCTTCGTCGCCGCCAATGACGACATTGACGAGCAAGCTTTCGAGCGTCAGCTCTATGTCATCCGCAAGCGCGCGAGCCATGCTCTTCGTCAAGACACGACGATGAAGCAGGCGAAGATGTTCTACGTCGCCAGCCTGTCGACGCGGGTCATTATTTACAAGGGAATGCTCATGGCCGAACAGGTCGTGCGGTATTATCCCGACCTGGCGGATCCCGATTACACCAGCCATCTCGCGATGGTCCACTCCCGATTCAGCACGAATACGTTCCCTTCGTGGGACCGGGCCCAACCTTGCCGCTTCATGAGTCATAACGGCGAAATCAACACAGTTCGCGGCAATCAAAACTGGATGTTCGCTCGACAAGGGGTGCTGAAGAGCAAGCTCTTCGGAGACGACCTGAAGAAGATTTTCCCGATCTGTGAGCCTGATTGTTCGGACTCGGGATCGTTCGACAACGTGCTCGAGTTCCTTCTCATGACCGGCCGCTCGCTTCAAGAGGCGGTCATGATGATGATTCCCGAGGCGTGGCAAAATCATGAGAACATGTCGATCACCAAGCACGCGTTCTACGAGTACCACTCGTGCTTGATGGAACCGTGGGACGGGCCGGCATCGGTCGTCTTCACGGACGGCAAGTACATCGGCGCGGTCCTTGATCGAAACGGACTTCGTCCCAGCCGTTACTACCTGACGCATGATGACAAGGTCATCATGGCCTCTGAAGTCGGCGTGCTCCCCATTGATCCCAAGCGTGTCCGGTCGAAGGGACGCCTGCAGCCGGGTCGTATGTTCCTCGTCGATTTCGAACAAGGGCGATTGATCCCTGATGACGAGGTCAAGACCGACATCGCTAACGATCGTCCCTACGGCGATTGGCTGAAGATCCAAAGACTCGAGCTTCAGGATCTCGACACCACGCACGAACCGCACGGCTTCGATCCAGAGACATTGCTTGCCCGCATGCAGGCGTTTGGTTACACGACCGAGACGATGCAATTCATGCTCTTGCCCCTCATTCAAGAAGAGCGCGACCCGGTCGGTTCGATGGGAAATGATTCATCGCTCGCGTGTCTCTCGGATAAACCGCGTCTGATTTACGATTACTTCCGCCAACTCTTCGCTCAAGTCACGAACCCCGCGATCGATTCGATTCGTGAGGAAGTGATCATGTCGCTCGAGTGCTACATTGGCCCCGAGGCCAACCTACTCGAATCCACCGCGAAGAATGCTCACCGCTTGTTGTTGCCGCACCCGATTCTCAGCAATGAGGAATTGGCGGCAATCAAGCATATCGACTATCGCGGATGGAAGGCTCGCACCATCGATACGACGTGGGCGCGAAGCGAAGGAGAAAAGGGACTCGTCGGCGCAATCGATCGCATCTGCTCCGAAGCGGAGAAAGCAATCGACGAGGGCTACCAACTCGTCGTTTTGTCGGATCGGTCGATTTCTCCCGAACGTGTCCCGGTGAGTGCGCTCCTCGCGGTTGGCGCGGTGCACCATCACTTGGTTCGTAAGTCGAAACGAACCCGGATCGGCATCATTCTCGAGACCGGCGAGGCACGTGAGGTTCATCACTTCTGCCTCCTCATCGGCTACGGTGCGGACGGCATCAATCCGTATCTCGCCTTCGAGTCGATTTGGCAAGCACAGCGTGACGGCTTGCTCGACGCTCGCTTCACTGATGACGAACTCGTCGTGAAGGCATTCCGCAAGGGGGTCGCCAAGGGGATCCTCAAAGTCATGGCGAAGATGGGGATCTCGACGCTTCAATCCTACAAGGGAGCTCAGATCTTCGAAGCGATCGGCCTTCGAGACGAGATCGTCAAGAAGTGCTTCATTGGAACCGCGAGCCGCATTCAAGGGGTCGACTTCGAGGTTCTCGCGAAGGAAGCGATTCGCCGTCACGAACTCGGCTATCCGACCCGACAAGAGAATCGTCTGGCAGTCTTGCCGAACTACGGCGAATACCACTGGCGTGCCGAAGGGGAACGCCACATGTGGGACCCGCAGGCGATCAAGGACATTCAGATCGCGGCCCGCTCGAACGACGCGGCAGCGTATTGGCGATTCGCCGCTCACGCCAACGACGATGCGCGAACTCGCTGCACGCTTCGTGGCCTACTTCGCTTCAAGGATGACACGGGCATGCCGGCCGTCCCGCTGGACGAGGTGGAGCCGGCGGCTGATATCGTTCGCCGGTTCTGCACCGGCGCGATGAGCTTCGGCTCGATTTCCGCGGAAGCGCACGAAACCCTCGCCGTCGCGATGAACCGGATCGGTGGTAAGTCGAACACCGGCGAAGGTGGCGAGGACCCCGAGCGATTCAAGCCCCTCGAAAATGGCGACTCGAAGCGATCCGCAATCAAGCAAGTTGCTTCCGGCCGGTTCGGCGTCACCATTTGGTACCTGTCAAATGCGGACGAACTGCAGATCAAGATTTCGCAGGGAGCCAAGCCGGGCGAGGGTGGTGAACTGCCCGGCCGGAAGGTCGACTCGAACATCGCTCGCATTCGCTATTCGACACCAGGCGTCGGTCTCATCAGTCCGCCCCCTCACCACGACATCTATTCGATCGAGGATCTCAAGCAGTTGATCCACGATTTGAAGAATGCCAATCCGTCGGCTCGGATCAGCGTCAAGCTGGTTTCCGAGGTCGGCGTCGGCACGGTTGCGGCGGGTGTTGCAAAGGCGTATGCCGATCACATCTTGATCGCTGGCGATTCAGGTGGAACCGGTGCTTCGCCGCTTACGAGCATCAAGCATGCGGGCCTTCCATGGGAACTTGGCTTGGCAGAGACGCATCAGACTCTTGTTTTGAACGACCTTCGTTCACGCGTCGTCGTTCAAACCGACGGGCAGCTTAAGACCGGACGGGACGTCGTGATCGCGGCGCTCTTAGGGGCTGAGGAGTTTGGTTTCGCGACCGCGCCGCTCGTGACGCTGGGCTGCATCATGATGCGGAAGTGTCATCTCAACACTTGCCCTGTCGGTATCGCGACGCAAGATCCTGAACTTCGGAAGATGTTCTCAGGCAAGCCCGACTATGTGATCAATTACTTGTTCATGGTGGCCGAGGAAGCTCGAGGCATCATGGCGAAGCTTGGCTTCCGCAAGATCGACGAAATGATCGGTCGGGTGGATTGCTTGAAAGTGGACGATGCTCTCAAGCACTGGAAGTCGGAAGGGCTCGACCTCTCGCCGATTCTCACCCCGGCGAAAAAGCTTCGGCCCGATGTCGAAGTTCGCAATACGAAGAAGCAGGATCACGGGCTGGATTTGGCGCTCGACAACCGCCTTATCGATCTCGCGAAAGATGCGATCGAGCATCGAAAGCAGGTCCGGATTGAGCTACCCATTGTCAACACCAATCGAACCGTCGGAACAATGCTCAGTCACACGATCGTCAAGAAGTGGGGCGAGCCCTCACTTCCCGAGGATACGATCCATCTCCGCTTCCGCGGCTCCGCCGGACAAAGCTTCGGCGCTTGGCTCGCCAAAGGCGTGACGATGGAGATCGAGGGTGATGCCAACGACTATGTCGGCAAGGGGCTCTCGGGAGGTAAGATCATCATCTACCCGCCGAGCGAGAGCACCTTCCGACCGGAAGACAACATCATCATCGGTAACGTCGTTCTGTACGGAGCGCTGAGCGGTCAGGCCTTCTTCCGTGGCCGAGCGGCCGAGCGTTTCTGTGTTCGCAATTCGGGCGCTCACGCCGTTGTCGAAGGGGTGGGTGATCACGGATGTGAATACATGACCGGGGGACGAGTTGTCATCTTGGGGCCGGTCGGACGAAACTTCGCCGCCGGTATGAGCGGCGGGATCGCGTACGTTTGGGATCCCGATGGAAAGCTTCTCACCAACTGCAATCTCGGCATGGTCGAGATCGAGCGTTTGGAAAGCGATTCCGATATCCGCGAAGTCAGGCAGTTGATCGAACTTCACGAGCGATACACCGGTTCCACCGTCGCGAAGAACCTTCTGGCGGACTGGGACCATGTGGTGGACAGCAGCATGGTGAAGATCATGCCGAAGGACTATAAGCGCGTCCTCGAAGAGCGCATGAAACACGAAGAAGAACTCGATACCGGGGTTCATGGAGTGTTCACGAATGGGTAAGCCTACGGGATTCATGGAGCTCGAACGCAAAGAAGTCCCGTACACGGACCCAGCGGCGCGACTCAAAAACTTTAACGAATTCCTCGCCATCGTTCCGGAAGAGCATCTTCGCTCTCAAGGGGCCAGGTGCATGGATTGCGGCGTTCCATTCTGCCAGTCAGATACCGGTTGCCCGATCGACAACCTGATTCCCGAGTGGAATGACCTCGTCTATCGCGGGCGTTGGAGAGAGGCGATCGACCGCTTGCACAAGACGAACAACTTTCCGGAGTTCACCGGTCGTGTTTGTCCGGCCCCCTGCGAAGGGGCTTGCGTGCTCGGCATCACCAATCCACCGGTGACGATCAAGAACATTGAATGCTCGATCGTCGATCGGGCCTATGCCGAGGGCTGGATCACGCCGCAACCTCCTCCCGCCAGGACGGGCAAGAAGATCGCGGTGATCGGTTCGGGGCCTGCGGGTCTGGCCGCGGCAGCCCAGCTCAACAAGGTCGGACATCAGGTCAAAGTGTTCGAGCGGGATGATCGCATCGGCGGTCTCCTCATGTACGGCATTCCCAACATGAAGCTCGATAAGAAGACCGTCGAACGCCGGCTTGACATTATGAGAGCCGAGGGTGTCGAATTCGTCACCAACGCCCATGTCGGTGTCAACGTCGACATCAACGACCTTCGCAAAGAGTTTGATGCAATCCTGCTTGCGTGTGGTGCGACGAAGCCGCGTGATTTGCCGATTCCTGGACGCCAACTCAAAGGCGTTCACTTCGCGATGGAGTTCCTTTCGAAGAACACAAAGAGTCTTCTCGATTCGAACCTTTCGAATGGTGCTCACATTTCCGCAAAGGGAAAGCGAGTCATCGTCATCGGTGGTGGTGATACGGGAAATGACTGCATCGGTACCTCGATGCGGCACGGCTGCAAGTCGCTCGTTAATTTCGAACTACTCCCGAAGCCCCCCGCCACCCGCGCAGCGGACAATCCTTGGCCCGAATGGCCCCGCATCTTCCGCGTGGATTACGGCCATAAGGAAGTGGCGTCTGTCTTTGGTAAGGATCCGCGCGAGTTCGCGATCTCGTCGAAAGAATTCATCGACGACGGGAAGGGGAACCTTGCGGGGATCAAAACCGTTCGACTGGAATGGGGCAAGGATGCGAGCGGTCGTCCGACCATGAAGGAGATTCCAGGCTCGGAAGAAGTCTTCGAAGCGGACCTCGTTTTCCTCGCGCTCGGGTTCCTCGGACCCGAAGATGTGATTGCCGAGAAGCTTGGCATCGAGCGTGATCCGCGAAGCAATTTCAAAGCGGATTACGGCAAGTACGCGACGAGCATGTCCGGCATTTTCGCGGCAGGCGATTGCCGTCGTGGTCAGTCACTCGTCGTATGGGCGATCAACGAAGGACGCGAGGCGGCTCGCGAGATTGACCGGTTCCTGATGGGATCGACCGATCTTCCCTAATAGAATTCGACTTTCAGACATGAGGATCACTCGTCGAGCAAATCTGTTCGGCGAGTGATCTTCATTTTGAGGACACCGTCGGTGCTCGTTCCCCGCTGGCATTTCTGAACCTCTCGAATTGGATCAAGCCGTTCTCATCCTGGTGTGGTACAACGTTTTCAGGGTTCGGACCGCTATTGATGGCGGGTTCAAAGGGAGGAATGTTCATGGGCCGGTGTGCTGCAGTAGTGCTTGCGCTGTTGGTGCTCACGACAACATTGTCCGCTCAGGAAATGTCGATTTTTCCGGACAAGGCGCTCGAGGCGGCGGTTCGCAAATCCGTGTTCGAAAAAAGGAACAACGATCAACCGATTCTGGCGAAGGACGTCGAGAAGATCTCGACGATCAAGGCACCAAAGGCAGGGATCAAGAATTTAGCCGGACTCGAGCATTGCCGCGAACTACGCGAACTCAATCTGTCGAACAACGAGATCGAGGAAATCGCTCCGCTCGCCCCTCTCAAGTATCTCCAGTCACTCGATCTTTCTAAGAACCGAATCAAGTCGATCGAGGCCGTGCGCGACCTCAAGATGCTCCAGTACCTCAATCTCGATGGCAACGAGATAAGTGATCTGGCTCCGCTCGCCGGGCATGAAAGCTTAAACGCCCTTTATCTGGCGAAGAACAAGATTCAGGATATCGCTCCGATCGCTAAGCTTTCACGGTTGGTGGCTTTGTACTTGGACGATAATCAGGTGAAGGACATCTCTGTCCTCGCCACGTTGCCTAAACTGGAAAGGATTGGTCTGACGCGAAACGGCGTGACGGACATCAGTCCTCTCTCCGCATCGATCTATTGGAAGTATCTCTTCCTTGAGGATAACCAGATTGCCGCGCTTGGCCCCCTGGTCGAGATGATCAAAAAGGATCTTGCCGAACGGAAGCGATTCGCCCCCTTCGTTCGAGTGTACATCGAAGGGAACCCACTCTCCGATGAGGGGAAGGCGCAGGTCGAGGAATTGAAGAAACTCGGCATTCGTCTGCAAACGACCAAGAAGCCTAACTAGCGATCTCTGGTCACTCTAAAGCAGCGTCGTGAGAATTGCTGCGGCAACGCATGATGTCGCCGATGTAGGCTCGGTCGTTTCGACCTAGCCTACGATGAAGACCTGACTGTCACGAGGATTCAGCCTGGATAGGCTGCGTGAAATTGTTTTCCGAAGAGAAGAGGCGAAGCTCGATGATTCAAAGCGTCCTGGGTGCGGAGCAGGGGTCAAGGTGGACCGCGTTGGCCGACCGAGTTTTGTCGGGTCATCAACTCACGACCGAGGAAGCACTCGAAATCCTCGACACACCGGACAACGAATTGCTGGACTTGCTCTCCGGCGCGTATCGAATTCGCCGGCATTACTTCGACAACACGGTTCAGCTCTATTTCCTCGTCAATGCGAAAAGCGGGATTTGTCCTGAGGACTGCAACTACTGCTCGCAATCCAAAGTTTCGGACGCTGAAATTCCGAAGTACAAGATCCTCTCGGAAGAGCAGCTCATTGAGGGCGCTCAAAAGGCAAAGGAACTGAACTCGCGGACCTATTGCATCGTCATTTCTGGCCGTTCTCCGACGCCGCAAGAGATGCGAACTGTGACGAGTGTGGTTCCGAAGATCAAGGAGAAGTTTGGCCTGCATATCTGCGCCTGCCTTGGCCTTCTTTCTCCCGATCAAGCGCGAGAGCTCAAGTCGTGCGGCGTTGACCGGGTCAATCACAACCTCAACACGGGCGAAGATCATTACGCTGAGATTTGCACGACGCATACCTATCAAGACCGGATGGAGACTCTCCAGGCAGTTCGTGATGCAGGTCTCGAGATGTGCTCGGGCGGCATCATTGGCATGGGGGAAAAGCGTGAGCACATCGTACAGATGGCAACCGCTCTTCGTGACATGAAAGTTCAATCGATTCCCGTCAACTTCCTGAATGCGATCGACGGCACCCCTCTAGAAAAGAGGCAAGAGATCGAGCCTCGTTACTGTCTGAAGGTGTTGGCGATGTTCCGCTTTGTGAACCCCGATCGAGAGATTCGCATCGCGGGCGGACGGGAAATCCAACTTCGGAGCCTTCAGCCACTCGGTCTATTCGCGGCAAACTCCATCTTTGTGGGGGATTACCTGACCACGAAGGGACAAGCACCGCTTCGCGACTACCAGATGATCGAGGATCTCGGCTTCCGTATCGTCGTTCGGAACGAGAAGGGGGAAGAGTCGGTGTGCCAACCCCCGAAGCTCGAGGCCAACCCGCTCGAAATCGTTTCCTAGCACGTCGATGCGATGACTGGATGACGCACCCAACAAGGTGTCGCGGTAGCCAGTTTTTGCGTTCATCTCTGCGCCGTTGATCGAATGGTTTATCGGCGCGGTCGAAATGAGTACGATGTATTCATTCGTAGAGACTTTTTCCGCGACATAGGATCCGCGCGAATGGTGGGTGATCGCCCCGTTCGAGCAAGGAGGCATGAGATGGCAACGTCGAACGGAAAAAGTCGCCGTCGTCCGCAGCCGACCGAAAATCTCTTTCCACAGGGACTACCCCCACAGAATCTCGATGCCGAGCGCATGCTCCTTGGCTGTGTGCTTCGCGATAACATGGTCATCAATGACCTGGTTCGCCTGCTGAAGTCCGACTACTTCTACAGCGACAAGCATCAAAAGATTTTTAAAGCGATGACCGACCTGTCGGAACTGGGAGTTCCGATCGATCCCGTTACGCTCGGAGAACAACTCAACAAGTCGGGCGTGCTCGTTGAAATCGGCGGCGCGCCGACCATCGTGGAACTGTATCAGCAGACGCTGACGGCGGCGAATTGGCGACATTACTCGGATGTCGTCTATCAGAAAGCGATCGTTCGAAATCTCATCCGCATTTCAAACGACATCCTTCGTGACGCCTATGAGGGTGTTTCATCCTCAGACGATCTTCTGCAAGATGCTGAGCGGAAGATCATGGACATCGCTTCGAATCGGAGCACCGGCGAAACCGTCGATATCGGCACGGCGTTGCAGGCAGCATTCGCTCGACTGAGCGATCGACAAACACGGGATGGGGCTTGGACCACGGGGGTACCGACGGGATTTACGGATCTTGATCAACTGACGAACGGATTCCAGGAGTCGGAGCTCATCATCCTGGCGGCTCGACCTAGTATGGGAAAGACGTCGCTGGCGATGAATTTCGCGGAGCACGCGGCCGTCGATCACAAGTGCCCGGTCTTATTCGTCAGCCTCGAAATGTCGATGCTTGAATTAGCCGAGCGTTTACTGTGTAGCCGAGCGGGAGTCAATTTGCAGTTCGTTCGCAAAGGTCGGCTTAGCAAAGAAGACACGATGCGGCTTATTCAAACGGGTGACGAACTCGGCTCCGCTCCGATTTACATCGACGATCAACCGGGCCAGACGATGATGCGCATTGCCGGCACCGCGCGGCGTATCAAGATGCAGTACGGCCTCCGGATGATCGTCATCGACTATTTGCAGCTCATTGAATCCGAAGACAGAAACGCGAGTCGTCAGGAGCAAATCAGCACGATTTCACGTCGGCTGAAGACGCTCGCCCGTGATTTGAAGGTGCCGATCATCTCGCTCAGTCAGCTCAACCGGAGCGCGGAACAGCGGGAGGGGCATCGTCCCCGTATGAGCGACCTTCGTGAATCGGGAAGCATTGAGCAAGATGCCGACGTCGTCATGTTGCTTCATCGCGACGATGCCTATGATTCATCGAACAATCCTAATACGGCCGATCTCATCATAGCCAAGCAGCGTAACGGCCCGATCGGCGATATCCGAATGACGTTCTTAAAGGAACTGACTCGATTCACGAACTACGCACCGAATATTCCCTCCATCGACATGGGAGGGCCTGTCGATTTCTGATTGTCAAAGGTGACAACGGCGATTTATCACAGCTTGAAGAGAGTTCGCGCGTTGTCGGTCGTGATCGCCGCCATTTCCTCGATGCTTCTTCCGTGGATCTGAGCGAGGCATGCGCCGGTATGGATGACTCGCGCGGGTTCGTTCGGCTTGCCACGAAAAGGCTCGGGAGAGAGGTACGGGGTATCGGTTTCAACGAGTAACCGATCGAGTGGAACGGTCGCGGCAACGTCTCGAAGCGCCTGATTCTTTTTGAAGGTCAACATCCCCGCGAAGGAAATGTGGAGTCCGAGTGCCAAGCACGCTCGCGCGGTCGCTTCATCCCCCGCATAGCTGTGCATAACTCCCGCGATCGGCTTTCCCGTTTTTTCGGAAAACTCTGTCAGGACTTCCACGATATCCGCTTCGGCTTCGCGGCAATGAATGACGACCGGCAAGTCCCGAAGATGAGCAAGCTTTAGGTGCCGCCAGAAGAAATCACGCTGCAAAGGAATCGGGACCGTTTTCCAGTAACGATCCATCCCCGTTTCGCCGATCGCGACAACAGTTGGATGATCGGCGAGCGTGACAACCTGGTCGAAATCCGTGGGCATTGCCTCGTTCAGATTATTTGGCTGGATCCCGACGATCGCTGCCAGTTGGGGGTATTCCTGAGCCAGCCGAACACCGCACTCGCTATCCTCGCGATTCGTCCCAATGACAAGAATACGGACGACGGAGGCCTCCTTCGCTCGACTTAAAACCTCATCCAGCGGCCCCTCGAAATGGTCGCTGTTGAGGTGAGCATGAGTATCGATCCAGTCCATCCGAGCGGAAACTCCTTGCCAGAACGTTTCGGCGTTGTCATCTCGAAGCTTATCGTACGTGTCAGAAACGATATGATGAGTCCGAGGGGGTTTTTCCCCGAATTGAACGTGTCCTGCAATGATAGCGGCAATTAGGAGAGCTCCGAGCGTGGAAGATCGTACGTGGAAGATTCTCATTGCCGATGACAATCCTCAGAACGTCGAACTCCTCGAGGCTTATCTCGCGGATTTGCCCTGCGAGACGATCTCGGCCGTTGATGGGGACGAGACGCTTGCCAAGGTCGCCGAGATCAAGCCGGACCTGATCCTACTCGACATCATGATGCCGAAGAGGAGCGGGTTCGAGGTTTGTCGCCAGCTTAAATCGAATCCTGAAACCAAGGATATTCAGATCCTGATGATCACGTCTCTCCACGAGACGGCTGACATCGAGCGGGGGGTTGAGGCAGGGACTGATGATTTTCTCTCGAAGCCTGTCTATAAGCCAATCCTCTTAACGCGGGTGAAGTCGCTCCTTAAAGTCCGGCATTTGCAGTCGGAGTTGGAGCGGACGCTTGCTTACCTGCACGAAGTGGAAGGGCAGCGGAGCTAGAGCAACCCACTCGTTCATTCCGCACTTACTTGCATCATCCATTGCCCACGATTCCTGAAAAGGATTTTGCGTGACCCCTCGTCTCTACTTGAAACCGCGCCGCGCTCGTCCCTTGTTCGGACATCATCCTTGGGTGTTCGAGCGGGCAATCGGACGGATTGAGGGAGAGCCTAAAGCAGGAGATGCCGTCGAACTCCGGACGGATCGAGGAGAGTTTGTCGCGCATGGGCTCTTCAATCCCAACAGCGCCATCCGCGTGCGACTTTATTCGTGGCGACAAGAGAAGCCGATCAATGAGGAGATGATTGCTCGCCGGGTTCATGACGCCATTCGCTTTCGTCGACAGACGCTTGGCCTCGGCAAGTCGCACGCTGCGTGCAGGCTGATCTACAGTGAGAGCGATGGATTGTCAGGCGTCATCGCGGATCGGTTTAGCGATGTCGTCACCTTGCAGATCAACAGTTTAGCCGTATCGCGTTTCGAACCAACAATCGTGAATTCCATTCAAGAGATCCTTCAGCCCCGAACGATCTATCGTCGCGTGGATGCCGCGATCGCGGAACTGGAACGTTTAACTCTTTCTGAGGAATTGCTGGCAGGGGAACTCCCCAGTGGTCCGACGGTGATCGAAGAATCGGGAGTCGAATTCGTTACCGATCCGATTCACGGTCAGAAGACAGGAGCCTATCTCGATCAGCGGGATAATCGCCTCGCCGTCGCCCGATATGCGTCTGGCAGATCGATGCTCGATGTGTTTTGCTACGCGGGAGGTTTTGGCCTCGTGGCGGGCAGACACGGCGCAACGTCGGTCACGTGTGTTGATGCATCGGCTGATGCGATCTCACTGGCTCGCCAGAATGGGATGAGAAACAATATTCCGTTGGAATTGCGACAAGGAGATGCGGCCGGCGTGATGAGTGATCTGACACGGTCAGGCCGGACATTCGGCGTTGTATCGTGCGATCCTCCCAAATTCGCAGCGAAGGGGGCGGATTTGGAGGGTGCGATGCGCGGGTACGAGTACATCAATCGACTGGCAATCGGCTTAGTCGAACCGGGGGGCATCCTTTCAACTTGCTCGTGCAGCGGGCTGGTCACTCCCCAGGCATTCCTTGAAATGTTAACCACCGCCTCTCAGAAATCGGAACGCGAACTCCGTGTCCTTGAAGTACGAGGTCAATCTCCCGATCATCCGGTGTCGCTCTACTGTCCCGAAACGGCGTATCTCAAATGCGTGATCGCGCGGGTCATGTAGTCGAAATGCGGTAGACTTCGGTTTGCCGAGCGGGTCCGGTGACGATTGCCTCTTGCGCCGATAGGTAAACGTTTATTTCACTTCGAATGCCGAACTTGCCGGGAAGATAAATGCCGGGCTCGATAGAGAAGATCGTTCGTGGGATGAGCGTCCGGGTATCTTGTGTCTCCAAGTTGTCGATGTTCGCTCCGTTGCCGTGCGTTGATTGGTGAATGGAGTGGCCGGTGCGATGAATGAAGAAATCGCCAAAACCTGCTTTCTGAATGACGGCGCGGCAAGCATCGTCGATTTCCGCTCCTGTTACTGTGCGCCGCGACGAAACCGCCTGCTCGACGGCTGAAATGGCCGCATCCCGTGCGTCACGGACGATATGGAAGACGCGAATATACTCCTCGGGGACATCGTTTCCCGTGTAGGCCACACGAGTGATGTCGGCATAGATGGCGTCGGCCTCCCGACGCTTCGCCCAAAGGTCAATCAAAACCGTTTGATTGGGACCGATCGTAGGGGAATCGATCGGTGAGGGGGCGAAGTGGGGATCGGCGCTATGGGCGTCAACGGCGACGATGGGAAGGTGATCGGTCACCAATCCTTCCGATTCGAACCGCTGCGCAAGGAATTGCTGAATCTCCCACTCAGTGGCCGGCGATCCACTTCGAATACGGCGACCAATCTCCTCGAACGCTTCGTGACAAATATGAGCAATTGCATCCGCTGCATAAACGTGCGATGCATACTGGGCGTCACTCATGGTTGCTTCAAAGAGTTGCACAAGGTCGGCGGAAGTGACGACAGTTATTCCAAATAACCGGAGAAGTTCAATGGTTCCGGCATCAACGCGGCTAATGTAGGGGATGTCGTTGCTCGGAGAGTACTGCATCGCGATGGTTCGCTTGTCGGCGAGAAGACTCTTGAGCGCTTGATGGAGCTGAGGCCAGGGAAGATAGATTTCCTTCTTCCCCGGGAGCAAGTCAAGCGCACCTGATTCGATCGCGTGGACGATCTTGGTCGGCGATCCCTGAGACGGAATGAAGTAGAACCAGCGACGGCTATGAAAGACGTCGCGCGGCAAGCCGAGAATAGAATAGGCGAGCGGATCCGAGCCGCGGAAATCGTAAAAGAGCCAACCGTCAAGCTTCCGTTCCGAAAGTGATTCTTGAATCGCGGTCAGGTCGACTGTCATTATTTCCTCGCCCCGGATGCGTCTATCTTCAAGGCCATCATTTGATGGCGTGTGAATGAGTTTATCGCTTGCGTTGAGGCTGAGGAGAGCAATCTTGCAAGAGAGGGAGTGGCTCAGGACATTTACGGAGTGTCGTTACGATGCGTTCGTCCGACGGCAACCGGGGCCCACCGTCGCGGAGGGGTTAACGAGCCACGCGACGAAGCGGTCGTCGGCTCTTGAGTGCTGAGGGAAGTGGGAGAAGCGCTCACCGTGGTCTCGCCGATCGTACCCGATCCGGCGGGCAGGGTTGCCTGTGGAATTCGTGTCCAGCCGGCGTTACCAGCGGCGGCGGTCGCATGCGGAGACGTATAGGCATTCGTATTCGCAATAGCCGGCGTCACGAGCGACGGCTCGAAGGCAGCCATCGACGAAGAAGTATTAGTCGGACGGGCGGTAGCAACGGGACGGTTCGTCCAAGGATCGTCAGGCATCTCGCCTCGAGCGACCATGGCGGAATTCTGCGTCGTGCGAGAGGGAGGGGGCGTGCGAGCCGCGTACAGTGGTTGGTCTGCGCCGGTGCCGCGCCCTTCTCGAAGCCAACCGATCCAATGCCCTTCGAGAGCATCGGTATTGTAAATGCCGTAATAGCTGGCGAGAGCGCGATCCCACCCCTTCGTTTGTCCATCCGCCACGAAGTCGAGGAAGTAGGGTTTTCCTTTCAGCGTGACCAAGTAGTTCGCGATCGAGAAGCCCTCCGCATAGAGAGCCATCACATCGTTCGGATATTCCGTCAGAACGAATAGCCGATGAAGGGGAATCATGCGATTGTCATTAATGACCTCGCGAACGAGCCGATCGTGGCGATCTAGCTCTGAAGCATCCTCCGAGAGAACGGCACCACCCTCGTCAGCCCAGCGGGGGAGGGGACGGCCAAACTTTGCGGCAAAAATGGTGTGGGTGACTTCGTGAGGAAGGACGCTGTGAACGATCCGTTCGAGCGGACCCTCGACGGTCATGTCTTGTCCTAGCACCCGTCCCTTGTCGAAAACAAATGACGTCGCGCCACCGGCATCGCCGAGCTTCAAGACAACTTCGACGTGGCAGGGGTCGTTCCAATCGGGGATTTCATAGCCGAGCCATTCGATCGCTTTTGTGCGGCGATAGTACTCGGCATATTCGGCACACTGACGGGCAACGTCGGCCCGAATAGCTTTCACCACGAAGTTACGGGTGCGGTAAGTTGCGGCATTGGTGGAGGAAACAACGCCGGTCATCCCTGCGATCAGAAGCGCGAGGATTAGACCGGTTCGAAACCTCATCATGGGGGCAACCTCGCTGGTGTGTTCGGCTTCGTCGAACCTGCACTTATCCGAGAGTGAAAGACCTTCTTTCCAGTGGATGAAAGGTCAATCGCAATCGTTGTGCCACATCCTGCGGCGGAACCCCTCCCTGAACGGCGAGACGACTCAAACCTCGCTCACCGGGGGACTTTCGATCCGAGGCGCAATCCTGTTGTGGAAAGCGCAGCGAAAGGAAATTTGAAAAAACTTACCCGATGAACCCATACTTGCAACCAATCGAAGGGAGATAAAAGAGCTGAAATTCGGCGTACCCGGACCGATCAGAACGATGAAAACGAATGATCCTGTCTCTCCTCGCGATTCTACCTCTGGATTGTCAGTTTTCCCCGATTCTCCGGCCTTTGGGCTGTTCAGTAGTTTGCGGACTCAGGGTAATTGAAATGCTGTGGCGATCGGAATGGTGGACGTGTAGGATTTGAATTGGATAATGAAGTTTGTGTGCTGATGACTCGGCAGTCACTGTTGGCGTGCTGAGCCAAGTTTGACGGGAATTCTAAGTCGCTTCGGCAGAGCTGTATTCAGCATAACGTCTGAGGACAGCGGGCTTTAGGCGAGGATTCGTTGTGAGCGTTTTAATCACGCTGATGCTGATGGCGACCACTTTCATCCTTTTCAGGATGAGAATGGTCCGACGCATGGCTGCGAACGAGGCGCGCTTCTTTATCCCGCAAAGCTTCATGCGTTGCTGGGTATTGAGGATGCTCGACGGAGAACTGGATCGAGGCGGTACCACACGTTCCGCCTTCCATCGTCCGCCGTTCGCTCATCGATTCAAAGTCGCTGAGGCCCCTCGATTGGAACGAGGTCGGCTTCTTCGAGCATTCGCATCACCAGCCGTGAATCGTTTGCAACGGTCATCGAGCTTTAGCTGACACCAGATCGCGTCACGACTTTCGATGGTTATCCCGACGATTCGGTCGGATGCCGTCGCCGTGACTGTCCTTCGTGTGCCTCTCTGCGCGACATGGAGTCCGTCCCAAAGTGTGTGGGAGGTTCCGTGATCTCATCAACTGACATGGTGTACGCCCTCGTCGGTCTCCTTCTGGGGGGAGCGGTGACAGTGGCGATTTTGTACTTTCGCAATCGACTTCAAATCATCGATGCCGAACGTCGGACGAAGGAAATTCTGGATCAAGTGGCTCGTGATTCTGAGAACTTGAAAAAGCAGTCACTTCTCGATGCCCGCGAAGCCGCTCTGAAAGAGCGGGAGCAACTTCTCAAGGAAGTTGAGGAGGACCGCAAGGAACTCCGCACCGCCGAGCGTGAATTAGAAAAGGGTCGCGACCAGCTCGAGCGGAAGGAAGGGGATATTACCAAGCGGGAACGGACTCTGGAAACGGCTCAGCGACGAGCAGCGGAAGCAGTGGAACAGGTCGAACGACGGCGTTCGAGTCTCGACAAAATCCTACTCGATCAAAAGAACCTTCTGGAAAAGATCACCGGTCTGGGCAAAGACGAGGCCAAGAAACTTCTTCTCGATCGGTTGGAACGGGATCTGGACGAAGAGGTCGGTACCCGGATCTCCGCCCATGAAAACCGCGTCAAAGCGTTGGCATTCGAGAAATCGCGTGAGATCATCCTCTCGGCCATCCAGCGCTACGCGGCGGAACATACCGCGGCATCGACGGTATCGACCGTCGATATCCCTAGTGACGACATGAAGGGACGCATCATCGGCCGCGAAGGTCGAAATATTCGCGCCTTCGAGAAGGCCACCGGTGTGGACGTCATCGTCGATGACACACCGGGCGTGGTGGTCGTGAGTGGTTTCGACAACATCCGCCGAGAGATCGGTCGCATGGCGCTTCAGCGATTGATCGCTGACGGTCGAATCCATCCGACCCGCATCGAAGAAGTCGTGGCCGAAACGCGCGAAGAGATTCAAAACCACATCATGGAGGTCGGTAAGCGGGCGGCTCAAGATGCCGGTGTTCCCCGATTGAACGAAAAGCTGATCGAACTCCTCGGTCGATTGAAATTCCGCACCAGTTACAGCCAGAATGTGCTCCACCACTCCGTCGAAGTGGCCCATATTTGCGGGCTGATCGCGGAAGAGTTAGGCCTCGACGCGGTTCTCGCTCGTCGCTGCGGATTGCTGCATGATGTCGGTAAAGCGCTCGATCACGAGATCGAAGGTGGCCATCCGCAGATTGGTGCTGATGTGGCACGTCGCTGCAATGAAAACGACGTCGTGTTGCATGCGATTGCCGGACACCACGACGACCTTCGG